>JAYVPD010000204.1:0-4431 GCA_043757515.1 Pseudobdellovibrionaceae bacterium
TGAAAATCCAATTTGAATCCGATCCGAAATATCGAGACCAGCAAAAAATTACGTTTACAAATCAAGGACTTCAGTATTCTACAAACAAAGTGAACTCGATTTTGGAGTGGGGATTTTATAGTGCCTTGTTAGAATCAGACTCTGTGATTTTGCTAGTCTATTCGAAATATCAACATTCAATAATTCCCAAACGAAGCTTTCAGTCCGCCAAGGATCTTTCTGATTTCCTTTCTATTTCTAGGAAAAAACTGGTAAAATCAGATTAGGCTGGTAACAAGTTAAATGCCGGGTAGCCGTTTAATTGGGGGTTTCTTTTGAAAATAAAAGATATAGATAAAGCCATTCTTCTACTTTTTGGTCTCACAATAGGATCGCCTTTTGCAAAGTCCGAGCAGAAATGTCTGGATCAGGTAAATTCGTTTATGAAACTTATAGATTTTGGATTTTTTGATAAACCAAATGCCGATGTAAAAAAGGAACCAATTAAGGATCGAAACGATATTTCGGGAATATCAATTGGAAAATTGGGTTATAGCTTTAGCAAAGGAAGTACAAAATTTAATTTAATTCCAAATCATGAATTAAATGTGATTGAGCTAGTAGTTCGAGGACCGATTTTTCTAGGAAAAGGAAATCCTGATTCCCTTCCCGTCGAAACTTCTTTAAAACTAGGTCAAAATTGTAAAATGGAAGAATTGATAAGTCATCATTTGGGATTGTTTTCCGGTCCAGCAGATTGTCAAAAAGATGATACAGCCTTGTTGAAAAATCTGTTTATGAAACCAGAAAAAATTGAAAAATTACGAGAGTTTTGCAGTTGGATGTCGAAAAATAAAATTCTTACTGACGATATATCCAAAGCAGCTGGGGCCGGAACTGCGGAAGCTGTAGGTAAACAAACTATAGTGGCCCCAAAATAAACTTATCACTAACGTTTAATACTAGATAAAAAATTGGCCTCTTTGTCCGAGCCATTAGATTGCACTTGATTCAATCGTTCCGTTCGTTTGTTCGAATCAATAAACCCATACACGTTGGCTTGTATTCCTCGAGGCAATAGTGCATCCATACTTTCAATAGTGAGCTTAATATTTTCCTGCTCCAACCGAATTCGATTTTTCTCAGCAACGCCTATTTTTTTGCTTCCTGGGAATGGTAGATAGCTCATGTAAACGCTGCCCATATGAGTTGTCACTCCAAAATAAACATTGTTACCAGATGAATTGTCTAAATGGGTAGCCCAAACATTGCCTTTGGAATCGTAAATGGTCATTCTCTGAGAATTAATTGCTAGCTTTCCAATATCTTCGCCTTTGTCTTCTGGCCAAATTTGAATTTTAAATTGGGCCACTATTCGTCTAGTGTCATCTTGAAAAAGAACGATCTCTGGTCCCGACATATTTTCAATCGTAATTTCTTTTGCTTGCATCGACTTGCCCGTTTTTACGCTTCCGTCTTTGGCTTTCGTCATAGATTCGAATTGTTCGTATTTAAGCTTGAGTTCGCCTTCATTTGTTACTTGCCACTCGTGATACAGGGCGACCGTCGGTAGCCCTTTTTGGGCGACATTCCAATAGCTCGTGATGGGTTTTTCATTTCCAAATCGCCATCTTCTTTCCTCATCGGCTTTATATAGAAGGTGAGTGCCCGACTTATTAAAAACCAAAATATCGCCATGAATTTCTATCTTCCAACGAAGCTTTTCTGTTTCGATATCTTTTCTTGGAGAATCGCTTTCTGAAAAACTAATATCAGTGGCCGCCACATTGCGATCATTAGCTGATCCAGTAACAGCGGCTAAAAAAATTAAAGTGCTAAGTATTGATTTCATTTCCATTAGTTTCCTTTTTATTTAAATTTCATCAGGCAGATTATCTGCCTTTACGATGACGTTGATTGCTTCAACATTAGTTATTGGTATAAATGTATTCAAAAGTTTCATCATCTGTCGTATTTTTTGCCATAGTTGAAAATGACCGTGGATTGGATTGAAGTAGAAATTTTCCAATTAAAATACCAGCGACTAAAGCCGCGGCCAATTGCCACCAATTTATGCGACTAAATCCAGATCGTTTACTTGTTTTGCCTTTGCCTAAAAAAGAACTATTCGCGGTCAATAGGTTCTTCCAATGTTGAACTAAAACCTCAGGCGAGTCTTTTGAAATGTTTTTTCCCAGTTGTTTAAGTGACTTAAAATCATCTGTCATAAACTAATTCCTTTTGCTTCTAGTAGTCCTTTGAGTTTTTCTTTGGCTCGATGAAGATGGCTTTTTACAGTTCCAATCGGCAATTTCAAAAGTTCGGCAATTGCGTCCAATGTCATGTCATCGTCCATATACAAAGTTAAAACGTCTTGCTGGATTGGATTAAGTGATTTTATTTCTCGTAAAAACAACTCGATGGTTTGATTTTTTTGGAATTCAGCCTCGATATTGGCCACATCGGAGGGGTCATACATGGTTTCCCAATCAAACTCATCGGAGGTGGATTTGTAGATTTGACTGTTTTGATAGTTTTCCATTGCGACAAAACGGGCAATTCCAAAGGCAAAAGAATCAACGGAGCCTTTGGCTGTATCAAATTGATTGCTTTCAATTTTCTGATACAAGCGTGAGAACACCTCTTGAGTCATGTCAGAAGCCTCTCTTAAATAGCCGCGACGTAAAAAATAGTTGAAAAGCCGCGGTCCCAACCCTTCGACTAAAACATTCCAGTTCAAATTAGCTCCCCACAGCTAATGATTGTCGGGTTTTGCCAAAAAGTTGCAAGAAAAAGTTAAAATAGACAAAAAAAGAATGTTTAGTAGGTTTCGCGGACGATAATTTTGGAACTAAAGAGCTTCGGTTTGAATGGTGACTTGGCTCATTAAAAGCTTATGAATGGGGCATTTATCAGCAATATCCATTAATCGAGCAGACTCTTCGCTGCTAAGAGTCCCAACGAGTTTAATTTTTCGTGATATAACAGATTCTTTACCTTCGGATAGGATTTGAACGTCAACTTCGACATCGTCTAACTTCATATTTTTTCTTTTTGCGTACATTTTTACAGTGATACTAGTACAAGCAGCCAGGGCGGATTCTAAAATTTCATGAGGATTCATTCCTTGATCTTGGCCGCCAATCGATGCGCTCACATCGGAGACTATTTCATGGCTACGAACCGAGGACTTAACAACAAAATCGTGGACACCTTTAAGTTGAATCATAGGATTATCTTGAATTATTAGATAAGAAAAATCAATATGATTGAGTGACCGCCAACCTCATTTTAATTGTATCTGCATTTTTACATTCGACTTGGAATTTTCTCTTTAAACGATTGAGTCCAAAAAGCTCGGCTTTGCTTTTAATTGTTTCCGTGGGTACTCTGTTTTCATTGCTCGCAGCGCCAGTTAAGGGTGGCGTGCATTATGGCTCGCTGATGGGATTGTGTTTTACCTTAGTTGCAGGCCTTTTTGAAGCCGGGTATTTTCACACCCTAAGCAAAACATATGAAACAGCTCCTTTCGGAATTTCCTATTCCATAATGCGCGGCGGGGCGATGTTGCTAGTTACGATCATTTCGATTTCGTTTCTATCAGAACCTGTGTCTGAAACTAAATTAATAGGGGTCTTGATTCTTATAGCTGGGATATTTTTAGCGCCGTCCAAAGATAAAGATAAATTGAACCGTACTGGATTGGTCTGGGCGTTAAGCAGCTCGATGTTTATTGCGGGATACCACTTGTTTTACGGCTTTGCCTTAAAAGAGGGGGTCAGTCAGGTGTCCCTTTTTGCGCTTTCGATGTTAACTTCGGTACCTTTTTTAGCCTTTAAGTCGCGGGCTCAAGCTCTAAAAGAAATTAAAAATATAAAGGCAAGCGATTATCTAACAATTATTATTGCAGGTGTTCTGTCAGCCGGTTCTTTTATTTTATTCTTATACGGCTTAAAGAATAGCTTCCCCGGAGTGGCTATTTCACTTCGAAACACGTCTATTTTATTTTCGCAAGGATTTGCGATTTGGCTGGGGGAAAAAATGACCGTTAAGCAATGGCTTGGAATCCTAGGCATTTTTATCGGAGCGCTCCTTATCGGCCAGTAAAAATTTTAAAATTAGCCCATATGCCGGATATTCCGATGACTTTTATCTGAATAGACTGTCTAAAAGACAGTCTATGATTACTAAGATCCTAGTTATTACTCTTTTATTTATGGTCACTTCCAGCTTTGGAATTGAAAATGGAATTGTGCTGCCGGCCCAGTGGACTGGCGGATCACCGGTCGTTCGAATTTCTAGCGGCGAACGTGGCAACCCGATTTCAGAATGCAGCGGGGTCGTCTATAATTCTAAAATCGTATTGACGGCAGCGCATTGCACGGAAGAGTTAAATGGAATTAGAAAAATTAAAATTGACCATTTGGAATCTAGAAATTCGCATGTGTCGAC
>JAYVPD010000205.1:0-16740 GCA_043757515.1 Pseudobdellovibrionaceae bacterium
GAAGGACTAGTCATACTTGTTCATTATAAAGTCTTCCCGTAAAATTTAAAGAGAAAAGGAAGAAATGCCTAAACTTAGAATCGCGTCACATTTTACCAAAGGAAAAAAAGCCGAGGATTATTTTAAATGGAAAAAATTTAAGAGCGAAATTCTGGATAGTGATAAAAAAGCCTTTTTCAAACGGTCAGGATTAGAGTTTCCAGACTTTTGGTCCTCGTTTTCAATTGATATCACGGCCAGTAAATATTTCCGCACGATCAAAGGCCGGCCCGAGTACTCTCTAAAACAGCTAGTACAGAGGGTTACTAAAAAACTAAAATCGGAATCCATCAGTCAAGGGTATTTGAGCGCTCAAGACGCGGCTGTTTTTGAAAATGAACTTAAATATATTTTATACAGTCAGCGAGCCGCCTTTAATAGTCCCGTTTGGTTCAATTTAGGCGTCTTTAAAAACCCCCAAACATCAGCCTGTTTCATTCAAAGTGTTGGTGATTCCTTGGAAGAGATTTTTGATCTTTTGAAAAATGAAAGTCAAATTTTCAAATATGGATCTGGTTCGGGCAGCAATTTTTCAAATCTACGAAGCTATCACGAAGCGCTTGATACCGGTGGGTATTCATCAGGGCTTTTGGCATTTTTAAATGTTTTTGATACCGCAGCGGGTGCCATAAAATCCGGGGGGATTACCCGTCGGGCTGCTAAAATGGTAATTGTGGACAGTGATCACCCTGAAATCGAAGAATTTATAAACTTGAAATCTAAAGAAGAAGACAAAGCCGATTCACTTTTAAAAGCTGGTTATAGTGGCGACTTTGAAGGGGACGTTTTATCGTCACTTAAAGGGCAAAATGCCAACAATTCAGTTCGGGTAACAGATCGATTTATGAAGGCGATGAAAGCTGGAAAAAAATGGGCGCTTCGAGCCCGAAAGACAAAAAAAATAGTAAAATCAGTGTCGGCCCAAGATTTATGGCAGAGTATTGCTCAGGCCGCCCATCGCTGTGCTGATCCAGGTCTGCAATTTCACGATACGATTAATAAATGGAACACCTGCGCTCAATCTGAGGAAATTAAGGCTTCCAATCCCTGTTCAGAGTTTATGTTTTTAGATGATACCAGTTGCAATCTTGCTAGTATTAATCTGGTTCATTTTTTAGATAAAAAAAATAATTTTTTGCTTGAGGAATTTAAACATACGATTCAAGTTTTGTTTTTGGCTCAAGAGCTATTGATCGATTTCTCTAAATATCCAACAGAAAAAATAGGACAAAATTCGCGGGACTACAGACCGCTGGGGCTGGGTTTTACAAACTTGGGCTCACTCTTTTTAAAATTGGGAATTCCTTATGACAGCGATCAAGCTCGATCCTGGGCCTCGTTTATTACGTCCCTTTTAACGTCTGAAGCCTATCTAAGTAGCCATCGCTTTGCTAAGGCAACACGCCCCTTCGGGCAGTATATGAAAAACAAACGAAGTTTCATGAAAGTAATGAAACTTCATTCACTAGCTAATAATAAAGTAAATTGGTCGTTGTTGCCGGCCACATTTAAAAAAATAACCACAGACAATTGGAATTTTGTGATTTCCCAGTGTTCGGATGTTGGGTTTCGAAACGCGCAGGCGACGGTGATCGCGCCGACTGGAACTATCAGTTTTTTTATGAACGCAGAAACTACGGGTATAGAACCTGAATTTTCATTTATAAAATACAAAAATCTTGTTACTGGGAAAAAAGACGGATCGGGCGTTCGTTTGAAACTAGTAAATCATTATTTTGAAGAGGCTTTAAAAACTTTAGATTATTCTGATTTAGAGATAAACGTATTAAAAACACGGCTATTAGAAACAGGACATCTGGATGAAAAACTATTGCGTGATCCAGCCCATAAAAAAGTATTCCAAACTGCGCTGGGCGCGGACCCTATTTCGCCCATAGCACATCTCAAAATGATGGCTGCGGTTCAGCCCTTTGTTTCGGGCGCCATTTCCAAGACAATTAATTTGCCGAGCCAGTGTCGGCTGCAAGATGTGGCCGACATTCATTTAATGGCCTGGGAGCTCGGGCTTAAATCGGTAGCAGTGTATCGTGACAAAAGCAAAATAGCTCAGCCTCTGGAAGTGTCAGAACATCCGCGTTGTGGTGACTGTAATAGTGTAACCGAACTACGCGGTGGATGTTTTGTTTGCCTTAATTGTGGGACATCCATTGCTTGCGGCTAGTATTGTTCCGCTTGTTTTTTTTCAGGAACATAGGGCACAAAGCGACCATTCATTCTAAAAAACAAATTCACTAGTGATGCTGATGACGTGAAATCCATTGTAGTTGGATGGGCAGGGCCCTCTAGGGCTTCTATAGTTGCCAGTTCTGCCATTTTATCTTTAATCAGTTGTTCCGATTCAGGGTTTTCTAAAAAGTATTGAGCCAATTCAGCACCGGCCAATAGAAAAGGACCAGAACTAGCCGTTGAATAGGCCTTTTGAACGGCATGAAGATTTAAATAAAATTCAGAAAATAGGTCCGCAGTCATTTGAGAAGTCATTTTATAATTGATAGATTTAAGAACGTCATGAACTTCCGAAAAACTAGATTGTACCGCTTTGTAGGGAGTCGCCACGGTCGTTTTGATCGTTAGGGTAGAGGTCACGGCCACGTCGCGAATTTCAAGGCCCGAACAAACAAAACCTTCCAATTTTTTGAAATTTTCATTTTCATCTTTTTGAGTAATCCAAATATAATGAGTCTCAGTATTCAAAACGCATTTCAATTTACAAAAAAAGTAAGATTCACTTTCCGTGTCCCGCAAAAAATCAATTTTAGCCTCTCCGATTTCACTAACCGCCTTAGAATTTTTTTTAACACTAGAAAGATAAACCTTAGAATCAGACAAAGTATGGCATTCACCTTCTTTTAAAGCAGGATCAGAATACTGTTTTGTGTCAATAACTTGAGCCAGGCTAGGCATGGCTAGAAACAAAGTTAACAAAAGTTTAATTTTTAATTTCATTTGAGTCCTCAAGAAATGAAGTGCGGTTTCGCATTTGAAAGATAGTGGAACTCCCGATACATTTCCAGATTTTCTAGGGATTTGGGCGCTATTTTTTTTGTGCTAGGTAAAGTATTCATCTGTGACTAAAACCTAGACGGGTCGGTGGGAGATAGTAGGTGAAAGTTATTCCTTTCCGACCTTTGTCCTAATTTAAATTGCAAAATTAGATAAGTTAATTTTAATTTTCGACAATTAAGCCGATATTAAAAATATGAAGAGAACAAAACGCAAGGCAGGGCGCCCATTTCGGGAAGGTAGCCAAAATCTACGGGATGAAATTCTAAATGCTTTTTTGGTCCTATGTTGGCAAGACGGGGTCGAATCCATTACCCTGCAAAAAATTGCAGATGAGAGCAAGGTAGCCCTGACGTCCGTCAGATATCACTTTCAACAACAAGGAGACAGCCTCTCACGCGTGGCTGGAGACTATGTTTCTGATAAAACGTACGAATATTTAGATCGCTCTATTCTGGATGCCCGATCAAAGAAAAATTTTGATCCGGTCAACGCCTATGTGAACGCTCAGTTCAAATGGATCGCCGAGCAGCCAATGCAAGCGAGTTTCCATATGTATTATTATTATTTATGCACAACAAAAGTGTCACTTAAAATACAGAATTCAGAGCTTATCGAAATTGGGCGCCGTCGGGTTCTTTCTTTTATTCACGAGGGGATCGGCATGGGCTTATATTCATTAATTGGCTCCGCGGATGCTGTAAGCATTGATGTACACACCTATATAACAGGTGCTTGTTTCCAAGCAGCCACGTGCCGCAACGTTGAATTTTCAAAAAATCTGAAAAATCTATGTTTTGACTATGTCGCGCGACTTTTGAAAACTAAAATTCAAAATTAGAATCTAAATTACTTTCAGGATCGAACTGCAATTTAATATAGTCAGGCAATTGTGTCTTATCAATTCCGTAGCTTTCAGCTAGTCGCTGTTTAATAGTCTTGGCCGTGGCCTCTTGGATACGTTCGATTTCTTTTTGGCCGGGCACCGTAACCTTTTCGACAGTGCGGAGTCCATAGCGGATCCCATTTTTTCTTGCGACTATTGGGTTTAAAACATGAGAGAAGAAAATGGCATCATCATCGATGCGGCTTAAATAATACCGTAGGTAAAAAAGATCAATGATAGTCCGAACTCGTTCCGCCAATTTGGGATCCTTGTTTTCGGGAATATTTATCGAATGTGACCCTATCTCAAATAAACTTTTGCCGGGATGAGATCGTCTTAGTTTAGCCAGTCTATATGAGGTATCTGGATTCACGCCATCTTTTAAAAAAGACTGTTCCATTGGTAAAAGCGGGTGGGAATCAGAGAAGTCCTGGCCCCCTGAGAAAATTCGAAGTGTCCCTAAAACGATGCCTCCTTTTTCGGGAGGACCGGTGGCAACAAAGCCAAAGCCAAGTCGATCATTGGACACATCGGTAAGCAAAGTATGTAAATCGTCAATAGCAGCTATAATGGATGGGGAGGTTTTTCCTTTATAGTTTCCTAAAAATGCTCGCAAAACAATTGACGACTGCTCTCTTATCCATTCGGCAGTTTCAATCTTTTTTGACCCAATGATGGGATCTTCGCTAAGATCGTCAAATAGCAATGTCGGCCGGCTTCGATACCGAACAATCCCATGAGTAGAAAAATCAGTTGGCAGGAAAGGGGTGTAAGAGCCGAGTCCAGGAAATTTTTTTAAGAACCAGTCTTTATAATTTTCTCTTGGTAACTGATCGACCCAAAAAAAGTACAGTTTCTCATCGGACGGTTTCTGGCCATAAAGAGCCAATGACAATTGTCGTTTTAAATTGAGCTTAGGCTCATGGCTTTGAGCGGCCGAATAATAGAACGCGCATTGGTTAGCCAAAAGTGAATCAGAAAATAGTATTAAAATAAAAAATAAACTTAATTTCACTAGTATTGAAGCATTGCGAGCAAAGTGCCATTTGAACAGGCGCGACGCCCTTAACTGACCGAAATGATGGGCTTATCGCATAAATTGTCTGACAACTGTTCACTTTTGATACGGAAGTCTAAAATAAATATTTGTATTTAAAAACTAATTATTTGTCAAAAAATACAATTAATGGTTATCTTGTGGTTCTCATTAACCAAGGAGTATCTGGGTGTATAAAATGTCGACGAGTGTTTTTTTATTACTTTTTTCAATTGGTTTGACTTCGTTCGGGCAGCAGCAAGCTCTGGCGATATTCGATGAGGTCGGCGGAGGATCTAAAACTGGTTTTCTATATAATTACTATGATCAGAAATCTGATATCGCCAAAGACGTGGAAGATTATTTAGAAGGGCAAATTAAAAACGTTGTTTTATTTTTAGAGAATAAAAACTTTAATGAGGTATTCAAAGGGTACGTAACTTTAAATGCAAAAAACGAATATGAATATCAATTGTCGGTTTATCAAAGGAAATCTGACGCATCTTCAAAATGCTCGGCGACAGCCATGTCAAAACTAAGTCCACCCGAACGAAATTCCACCTGCTATGAAATGAAAGATGAATACACCTTCATAAGGGGGACTTATTTGCAAAACACAAAATTTGTGGAAAAGGCCTTTGATGAATTTATGGATTTTATACATTGGCAAAACATGGTCGCAATGTCTTCATTCCATTTTATAAGTTCAGCCGCAAGTGATGAGGCTAGTAGAAATGAATATTTGCAAATTTCAGATTTACTAAAAATATCTGAGCCCCTTTTAAAAGATCAGCTCGCCGAGCTTATCTTGGAAGGCAACGGCTGGCTAAGGGATGTCTCTGATCCGATTGGTTGGAACAAATCGCATGGAGGCCGTATTTTAAACAAACGAATTTTGAAAGCGATGACGATGCTTAAAGCGGGAATTGAAAAACTAAAACAAGATGGATTTGGCTACGCCTCACAATATTTTCAGTGTCCGGACGGCAAAACTGGAATCCTGCCTAAAAAGGATTTAGCTCAATGCCTTGGCACCTCCTTTTGGGGAGATGAGTTTTCTTTTTTTATATCTCGCATGAAATCAAATGGTTATAGCTATGATGAAAATACTAAAACATGGGGTCATAAATAGTGAAAAACATTGGAATTGGACTTGTAGTTTTTTTAGTTTTTTTTAATTCAGCACACGCCATTGAGACCACGACGTCTTGGCGAGCAGTCAATTACACAAATGAAAGCGGTGGGGTAGTTCAATATCAAAATGATGATGTTGTCTTCGAACTTTCAGATGAAGGTTTCACTATTAAAACAAAAGTTAAAATCGATGCCTCTCAGGTTTGTGTAAACAATTTAGGTTTTCTTCGAACTGAAAAGTATTCAAGAGTAACATCAGCCGGATTCTACCAAGAACAATCGCATTTGGCTTATATCGCAGGGGATAAAACCTGCTTTTCAAGCTCGGACAATGTCGAGATTTCTAAAACTAAATTTGGAATTTTAGCATTGCCTTCTTCGTTTTTGAATCTTTTTATTTCTTTGGATCAAGACTCAGGCACAATTGAACAAGGATCTGGCAAATACAGCGTACAAAAAATCTAATTTAAATAGGGAAAAGTGGGGTAGCAAAATGATCTTTAACAGGGCACGATTTAAATTTATTTCATTTCTATTGATATTTTTATCGCTTGCGGCAAAGTCCGACTCAAGTGTTTTCGTCGATAGCTTTGGCAGCAACAATAGCAACGGGGTATTTGCCAAGTACTATTCGCAAAGCGGACATAGCGAATTGGTTAAAAAGATTAGGCGGCGGTTAGTTGCCGCCGGTGATAAAGTCGATTTTGTTTTTGAAAAAAAAGACTTTTCGTGGATGGCTTATATGAAAATTTATCTTCAAAAAGATGGATTGTACTATGCCGACCTTTTCCATTTTAAAAATCTCGGCAATTCGGTATGTCTAGAAAGCGTTATGCGAAAAATGTCATACCAATCACGTGAACAGGTTTGTTACCTAGATAAAACTATGTTTAGTTATCAACTGGTAGCTAGAAATAGGTCTCCCAGTCGTTTTGTTGAAGTCGCCTTTGATGACATGATGAAAGGTATTCACTTGCACTATATTTACCAACTTGGGCTTGCATCCAAGTTTATCAATGGTATGAATCCATCAAATTCAATTCGAGTGAATTCTGAACGTCTTAATAGCCGAATAAGGTTTGCTTATAAAGCTGAGATCTATTCTATGGATCTCTATTTACTTCAAAATGACGGGTGGATGCCAAATTTTATGGAAACTACTTTGTGGAGTCGTAAACGAGGAATTAAATTGTTAGACAGTGCTTCAACCAATGAGACTCTTAAACTGATAGCAGCTCTTAATAGGCTAGAGAAAGAAAATTCTGCCTATGCCTCGCAATATTTTATGTGTCCTGGTGAGAAAAACAGATTTGTATCACCTGACGTTTTGTCAAAATGTGAACCGTCAGCGGCTTATGGCAACGAATCCTTTGTTCTTTTTCTAGAACTTGAAAAACTTGGCTTCAAATACAACGAATCAACTCATATTTGGGAATAGGGTACTGTGATGAAAAAAAATAGTATTGTGGGTATTATATATTCTTTAGTTTTTTATACACTCGGGGCCGTTGGAATTCCAAAAGAATCCGTTTGGCGCGGAATTTCTATCACAAGCAATGGAAACAGCGCTCGGGTCACAAACAACCTAGAATATAGTTTGAAACCTGGTCTTATTCTAACCAGCACAATTGAATCCCAAAATAAATTGAAAGTTTGCTACTGGATTGATGTTTTTAAACGAATGATTCGGCACGCAGAAATAAAAAAAGGGCACTACTTAGAAGAGTCAAATCTTGAGTTTGAAAGTGCCAAAACATTTTGTGTTGATAAGAATACAAAAAAAGTAATTTCAGAAGAGATTACTAAAAACGTAATGTATCAACCAGATTCACTCTACCTATTCATAGATGTATATAAAAATACAGGATCGTTTGTAAGAGGATTTTACAATCCAACAAAAATTAATGTTATAAGAAAATAGCGATTGAAGATTTGCCAAAATCATATCGAAGTTTTAAAGCAACAAACCGCGAAGGAAAAAACTGGCGACCGAAAAATATATAACAAGCCCCGTAACATCCACTAAAGTTGCCACCCCGGGAGCGGAAGCCGTCGCAGGATCCAAATCCATTTTTTTCAAAATAAATGGCAGCATGGAACCGCAGATGGTGCCCCAAAGTACGACGCCTAAAATACTGCAGGCGACTGTGATGGCGACATATAAATAATGAACCCCGTAAAGAGCGTCTCGATTCGGCCAAAGCATAATTCGAGTCAATCCCATAATACCAAGAAATGTGCCCAGAGCCAAGCCGCTAAGAACCTCGCGAACTAAAACTCGCCACCAATCACGAAGTCGCACTTCGCCCAAGGCCATAGCGCGAATAATCAATGTAGAGGCTTGTGAACCCGAATTTCCGCCGCTGGAAATAATCAGCGGAATAAATAGGGCCAGAACGACGGCTCGCTCAATTTCCGATTGGAAAAAACCCATTGCCGAGGCTGTGAACATTTCTCCAAGAAAAAGAATTCCAAGCCAACCGGCGCGTTTTCGAATCAATTCAACTAAGGAGGTTTTCAAATACGGCGCATCCAGCGTTTCAACAGCACCTAGTTTTTGAATATCTTCTGTCGCTTCTTCTTGAATAGCCGATGCGACGTCATCGAACGTAACGATACCTTGCATTTGACCATCGTCGTTTATAACTGGAAGAGCCATCAAATTTTGCTGGGAAAATATACGTCCAATCTGTTCTTGATCTAGATTGACTGGAATTTTAATGACGTCTTCTTTCATTATCTCGCGAACCAGTTTACTTGGATTGGCGGCAAACAATTCTCGAAACGAAACGACCCCAAGCAAGATTTGGCTGTGATCCAGTACATAGGCATAATAAATAGTTTCTACTTGAGTTTTCGCCTGGATTCGCAAATAGCTGATCGCTTCATCCACTGTCATTTCAGGGCGCAGGCGAGCATAGCGCGAACTCATCAATCCGCCGGCGTTGTCTTCGGCATAGGCTAGCAATGCGGTCACTTCGCGACGAGTTTGGGGATCTAATAGATTTAAAATTTCATCCCGACTAGACGGCCCAATTTCTTGAATCACATCGGCCACATCGTCTGGAGCCAGCAAACGCACCCAAGATCTTTTTTCAAGAATTGCGATTTCAGCAACTAGCTCGGCTTGATCGTGGGTGTTCATGCTTAGGAATAAATCTTCAGCTTCGGTTCGAGGAAGATCCGCAAATTTTTTACGGCGTTCGTTCAATGTTAGTGACGACCAAGAGGTTGCAAGGTTGATGACTTCGTTTTCAGGACTCTCGTCTAGAGAATGTATATTGTCTTCGCTATTTTCAGTCGACTCTGGATTTATGATGTCTGGTTTTTGATTCTCTTCCATCGACTACTCTTTCGGCTACTTTTCTGAGTAATATGAGCGACTTTCTACATTTAATATGAAGTTTTTTTAACAGATGTGGGGGGATTTACAAACACTTAATTTAATAAAAAGTGGCTTCGTCGAATTTTTTAAATTCTTGGATAATTTGGACCGCTGGGCCGATCTTTCGAATCTCACCTTTTTCTAGCCATACTATTCTATCGCATCTTTCAAGAGTTGAAAGTCGATGGGCAATGATAAGCACCGTTCGGTCGCTAAAGAATTCCTCTGTGGCTCTAACCATAAGCTCTTCCGAGTGAGGATCCACCGAACTTGTCGCTTCATCTAGAATGACAACCGGTGATTTTTGCAAGAGTGTTCTAGCTAAACATAATAATTGTTTTTCGCCCACTGAAAGGTTTTTCCCTCTCTCTTCGATACGGGACTCCAACGTCGATTCATCCAGAGTTGAGGAAATGTAGCCGACTTGTACCAAGGTCTGAAGGATGATTTCCGGGCTGATTTGATTCAGGGGATCCAGATTTTCACGTAAAGTGCCTTGAAGTAGGACCGGATCTTGAGAAATATAGGAAAAATTATTTCTATAGGTGGCCAGCGGAATGTCTTTAATGGGTTCTTTTTGGTCAATTAGGATTTGGCCTCGTTCATACGGATAAAGCAAAAACAAAGATTGAATCAGGCTTGTTTTGCCAGATCCGGTTCGCCCAATGATTCCAATTTTCTCGCCAAATTGGATTTCTAAACTAATCCCTTTTAATACCCAGGGTAATTCAGGTGAGTATCGAAACCAAAGATCTTTGAGTGCCAGTTGTCCCTGTTTGGAAGTGGGTATAGGAGGCCTGATTCGCGTCAGTAAGTCAGGTGCTCGAATCAATACAGGCAATTTTTTAAGATATTCGGGATCCTGGCCGTATTCCAATTCATGGTGTAAATACTGACTTAGCCGTTCGATTCCAATGATGCCTTCTTCTAACTGCGCCAACCACTCAAAAAACATTTGAATGGTATTTCCAGAATAAACAATAAGCCCAAACGATGCGCCAATCGAGCCGGCCGATATTTTGCCGTCTCTAATCAAATAAAACGATAAAACTCCCACCATAAACAGCAGAAGACTGCTTAGATTATTCATTTTAAAAGAGAATTTCATTATTTCAATATTCGTTTGTAATCTTTGATTGTTATAAAAAGTATCCAGAATGCGAAATCGATTTCGAAAGGAATCCGCTCGACCACTGATCTTTATAGTCGTTACTCCTTGGGTGCTTTCTGCGAAATGAGAAATCGACGGTGATCGACTGGCCGATTGAGCCCTTCGCTCTTTTCGCAAAGTAGGGATGTTTTTTTTATAGATATAGTAGTTTAGAAAAATAATAATTATTAGTGGCACCACAAAATACAGACTTGAAATGACTATCAAAACCAAGACGCAAGTCAGGTCAAAAATAATCGAAATAAACTCGGCTAGTGGACCTCCGAAAAGTCTGAATACTGTCCCGTAATCTGAGGAAAATCGAGTAATAATGCGTCCGGCAGGATTTTCATCGAAAAAACGAATTGGAAATCGGGAAGCACGAAACGTCACTCGATCATATATGGACGAAACAGCATAGGCGGAATAGCGCGAAAAAAATATTCGAAAAAGAATCGTGAAAATAAAACCAAAAGCGCACATTCCAGATAAAAGAATTAAATAGTCAGAATGGGACCAACCAATAAACAAAGCCGATTTTCGACAGGGCAATGGGTCTTTACACAAAGAATCCACCCAATACCCAATAATGTTTGCCTGTCCCAAAATAAATACGCGGCCGACAAAGCCTAAAAATAAATATGAAAAAATAGGAATGAAAAAAGGCTGATAGGCTTCTTTTAAAGTTTCAAATACAGTTTTGGAAAACGACTGGCCGCTTTCTGGTTTTTCTTCGAATTTCATAAGGACGTCCCTTTGAAATCAGGTTGTGTGGTTTCTGCAAGCTGGTTGCAAAACAATCTAAAATCAGAGTCGGTTGCAAGCAATTCGGCGTAGTTCCCAAACGATTTAATTTTTCCATTTTTCATAAAATAGATAATATCCGCACCAACCAAAAGATTCAGTCGATGCGTAGTCATTATGATTGTTTTATTTTTCCAAGTTTCACTCACCAGGTGATCAAAAATCAAATTCTCGGTTTCAGAATCTAGGGCACTAAAGGAGTCGTCCATGACTACGATATCTCGATTGTCAAAAACGGCTCGCGCAATATTGATTCTTTGTTTCTGACCGCCAGACAGATTTACTCCGCGTTCGCCAAATTCAGTATCAAGTCCAGTATCCAACAGTTCTAGGTCCTTTTCAAATTGTGCTTGTTTAATTGACTCTTTGATTTTCAAATCATTGGATTTCGGCGAGTCGTATTCTAAAACGACATTGTCACGCAAGGTTGTGGAAACAATTAATCCTTCTTGTGGGACATAGCTAAAAACAGATCGAAAGCTGGTTGATAGGCTTGACAGATAGCGACGATTGATTTCGTACCGCTGCCACTCACAATTTGTTTCGCCTAAAAGTGAAAGCAGTAACATACTTTTTCCGCTACCGACTTCTCCGACAATCATAACATGTTGACCACGTTGAACGCTGAATTTATCTATATCTAAAATATTTTGACTTTGAATAGTAAGTTTAAGATTTTCAATTTCTAAAATTGCATCAGAAGGCATGTCGATCAATTCCGCTTCGCGAACATCGAATTTGTTTTTGACTGATAGAAACGTTTCCAGTCTGGCTATGCTTGTCGCCGCATCAAAGGCGAAGGTAAAAAACCAAGGCATTTGACGAAAGGGGCGAGTTAAAAAAACGCCTAAAATCCAAAGCAGTGCAAAAATCTCTCCTGGCGTAAGATCCCTTTTGTAATAAAGGACAAGCAAGCCAAGTGTAGCAATATTTATGATAAAGGTAAACGATGATGAAATTGAATTCATCAATTGACCATTGGTAACCATTTTAATTCGATTTTGAGTTTCAATTTCGCGTTTAGATATAATTCGCTGTTCGATTATTTCGACCCAGCCCAAAATTCGCAAAGTTCGAATATTTTGAATCCATTCATTTACAAATCCAAGTCGCTCGGCAGCCAGCATTTTAAATAAATAAAAATATTTCGACTGCCTAAAGGCCAAATAGGTATTTAGAAGGGTCACACCGGCCATCAGCAATAATGTGTAGACAACGGGAGTGTCAAAAAAATTTACGAGTACAAAGGGAGTAATCAAAAGCGGAAAAAATGTGGAAGAGCCCGAAGCTAAAGTCTGATCCAGATAGACGGTCGCACCGGCCACATCTGTTGCATAGAGCGAAACAATTTCACCCAGTGGACGTTGGGTCATAGAATCGAGTTTTAAAGACAGAACTTTGTCATAAATTTTGAGTCCGATTTTTTTTTGCATGAACAAGGACTCTTTAATTCCAATGTAATTGGTAAGTTGATTCAAAAGCTGACTGGATATCAAAAATCCCACCGCCAAAAACAAATAATACAGTGGACTTGAAAAGGTTAAAAATGCCGGCAAATACGTCCGAGAATATATGAGTTGATCGAGGAATCCTTTTTGAAAATAAGGAGACAATATTCCAAGCATAGCGGCCAGGCACGAAGTTCCTAAAATTAACAATCGGTACCTTAGGCGATTTAGTAATACAAATCGAGTCAGCGAACTATAGTCCTTCATATCGCCTCAACCAGCCGGTAAAAGTATAACGGGGAACACGGGAAGCCAGCACTTCGTGATAAAAAAGATCGCTTCGGAAAATGACGAACGTGCCGGATTTGGGCGCGATTGTGTGAATCGGTCGCTGCGATTGTTTGGGATCGTAGACGACCAATTCGCCGCCGTCCCCAGCCATCCAGGCCGGATTTAGGTAAAATATAAAGGTAAAAAATCGTGAATTCTGTCCGATGCCATTATCTATGTGCTTGGCGTAATGGGCCCCTTTTGAGTAAATTGAAAAGTGAGATTCAATCGTTTCTAGGGACACCCGAAAATGATTTTTTAGTTCGGCCATAAGCTGTTTTAGCCAATGTCCGATCGGGGCTGTTACTCCAGAAAACTCATGAACCCACAATATAGAATCGGAACGAATGGAAGCATCTTTCATTTTGCTTTCGTCAAGCCCAATAGAAGCCTGATGAAAGCGATCAGCTTTAGATTGGTTCTCAGCATACTGCTGCCAGGCATTCGTGATGGCAGGATCTATAAAGGCAGGCTTAAAGTACAATCCGGATTCGTCTAGCGAAGCTAGAATTTCCTGCAGCTGACCACCCGAGTGCAGTGTTTGAAAATCTGGCCAACTTAGATCCGGACGCATGATAATTTACTTTCATTTGGAGGTTTGTTCAGGGCATAATACCAATAAAAATGGACAGAAGAAAGTTTTTAAAAAAAAGCATAGAATCGGCAAAAGTAGTCTCACTATTGAGTCTGACCGGTTGCGCCGCGCTTGATCGCTATTTTGAAATTGAAAAAGCAGATTACTCTAAAGAGGTTTTAATCTTTGGCGGAGGCGTGTCGGGTCTTTCCACTGCCTATTTTTTGAAAAAAAATGATATTCCCTATCGAATTTTTGAAGGCTCAGGACGAATTGGTGGTCGCGTATTGTCCCAGCGCTTTCCTCAGCCTTTGGGTTCGATTGAAATGGGCGCGCACCATGTGGATTCTTTGGATCAAGATATAAGCGAGCTGATAAAAGAAATGAATTTAGAATTAGAAGAATCGTCACTTCACAAAAACGCTTTTTTCTTTTGTTTGAATAAAGACATCGTACCTTTTAAAGCCCTAGTTTCCAGTTATCCGGCTGTTCTAAAAGCGTGGAACAAAGAATTGGCTCGCGTTCGAAAACTGACCGATCAGCTGCCAATTGAGCCCCGTGACGATCGCTTGATTGCGGATCTGGAAGCCTATGATAAAATCGCCTTTTCAGATATTTTAAATGACTCAAAATTAGACTTTAAAGGTCGATTTATCTTTAAAAATTGGGCCGAATCGCAATTTCAAAAAAAAGCGACTGAGATTTCTTTTTTAGAATGGCTGTATTTTTTAGAACGCTTTACCTTAAGCGGAAAAAAAATGTATCTTCCCGGCGGTATGAGTCAGTTCGTTGATATTCTTGGGCAGCGAGTAAGCGGAGTTATTCCAAATTATAATTTGCAAGTGAACACTCGCTTGATTGAAATTAATCGATCAAAGGACAAATGGCTTTGCACGATTCAAACAAAAGAGGGACTAAAAAAACTCAGCGCTCCGTTTGTAGTTTTGGCCTTGCCGTTTAATCAGTTAAAAACAATTAAAGGTATTGAAAACGTTTTTACAAATAAAGAATTTAAAGACGCACTTTCGCAAGCACAATTTAAAACTCATTTTAGAGTGGTTTTCAAATCTAAAGAGAAGTCAACTCGGGACAACGGTACCTACTATTTTTTTGAACCAAATAAACTTAAGGTTTTTAAGGATGATTTGTTATATTCGATCGATACGGATCAGATGATCGAAGTTTCTGGGCTTACTCCAATTAAAAACCAAGTGGCTCAGATATTTGGGATTCGAGATCTCGAAGAAGAAAATGTCTATTCTTGGTCGCAAATTCCGCTCATAGGTGGAAGCGAAGTAAAACTCGGGACCAATACTCTCATTCCCGTCAAAGCAGCGTATTTTGAAAATTGGCAGCGAATGAGTTTGCAACTCGCTGGGGATTATCTAATTTCACCTGACCACGCAAATTTAAATGACTGTGTTCGCAGTGGTTTGCGTGCGGCTAAAAACTTGACAGCTTTAGTTCAGGAAAAAGATCAACTTTAAAAACTGATGTAGCTATTTAGTGATTGGCTTGAGCTGATGAAGTTCGTTTTTTAAAAGAAACACTTCATTTTCAAGAACCTTGATTTTATAATCGGCTTGGTCCAATCGTATTTTGGTGTTTATCCAATCTCGTTCGCCGCCGCGGGTGTCTTTTTTTGGCGTGGTATCTGGCATAACGGCAGACTGCAGGCTTTTTAAATCATCAATCATTTTTTGCTGTTTAACAATTAATTGATCCGAATTCGCAGGGTCACTAAGCGCAGTTGAAGAATTCATACTGGTCATTGTAGTCATTAACATCTTTATTTTTTCGATCATCGGTCTTGGGTCCGTAAGTGTCGGAGGAAATTTTCGTTGAAAAAAACTTAAGGTAAGTACCAAGATTAAAAAATAAACGAGTACTGAGTTTAAAACTGATAAAAACACTGATTTAATGAATTTCATGCCATTTTCCTGTTTATTCACAGACCAAATCGACAATAGAGCGTTTTAAGTTTACAAAAGTATAAACTAAATACAATAAAATCGAAAATAATTTGACGTCTTTAGGTTAGACTATAGAACGCTATTGAACAAAGGAATATATGGGCTTTAAGATAAGTGTCGAAGACAAAGAAATCGAATCAAACAGCGTCTTGAAAGAAAACACCGAAATGAATATTAAAAAAGAAATTTTAAGCCATGTTTTGCCGTCGCCCCAACTTGAAACTGAATTCAGTTCTGAAGAAAAAGTAGAAAAGATTAAATTTCACTTTACCGAGATAATGAAAACTTTGGGTTTGGATTTGATGGACGATAGCCTGAAAGACACGCCTAGGCGAGTTGCAAAAATGTACGTGAATGAGATTTTTAGCGGCCTAAATTCTGCAAACTTTCCCAAGATAACGACGATCGAAAATAAAATGCGCTATGATCAAATGATCACTATAAAACACATCGATGTTATCTCGTATTGCGAGCATCATTTTCAGACGATCCAGGGACATGCTACGGTAGCTTATATTCCTCAAGAGAAAGTGATCGGATTGTCTAAAATAAATCGAATCGTAGATTTTTTTTCGCGTCGTCCCCAAGTGCAGGAACGGTTGACCAAGCAAATCGCCGATTGCTTAGAGTACGTCTTAGAAACTCCCCATGTAGCGGTCTTTTTAAGTGCAAAACATTTTTGTGTGATTGCCCGCGGGATAGAAGACGCCAATTCAGAAACGATCACAACTGATTTACGTGGTGATTTTAAAACTCGCTCAGAGACTCGAAAAGAATTCTTACACAGTTGCAATAGCCCAAAATAAAAAGAGCTACACAATGTGTAGCTCTTTAAAGAAATGCTAAAGCATTCTAGAGGAACTAATTACTTAGTTTCTTCTTTTTTAGCTTTCTTGCCTTTTTTAGCTTTCTTGCCTTCTTTGTGTTCAGCTTTGTGCTCTTTGTGTTCAGCTTTGT
>JAYVPD010000206.1:0-16640 GCA_043757515.1 Pseudobdellovibrionaceae bacterium
TCATTGTCACCAGAAGAACAGCAGAAATTGAAAAAATACAATGTCGCCATCACGGCAGGCTACGGCAAGAAACCTTTCTTTTTTCCTGGAAAATGGAGATCGGTCGAAGCTTTGTTTAAACAAATTGGTTACAGAATGCCTTAATCGCCTATTCTGATAAGATTTCCGTTCTTAAAAGCGCCGAATAAACCGGCGCTTTTTTTATGCTTAAAATCTGTGCCCAAAATGCAACGATTTTATTGTTTACTTTGTAAAAGTAAGGCACCGAGCGGCGTTGATCGAATATTCTTAACTCCTGAATCATTTTGGCTGATCATTTACTTCGTTCTTGCATAAATCAGAACAGAGGAACTTATATGGAAGCCATTATTATTATCACGGATGTTATCGAAAAACTCATTTTGCTAGTCATGCTGGGATTGTCGGTTTGGTCTATTAGTATAATGATCGACCGCAGACGAAATCTAAGCACGCTGGTTCTGTCCGACGAATTTCTAAAAATTAAATCGCTTTTGGGTGATTCGGCTAATTTCAAACCGGGATTAAAAAACCACGTTTCGGGTAGTCATACTTATCTATCTCGCGCCTTTCAAAATATACTATCGGCGACTGCTGTTCCAGAAGCGATCGATCGCGTGGTCCAAGCATACAGTCGCGAAGAAAAAATAAAATTGGAAAAAGGTCTTGGGGTTTTAGCTACTTTGGGTTCGAATGCGCCTTTTATCGGCTTGTTTGGAACTGTGCTAGGGATCATTCGTGCGTTTGCATATTTAGGATCGCAGTCGGGATCTTCCGCAGTCATGACTGGCGTTTCACAGGCCTTGTATGCAACGGCGCTGGGACTTTTTGTCGCGATTCCTGCTATTATTGGATACAATGTTTTCACTCAGGATATCAAAAAATTAAATTCACAGTTAGATACGCTAAAAGATCTTTATGTGGCGCAAATGTTCAGTTCACCATCGCTTAAGTAGGTAAAAATGGCAGGTTCGATTCCCGAAAATGATGACTCAGGAATAATTTCTTCTATTAACATTACTCCGTTTGTTGATGTGGTTCTTGTTCTATTAGTTATATTTATGGTCACAGCACCCATGTTAGTTAAAGACATTCTTGAAATTAAATTACCTAAAACAATATCAGGCGATGGTAAAATGCTTCAGACATTGGGCGTGGCTGTAAATAAAGATGGAAATATTTTACTAAATGGACAAATCACCGACGAAGAAGGCCTCGCTGCCGCTGCCAAAGAAGCCTTAGGCAAAGACCCAACATCGCAAGCCATAGTCAGTGCGGATGTCACGGCTGCCTATGGAAAAGTGGCCAAGGTGATCGATATTCTTAAATCTAACGGTGTGGAACGATTTGCTGTCCAAGTAGAACACGAGGATAAAAAATAGTGCCAGTTAACTGGAAGAGCCCATTAGTTCAATCATGTTTGCTCCACGCGCTGATTTTGCTGGTGATCGTTGGGCTTATTTTTAAGCCAAAGAGTGAAAAAAAAATCGTACGCTTTGATGTCTATGAAGTACCCAAAGTAGTTCCTAAAACATTAAACTTAGAGCCGCCTAAACTTGATACGGCCAAACCAGTCCCCCCACCACCAGAAACTAAAAAGGTATTTGGAATCACTCGTAAAACATTGACTGCCACGACAACCGATTCGGTCGGGCCAGAGATAAAGACGGGAAATACCATCGCCAAGGAAATGGACGATTTAAAACTGGATCCCAAAGATGCAGACACTTTGCCTATTCCTGCAGACGAATTTCTGGTGACGTCCATGCCCATTTTAATCTCTGAAATTAGAATCACTTATCCTGAAGTTGCAAAAAAAGCTGGAATCGAAGGTCCTGTAGTTATGGATTTATTAATTGATGAACAAGGAAAGGTACGACAAGTGAATTTGATCAAAGGGCCTGGGTTTGGACTTGATGATGCGGCTTTGGCTGCTATCAAAAATTTTCAATTTCGTCCTGCGAAAATAAAAGACCAGTCTGTGGCTGTAAAAATTCACTATACGTATCGATTTGTTTTAGAAAATAGGTAGAGGGTTTAAATGAAGTTAGGTTTATTTGTAATATTAGCGAGTTTAGTTTCACTGGCGCAGTCAATCACCGAGCCTGTCGCAACACAAATTCCCGCATCGAGAGTTTTTAAAGGGCGAATTCTGGAAAAAGGAACCCAGCTGTTACTTAAAGGCGTGAATGTGTTTTTATTACCTCTTAAATTAAAAGCTCAAACCGATACTAATGGTGATTTTCAATTCGATAATGTTGATGAAGGTACATACCAGCTGGTCATTAATTTAGCCGGGTATAAAAAATTGGAAACGCAAATTGATTTGGATTCTGAAACTAAGAAACGCAAATACTATGTTGAAAAAGAAAGTTATCTTAGTTTTGAAACGACCGTAGTCGGACAAAAAGCCAAACGCGATCAGACGCAGAAAACTCTGACTCAAGAGCAATTTTTAAGCATGCCTGGCAGCGGCGGGGATCCCGTCAAAGCCGTTCAGAATTTGCCCGGTGTAAATCGAGTTCAGGGATTTAGTTCCCAAGTAGTGGTCCAGGGGGGTGAGCCCAAAGACACCGCTTACAATATTGACGGCCATGCGATCCCCATTGTTTTTCATTTTGGTGGTTTAACATCAGTCGTGATGCCTGAAGCCTTGGAGCAGGTCGACTATTTGTCGGCTGGCTATGGCAGCGAATATTCACGGGCCACCGGCGGCATCATTGGCCTTAAAACTAAAAATCCCGAACCTGGCGAGCGCAAGAAAAAATCGTTCTTTTTTGTTGATAATTTAAAAATGGGAGCCTTGTACGAAGGCAATATAGATGAATCAAGCGATTTCCTGATCAGCGCGCGAGCAAGCTACGTAGGTCTATTTTTAAAACAAATCGCCAAAGATCGTGAAGACTTTAATTTAACCGTGGCACCTGAATTTTACGATATCACCGGAATCTATCATAAAAAATTGGACGACAAACAGGATCTTAAAATCGTGACCCTAGCATCCCGGGATACACTGGCATTTGTGCTAAAAGAACCTCTCAAAACAGATCCCGCCTTTCGCGGCAAGTTTTACAATGAAACCCAGTTTTATCGATTTGTTCCTGAATGGACCTATAAATTAGACAGTGAAACTCAATACAAATTATCGGCGGGCGTCGGTCAAAATCAAATCGTCGTTGATTTAGGTGATCAATACTTTAATTTAAGATCTGATGTTTTAAATGTGCGCGCGGAACTTGAAAAAACACTTTCAAGTAACTGGGTGACTCAATTGGGAATTGATAACCTCTATAGTTCGGCGAATGTAAAAATTAAAATCGCCCAGCCTCGCAGCGAAGGTGGTGTCAGTAATCCCTTTTCAACGGGTGAACTCAAAGAGAGGGAAACAACGGCTCAGGGCAATGATTCAGGTCTTTATAATCGACACGAATTTAAAATAGGCGACTGGACGTTGACTCCAGCTCTGCGAGCGGATCAGTTTAAATCTTCGAATGAAACGTACTTGGTTCCACGCCTGGCCGCTAAGTACAACATGAGCACCTCTCTTTTGCTAAAGGCCGCTGGTGGACGATACTACCAACCAGCGCAGCCCCAGGAACAAGATCGTATTTTCGGCAATCCCAATGTTCGGGCACCCCGTGCCGATCACTTAACTTTTGGCTTTGAAAAGGACTTTCGCGACTCGTCTGATTCTGGACTGACTTGGCAAACTAGCTATTTTGATAAGTGGCTGGATCAGTTGGTCGTTCAATCGTCTGGACAAGTCGAACGTGATGGCCTGCTAGTCAGTGAAAACTACAATAACTCGGGACGAGGCAGGGCGTATGGAATTGAAAATCAACTTAAATGGAATGATGCTAACTGGGATATTTGGCTTGCCTACACTTGGAGTGAAAGCTTTCGCTGGAACGATCACGTTGCCAAATACAAGCATGAATATGATCAGACTCACAATTTTAATTTAGTAGCCGCTCGAAAGATGAATAATAATTGGAAAGTTTCCGGCCGCGCACGCTATGTAACTGGAAATCCCTACACCCCGATTGTGTCTGGTACCTTTGATTCAGACAATGATGTCTATATTCCTAAACGCGGTGATTTTTATTCCGAGCGGCATAGTGACTTTTTTCAATTGGATTTACGTATAGATAAAAAATGGATCTTTGACGATGAAATTTGGACTCTATATTTAGACATTCAAAATGTTCTTAACACAAAAAACCAAGAATCTATCGAGTACTCGTTTGATTATTCGCAAAAAGAATTTATTTCTGGCCTTCCACTATTGCCTGCCTTCGGTGTAAAAGGAGAGTTCTAATGAAGTCGATTTACAAACTCACCCTATTTATTTTCGTGATAATCTTATCTTCCTGCATGGATTCAAAACTTCCTAAATATGTTGAATTAAATAGTTTACGCGTTCTATCTTTGATTTCAGACAAGCCGGAAGTTCAGCCAACTAATTCTGTTACAATCACACCCATCATTTCGGATATAAATGAAACGTCCACATTGTCCTATCAGGCTTTTGGCTGCGTTGATCCCGGGGTTTCTTTGGGCGCAGAGCCCACCTGTGCGAATAACGCTACAAAAATAAGTTTAGCTCAGGGAACGATTACTTCGGCCTCGAATTCTGATATGGCCCAAAATTTCACTGGTACCGCCCCCTCTTTTAGTGTGGCAATCCCGCCTGATACAGTCATCTTCAATCAAAGATCCGAGGTTGAAAAATACAATGGCCTTACTTACCTAGTCGAATACAAGCTTACTAATTCACAAAATCAAGTGGTAACAGGTGTAAAGCGTATTTTAGTGAGTAACAAAACCAGCGCTGAACAGAATACAAATCCAGTAGTTACCCAGCTTCAATCTAATGGCGTTGCCTTGGGCAACAATGATTTCCCAACGTCTGGAAAATTTAGCATCAATATTCTTTTTAGCGCCGATAGTTTCCAGACCTACATATTAAAAAAAGAGGATGGGACCCCCCAAAGTCGTTCTGAAGAATTGACTACTACTTGGTTTATTACGGACGGATCCCTGAAGTATTTTAGAAGTTCCAATCAAGAATCCAATGTATACACGGCTCCGGATGCTGTATCGTCCACCCATAAAAGTTTTCTAATTTCAATTTCGCGCGACTCACGTGGTGGGGTCACTTACAAACGAATATGCGGTGGGTGCTAAAATGAAGACCTTCTGGACACTTTGTTTTTTCATCAACGCCCTGGCCCAGGCAAATGTTTATTGTGAACATCCCGATGACTGCCCGCCTGCTATCAATCAGCTTCAGTTCAAAGGCAAACGTTGCACTGCTTTTCTTGTTGCACGCGATTTAGTTGCCACTAATTTACATTGTTTGCCTGAACAAATGAATAAAGAAAAACAAAAGTGTGATGGAATGACATTTGTTTTTCCAAAATCTAAAAATCATCAGCCTGAAACACTAAAATGTAAATCAATCGAATTTTTATCTGAACCCCTTGAGCAGCACGCTACCAATGTGGATTTGGCAATCCTTCGGACAGAAGAGTCCACTAATCGGGAACCACTTAATTTTTCGCAGGAAGGCTTCGAAAATGAAAAAGAATATACAATCTATAAAATTGATCCGGATCAAGCCACCGGAGGCGGCGTCGTCATTAAATTAAATTGTGAAGCAATTCAAAACTCAATCGTAAATCCTTATTTCACGTCTGATAAGAGTCCAATCGTCAATTTCATTCCGTGTCATGTAATTCCTGGGAACTCTGGATCGCCTATAATGTCGTCTGCAAATGAGGTACGCGGAATTATTCATTCTAGTTCTGATGGGAAACTTTATCAATTTTTCGAAGATCAACAGAGAAAAATGGATACAAAAATTTACACGGCCTTTGGCACTAGTTTTTCGTGTGTCCATTTAGATCTTTTTTCATATCCCCGCTATAATCATTCAGCGTGCAGTGTAAAAATAAGCAGTCAAAGCTCTAAAGAGCTCGAAAAAGCAAAAAATGAAGAACTATCAGATAAAATTAGCAAAGTCGTCAAAGTCGAATTTAATAAATTTGGCGAAAAAATGAAATCTTTAAAAAACGAAAAAATGTATGTTTTGCAGTGGAAATTTGGCCCGCAAGAGAATCAATTGGATAAAAAGAATTATTTTAATTACGCGCCGATTTGCTACAATTCAAAGTCTTTCAAAGAAGCCAAAGTAGACACCTTAAATTTGGAATTGTTAGAAATCGAATTGAATAATGATATCGACACGCACCTTCGATATAAATTTAATCTCAAATCTAAAATTGTTAAAAACAAAGTCTTTATGGAAATGAAAACAGGACCTAAAATGCGCGTCGATATGAATTATTCGTCTGGCCTAAAGACGTTCACTATCGAGGCCTGTAAGGATCAACCGTAAAGGCCTTAGCCAGAAATCACTGGTTTTCTGATTCAGCGGCGTCATCATAAGGATTATCTGAAAACGAATTGGATGAATCAAATAGTCCGCCATCTGATAGATCTATTGAATAGCCACGATTGACTCGATAGCCCTGAAAGAAGCCGCCGTGCCAGGAATAGTATAAAAAATAGTCCTGATCGGCATAATTGGCATTTTGACTGCTGTAGGATTGATTGCGATTTACACTTTGCCTTCCTACTCGCCTTCTGAATTCAATAGGTCTTGTTCGGAATTTTTCGTCTCGACGCTCAGATGCAACATCGATGGCAGCAATTCGCTTTTGAACCTGCTCGGCATATTTTATTTGATATTTTTTTGTTTCAGGATCCAAAAGATAGTCCGCAACATCCGTGATACTTGGAACGGGTTTAAAAAAATCACCTACAAGTTGTTCGCTCAAGTTTCTAATATCCACATCCCCTGAGTCTAATATATTTTTCAATAAGTCAGCAGATTTTGCCAGAGATAATTTTTCGCCAACGTAGTCGTCAGCTAGCAACTTAAATTCGACTACTTCCTTTGGGGACAATTTAAATCGATAGGCTATTTCCAAAAGTTGAAGCAATAACTCCACGGACGGCTGTTGGTTTACTCGATTGCTTCTATGGGCCTGATACGCCTGGTTCAAATCATTCACCGTTTCCTCAATCGTACGTAGACTTCGGGATTTTAACCTATGAATCAAAACTAACGAGGAATCAGTTAGCGGAATTCCCCCGACAACCTGTGATCCTATTTTTTCTCGCATTTCCGTCAATGACTTTAGCAACGAATCTAAATCACTTTCACCAGACTCATTTAACTGTCTGAGCAATAGGATGCGTGCGGTTTCATTCAATCTAGAAGTTCCCATTGCTTTTTCAACTTTCTGGATTTCAAAGAATTTTTCGACAATTTCAGATCCATTTAGTTTTTGCTTTAGAGCGGCTTCGGCCATTGCTAATTGTTCGATAATTTCTAACTTTCTAATTGAAAATCGATAAAGCCATTTCTTTTTAAAGATTTGTTGAATTTCAAAAACTACTGAAACGACATCAACCATTGTCCTTTTTTGGTAATGTGACATTTGCATTAGAATTAGTATTTCACTTTCAGCCAAATCGGGTAACTGCTTCTTTGTAAATTCAAAATATTTCAATAAAGTTACGAGTGACCTTCCAGTGTATTTGGACATTACGTCAAGAGACGAAAGAGTCGCTATGCTTGGAGCTCGACCAATTGTTTTTAAGGAAATTTCTTCCAATCGATTTTTTTCAGTGTTCAATGAGTCTTGCCTAAATCGGCGCAGAATTTCTGAGATAGTGCCTGATCTATTATAATCAGCCATCGGTTCTATTATTTTTGTAACGTCGACCTTTAATTCGGCTAAACTATGCAGCAAAGTGACCCTTTCAGGATCTCGATGAGATACAAGCGGTAATTTACTTTGCAAACCTAACGCTCTGGATTCTAGCCAAGCATACACTTCATCCTTTTTTGGAATTTGACTCCAATTTTTTGAGTCTTTAACTGCCGGCGATAGAATAGTTTTTAAAAGTTCGTTGCTTTCAAATTGGGCCGCCGGTTTCCATTCAGGAATATTTTCGACCTTTTTTACTATCCCAAGCCATTCAAGGGCCTTACGAACCCGTGAGGAATTTTCATCGGACGCTGGGTTTTTGCCGAAATATCGAATACAGTCTGCGGAACCCGCAAGAGTCGATTGGCTTACCAGTAGTGCCGCAAAAAGTTGTACAACTGTAATGAGGCGAATAAGTGATATCGATTTAATTGCAGTTGATCTCATTTAGTATTGTATTGCAAATCTCGGTCACAAAGGGGCCGGTATATCTTAGTCCCTATTTTAGCTCAGCATTTTCAAAAAAGAAATTTCGTCACTAGAGATGGTTTCAAAAGACCCAGGGCGCTTTAAGGTTTCCGCAAGCGCCTCTGGAACTGGAATAGTTTGGCCAACAAGTGGTTCAACAATAGTCTCAAATTTTGCTGGATGGGCCGTTCCTACAAGTATCGAATTCACTGATTCGTCTTTTTCCACTTTCCTAAAGGAGTTAAATGCCGTGGCAGTGTGGGGACAAAGTAATTGCGCAAAGGGTTTTGATTTTATCGTAGACTGAATTTCAGCATCAAACGATTGAGTCACCAAAATATCTTTTTGGAATAAATTAAAATCCCGATTGTATAAATGAAGTATTCTTTCAAAATTACTAGGGCTTCCCACGTCCATAGCATTGGCTAGCGTCGAAATACTTGGACGTCCCTTATAAACGCCAGTTTTGAAATAATCTGCTAAAGTCGAATTTGCATTGCTACAGAGAACTACTTTTGAAATTGGAAATCCCATTTTCTTTGCCCAAATAGCCGCGCACGCGTTTCCTACATTCCCAGTTGGAATAAAAAAACGGCTTAGTTTTTTATTTTCTTTGTAGGCCAGAACTGAAGAATAGGCGTAATAAATTACCTGCGGTAATATCCGACCTATATTTATGCTGTTTGCACTTTTTAAATCTAACTTCGGCTGCTGAAACGCTGTTTTAACCATTCGTTGGCAATCATCGAAGCTGCCCTTGACCGAATAGCTTTTTATATTTTCGCCCCAACTAGTAAGCTGTTTTTCTTGGCGCTTAGAAACTCGATTTTCAGGAAATAATATAATCACTTTAAAATTATTCATTTTCCAAAAGGCACTTGCCACGGCGCCGCCAGTGTCCCCAGAGGTGGCGACTAAAAGCGTACCTGATTCTTTCCTCAAAGCTTGAGCTAAAAATCGAGCCCCGTAGTCTTTGAATGCCGCAGTTGGGCCATGAAACAGCTCTAAATAAAAAACATTTGAATCTAATTTTGAAACGGGCGTTGGAAAATTAAATGCACGATTGGTAATTTCGAAAAGTTCGGATTTGCTTGAATTCAAATAGTTTTCTAAAATCGCGTTTGCAAAAGCCCCATAGGACTCCATTTTTAAAAACGGCCCCATGTCAAGTTTTGGAAATTCGTTTGGAACAAACAGCCCTCCATCAGCAGGCATATTTTGCGAGATGGCTTCCTGAAACAAAACTTCTTTAGAAGATGTTCCCGTACTACGGTACTTCATAAGACGCGAGCTCCTTTGGTGCGACTCGAGCTTACCCAAATATCAGATTCTGTTTTAAACTTATCTTTTAGTAGCTTTTTGGATTTCTCGGCAACATTTTGCGCGTCTGATTTAGATCCACATATGGCAAAACAGGTGGGACCAGCCCCTGAAATTGTAAAACCCCAGGCGCCTTCGTTCAGGGAATTTGCCTTCATTAAGTCAAATCCGGAAATTAAATGTTTTCTCTGTCCTTCAATGATTTCATCAACCAAGGATTTTCGAAACAGCTCTTTATCCTGCGACTGACAAGCTAAAATAAAAGAGCCTAATTTTTGAGACTGGTGAATCCATTTTTTCATTTCAATATCAGGCTTTAAAATGCCCCTCGCCTTGGATGTTGGCACCTCGATATGAGGATGTATTATTGCGAAATAGACTGAGGGCATTCTTAAACCAATTGTCTCGACCGGGTCTAAAGAACTAACAAATTGTAACCCTCCTTTTAAGCAAGGGGCAATATTGTCAGCGTGCTTAGAACCCGAAGCCACAGCTTCCCCGTCCAAAGCATGATAAATAAGTTCATCAGCACTGAGTTTAAGGTTTAATAATTCGTTAACGGCAAATACTGCCCCAACGGCTGAGGCGGCCGAGCCTCCCAAACCTGATGAAAGAGGAATTCCTTTTTTTATTTGCAATTTGAATCCATTCTTAATTTTGTACTTACTCAATAGGGATTGCATCGCTACTGACGCAGTATTTTTTAGTGGATCTGCGGGAATAGCCGCACCAGCGCCGACGATTCCAAGTTCAATCCCCTGAGTTTTCTTTTTTGACAAAGTAATTAAATCGCCAATTTGATCAAATGAAAAGCCCAGGATATCAAAACCTACGAAAAAATTAGCGATCGAGGCCGGCGCAAATACTTTGATCACAGGGTGGCACCTAATGAGCTCAAAAGCCGCAGAATATCAGCAAAGACTCCACCGGCGGTTACGTCGGGCCCTGCTCCAGGTCCTTGAATGATTAATGGCTGCTGGTGGTACCTTTCACTATGAACAATCAAAATGTTGTCAGCAAATTTTAGGGCTGCCATAGGGTGGTCTGCAGCGTATGATTTTAGCCCAACATTTATACCGTCTTTGGGGTTCCAACTGGCCACGTATCTAAGAATTTGATTTGGAGGCAGCTTGATTTTTATTTCATCTAAGCGTGAAATAAAATCTTCTTTGCTAATTTTAGAAAGCGCTTCAGGAACCAAATTTTCGGGTTTTACGTTTTCATAATTGAGACCCATTTCCCTGGTGATAATAGTCATTTTTCTTAGCACATCTTGGCCAGACAAATCGTCCCTGGGATCGGGTTCAGTAAAACCCATTTTCATCGCTTGTCTGACTTGGTCAGCAAACGAGTCTTTCAAAGTATTAAAAATAAATGACAAGGTTCCACTTAAGACAGCTTCAATGGACTGAATCGTATCGCCCGTGTCAACTAAGTCTTTAATCGTTCTTAAAATAGGTAAACCCGCGCCCACATTTGTCGAATACAGATAGTGCCGGTTGCTCTTTTGAGCCGATGTTTTTATTTTTTTATACAGTTCGAAATCTTGAGACAAACCCTTTTTATTGGGCGTTATAATGTGAAATCCTTTAGTCAACCAATCGGGATACTGCAAAGGCAAACTCGAACTCGCCGAGGCATCAATCAGAGCATAATGGGGAATATGATCAGCTGCTATATGGTCTAGAAACAAATTCAAATCTAGTTTTTCATCAAGCTGATTTAATTCGCCCATACCTAAATGCTTCGTTTTATCAATAGGCTTCGCTATATCAAATCGCTGCATGGTCACGGAATTCATTACGCCGCGAATTTGAATGTCAATATTTTTGTTAATTTTTAACGAGTCGATTTGTTTTTCTAATTGTCGAATTAAGGTTTTTCCGATCAAGCCCGTTCCCACGATACCTATACCCAAAGTGTACGGCGACAAATAGAAACTGGAATGAACACTTCGAAGGGCCTTTCGGCCCTGATTTTGATCAACAACAACAGAAATATTTCGTTCACTTGAACCTTGAGCTATGGCCCTTATATTGATCCCGGATCGCCCCAAAGCCGATAAAAATTTACCAGAGACACCTGGTGTATGAGCCATGCCATCTCCGACTGCCGCAAGAATGGTGACGTCATTTGAAATATCGACTTTCTCGATTGATTTATTTGCTAATTCAGAAAAAAAACATTTTTCAATACAGGCTTTGGCTTGACTGACTTCACTTTTATTAATGGCAAAACAAATGGAGTGTTCGGAACTGGCCTGCGAGATCAAAACAACATTTACTTTTTCGCTTCGCAAAGCTCCAAATAAACGCTCGGCAACGCCAGGCACCCCTACCATTCCGGTACCTTCCAAATTTATCAAAGACATATTTTCGATAATTGAAAAACCACGAACGGCAATCATATTTTTATCACGTGGACTTTCACATATTCTGGACCCGGGCGCTTCAGGGTTAAAAGTATTTCGAATCTGAATTGGAATTCCCATTTTCATGGCCGGTAACATCGTTCCAGGGTGAACGACTTTTGCGCCAAAATAAGCCAACTCGATGACTTCCTGATACGAAAGCTCGGGCAATACTTTGGCTTCCGGAACTAACCTTGGATCCGCCGACAAAACTCCGTCAACGTCTGTCCAGATACTTAATTCTTTGGCTTTTAAAAGATAGGCAAAAATGCTGGCCGAGTAATCACTTCCATTACGTTTAAGGGTGGTGGCAATGCCCTCTAAAGTTGAGGCCACAAATCCTGTAATAACAAGGTAATCAACCGATTCATTTTCCTTTAGCCAGGCATCGATCTTTATTTGGGATTCTGCCCATAAAACTTCAACACTATTGGAACTATTTTTTACTCGTAAAACAGTTCGAGCATCCAGCCATGCCGATTTCATTCCATTAGTTAAAAGATGGCAATTCAAAAGCTGCGCTGACCAAATTTCGCCATAACCAGATATTAATTCATATATATTTTCGGAGGCACTCTTTACCAATTCAACACTTGTTAAAATTTCATAGACTTGATTAAAATCAGATTCAAAACCCGGGTTAATATTTTCATAAAGACTAGGTGAACTTAATTGTTTTAAAGTGTCTAAATGCAAATCTTTGACAGATTTTAGCTTAACTTTCCACAGCCCATTTTTGTTTTTGGCAAGATCAACAAGATCAATTAAATTATCGGTAGTGCCTTTCATAGCGCTGACAACGATGCCTGTTTTTTTCTGGGTGGCTATCGTTGGCAGTAATTGAGCGACCTTTTTGTATCGATCTGCATTTCCTACACTCGTTCCACCAAATTTATGAATACTCCACATGCCATTTCCTTAGCAATTATCCAGTACTGATTGTGACCTTGGTAGAATTGCTATGTCTAGCCTTTTTTCTTTTGAAAAATATCATATTCCCGAAATCGGGACTAGACCCTTAGGTAAAGACTCTATTAGATTTAGCCTGTTTTGCAAATGGTCGGTCACTATTGATAAAATCGGCCGCACAGAAAGTGGTACCGAAGATTTTCTTTTACTTGCCTAAGGATGCTTACAACTAAGTCCCTTTCATTTTGGAATTGATACTTTGGAAAGGTTGTAGGAATAAGAAAACGCATAGCCGTTTCGAGCTCTGCCAAAAGAATAGCATTCGATCGATGATCTCTATTTTGAACTCTAGAAACGACGAAGTTAAAAACTCGTAAGCTACGAATAAATGACGCTCGCTCGTGAGGACTAACGATTTTATGTCTAAAGTCATTTGCTTGACCACTGAGTCTGCGAGCCCAATCCAAAAGGCCTTCTGCCGTCAAAGGACGCGCATTCAGCAAAAGGTTTTCAGCCGATAAAGCAATTGATTTTTGAACCCGCTCTGAAAACTCGGGATAACCCGCAGTGAGCGCTTTTTGGTTGTTCTTGAAATCAAAATTTAAAAGGGAAAGTAAATTTTGAAAACTATTCCAACCGACGATTTGAACTCCGGAAAGTATTTCTAGATTCACCAGAATATTTTCCTCAAACTTAGGATCTCCTCGTTTAACCATATAAACCGTGCTTACTATTCTTCCAACCGCATCCTGCGAATCCGATTTAGCCACGTCACAATAAGCCGACTGATTGATAGAAAGGGCACAGACTATAATTATCGTTAGGATAAATCTCTTCATAACTGGGTTCATCACAATATAGGCTGCAATGAAACAGCCAAGGAGGCAGATACCGATGATTCGTCTTCTGCCACCTTATGTGCCCGTTCCTGATGAGATCCTATTTAAAAAGCCGACCAATTTAGATACAAATGTAAGCAAGATTGCGCGCTATAAACCCATCTCTGGTCCAGCCCAATGTTTAATTTCTATAAACTAGTACCCTCTTGGTACTTGACTGCAGGTAACTTCTGTAAAAAATCGCGTACCTGAAAAAAGGCTTTCCGCCAAATAGGTAGAATATTGTCCGGGAGATGAATTTGCGGTCACATCGATTAGCAAACCTCCAAGCCACTTTGAACTTGTTTCAACGGCTAGGGGATATTTGTGAGTGTTAGTCAATTCGCACACCTTTGCGGCTCGTCCCCAAATAACCGCCGAACGCTCGGCAGAAGGTAAGTCATTCTCTTTTGCTGTTGCTGCTAGAACAACCATTTCGCGTCCGTCATTCATTTTCAACTCAAAATTTTTAATTATAAGTTTTTGAGGCAAATGCTCTTTGGATAGTACCCGACTCAAGGACACTTGCATTCCGCCGCTCCATGTTCCAGAAAACGCATCTGCGCTATTATCGATAACAGTAATCCCACTAGGCCCCTGAATTACTGTGGTTCCACCGGACGAGGTAAATGTTGTATTACCTATTCGTTGCTGACTAAAAACAGTTTGGCCAGATGCACACAAAGACGATAAAAACCCTATTAATAAAAAAGATTTCTTAAACATATTTTCTCCATTTTTTTTGTTTCATAAACCTGGGAATGCAAGCCAAAAGACCAACGTAAAAACCATTACAATTGAACTGGATCTATTAAGCTGTATATTTTTTTCTCAAAGTGACGTTGAAGTTGTCTACAAATACTACGATGCTATTGCGACCGTACTTTCCAAGAGAAACAGTTTTTTCCTTCTTTCTATTAATATACGAGCGACTATTTCCAGCAAATCAACGACTACTGACCGCTCGCTCCAGTCTCAAAAAGGGATTTAAATTCTCTAGAAATGCCAGAGGTCGCTGTATTACCTCAATTGTCATTGTGTCTAAAGTTTAGACGCCATTTTGTAATCTTTTCCATTTAAACACGAGGGGCTTGGAACGCCTAGTTTGCATTTCACTCACTTATAGAACGAAATCTATTTAGGAGAGTATATGAAATTAATGAATTGGTTTTTAACTACAACCATGGTTTTGCCAGGTCTCAATATACAGGCCCAATCGAATCCGCATGAGCATAATCAAATGGCCCTTCCAGCAGTTAAAAGCGAAACATTAAATATTGATACTAAAGCACTCTACCTAAATAACGCATCAAACTCACCAGAGGCGACACGAAAAATATTGGAAGAAAAACGAAGTAAACTGAGCGAAACTCATAAGCTTTTAGGCGATTTTAGAGATGCGGCGTTTAAAGATATGTCTCAGGATTACAATTTATTGAATCTTTAGACAGGGATGACCTTTTCAGAAGAATTTCACGCGCTTAACAAAAAAGACTTTTCTGTTATTGATGGCAAATATGGCAAATCTAATATTAAAATTGATATTGGCGAGCATGTTAAACCTGATTTAATTCATTTCATGACTTGGATGCGCGCAAACGGATTGGCTACTTTCAAATCTTTAAATGCAAATGATGCTGATGGGATTTTAACTCTAGAAACATTGCCAATTGCCAACTCACCTTATAAAGCAAAAGGCCCAACCTATGTTGTCACAAAATTTAAAGACGTAGAGGCAGCACTTAATCAGCCCGAAATTTTCAGCGTAAGAAACTATAAACGAATGGACGATTCAGTTGGAGAGTTTATGCTAGCCAACGACAAAAAGGAAATTAACCACGAACATCCTTGGATGCGCGGACTTATTGATGTAAAAGAAATGGAAACTCGAATTCGCCCACTTGTTCGATCTATACTTGAATCCGAATTAAAAAGTCGAGAATACATCAAAGAAAATCCCTATACAAATAAACTTGAAGCCAATATTGAGCTTGTAAACGATATTGCTCGTCGTGTTCCTGCAATCTTGACAATCAAATATTTTGGTTTTGAAGGTTTCACTCCAGAAAAAATTATGGAATGGTCACGAGCAACTCAAGATGATTTTTTCCACAATATTCCAGGTGCAAAGTATAAATTGGAAGCGGCAAAAAAAGCAGGCCAAGAAATGCAATCGGAACTAGTTAAGCTAGTTGACATGAAATTCAAAAATGTCGCTGCGTTAGCACAACTTCCATTTTCACAGCAAACTATATTAGACCGAATGGTAATTAGCATTGGCGCCATCGATGAATCCATGAGCCCTGAAGTACTATTAGAAAAAGCGCAATCCAAGCTTTATTTAAAAAAATCAGATGATGATAATTTAGACTCAGCAACGATAGTAAGTCGAATCAAATCGCGAATCCGAACTAATTTGATCGGAACTCTAGTTGGTGGATTGGAAACAACTCAAGCAGCTATTAGCCAAACGTTAAATTTAATTTTAGGCAGTCCTGAATTAGCGACAAAGGCTAAAAGCCTTGCAGAAGCCGGTCGATTGTCTATTGAAAACCAAAATACATTTAATAGTTTAGTTTGGGAAGTCTTACGATTTCATCCTGTGAACCCAGTAGTTTTTCGATATGTTGAAAAAGACACGAAACTTGGAAATGTTGATTTGAAAGCCAAAAGCCATATCATGATCGCAACCCAAGCAGCAATGTTTGATCCGTCTGTGTTTCCTAATCCAGAAGCCCTTGTATTGAATCGTTTTAGCTCGTTTGCTACAGAAAAGTATTTTCATCTTGGCTATGGTCATCACAGATGTCTTGGTGATTATGTTTCCATGGTTCAGGTTCCTGAAATCATTGCTGG
>JAYVPD010000207.1:0-16604 GCA_043757515.1 Pseudobdellovibrionaceae bacterium
GAGTATTCCTTTGATTTGGCTCTGAGTCAAACGAGAGTTCAAAATCCTTGCGGACGCTCTAAGTGGCTGTCATATTTAAAAAATATGATTATTTACGAAAAGTTAGATGAAATACATAAAAAAGCAATTGATGAATTTGGCCAGGCAAAAAACCGTGAAGAATTGTACCAGTTTAAGGTTAGTTATTTAGGTAAAAACGGTCTACTGACTGACCTAATGAAAGAAATGGCCAAGCTGTCCGTAGATGATAAAAAAGAGTTTGGCAAAAGAATCAACATAGTTAAGCAGGACCTAGAAACTCAGTATTCGGCCTTGTTTGAAAATTTGAAACTTAAAGAGCTAGACGAACAAATGCGTTCCGAAGGATTGGATTTGACCTTGCCTCCGCCTAAAAAACATCGTGGTCAGGCGCATCCAGTGCATCGGGTTCGTGACGAAATCGTTCAGATATTATCTCGGTTGGGGTATTCATTGCGTTTGGGGCCTTCGATTGAAAGTGATTACTATAATTTTGAAGCCTTGAATTTGCCAAAAAACCACCCCGCTCGCGATATGCAGGACACATTTTTTGTCGATGAAACTCATGTTTTAAGAACTCATACAAGTCCGATTCAAATTCATAGTTTGGAATCAGAATCGCTGCCGATGCGAATTCTAGGCACGGGCCCAGTGTTTCGGGTGGATAGTGATATTTCCCATTTGCCGAATTTTCATCAAATTGAAGGCATGTGTGTAGATCGTAAGATTTCTATGGCGGATCTAAAGGGAACTATTAGTTTTTTTGTAAAAGAATTTTTTGGCTCTGATTTGAAAACTCGATTCCGACCTAGTTATTTTCCATTCACAGAACCCTCGGCGGAAGTCGATTGCCAATGTCCGTTGTGCAAAGGTAAAGGCTGCAGTTTATGTAAGAATTCAGGCTGGATTGAAATTGGCGGCGCAGGGCTAATGAATCCAAAAGTCTTGATGGCGGCTAAAGTAAAATACCCAGAATGGACAGGCTTTGCGTTTGGTTTTGGGCTTGAACGAATGGCCATTATTAAATATGGAATTCCAGACATTCGATTGTTACCAGAAAATAACCTAAGTTTTTTAAAACAATTCTAATTTTGAACTAAAGAAGTGGTGTGACCAATGAAAATTTCTTTAAAATGGCTCAATGAACTAATTGCAATAGATGATTATATAAAAAAACCAGAACCGCTTGCGGACCTTTTGACTAAAGCCGGTTTAGAAATCGAATCGATTGAAAACAAAGCGAAAAATTTCGAAAATGTTGTAGTGGGATTGATTTTAGAAAAAGAGAAACACCCCAATGCAGACAAATTAACCCTCTGCCGCGTGACCACTGGCAACGGAGTAGTTCATCAAATCGTGTGCGGGGCAAAAAATCACAATGCCGGAGATCGAGTGGTCGTTGCACTTCCGGGCGCTGTCTTGCCTGGTAATTTTGCCATTCAAAAATCTGTGATTCGATCGGTGGAGTCATACGGTATGCTTTGCTCGCTTAAAGAATTGGGAATGGCCACTGAATCTGAAGGTTTGCTGATTTTGCCTGAAACAGCGCCCGTAGGTAAGGACTTTGCAGATTATTATGGCTTAGATGATGTTGTTTTTGAAATTAAAGTGACCCCTAACAGAGCCGATGTGCTGAGTCACTTTGGCTTAGCGCGCGAACTTGTTTGTTTGCTTTCAAGGCCATTGAAAGAAATCAAAGTGGATGAATCCCATTTCAATAAAGAAAAATCGACTAAAAGAGAAATCTCACTGATAGTCGAAGATGCGGCCTTGTGCCCACGGTACACGGGAGCCTATATTTCAGGTGTTAAAATTCAAAAGTCACCAGACTGGTTAGTCAAACGACTTGAATCGGTCGGCATTAATTCCATAAACAATGTCGTGGATATCACGAATTACATTTTACAAGAACTTGGGCAGCCATTGCATGCCTTTGACGCTGATGAAATTTTAGAGAAAAAAATTGTGGTAGGTCCCCCAGTAAAAAATGCAGTTTTTGTTACTTTAGATGGGACAGAGCTTAAATTATCGGGTGATGAGCTTTCCATAAAAAATGCACGCAATGAAACGTTGTGTTTGGCCGGACTCATTGGTGGTAAAAGCTCGGGTGTCAAAGATACGACTAAAAATATCTTTTTAGAATCCGCGTATTTTATTTCTCATTCGGTCAGGAAATCGTCTCGCACATTGGGTGTCGAAACAGAATCAGGTTATCGATTTGCTCGTGGGGTGGATCCAGATTTGTCTTTGTTTGCTCTGAAACGGGCAGCAGATTTAATTCACCAGGTGTGTGCAGGGGATGTTTACAGTGATTTTTATGATTTGTATCCAAATCCGATTCGTCGTGAACCGATTTCTATTTCCTTAGAAACCATTACTGAAAAACTGGGTTACGAAGCCACCGCTAGTTTGTTTGAAAACTGGATGACTCGATTGAGTTGTAAAACCGAAAAACAGAAAGAAGGCCACTACCTGGTAACGCCGCCATCGTTTCGATTTGATACGGAACATGAAATGGATTTGGTGGAAGAGTACGCGCGACTGCAAGGCTATGACCTGATCCCTGAAACTTTGCCGAGTTTGACCTATCGGCCATTGGCCCATGATTCCAAATATGTGCAGGGGCAAGTTTTGACTCAAATTTTGACGGGCTTAGGTTTTGATGAAGCGTTTAATTATTCCTTTGTTGGAAAAAAAGAAGAAGACACGTTTTTTGGTAGCGTTGACAAGCTGACGGCCTTGGGCTTGCGGGCTTCTAATGATCGAGTAGGCTTGAAAAACCCGTTGAATGAAGATTTGGACGTGATGCGATCTAGTTTGGTTTTGGGTTTGGTAAAAAATGCGATAAACAATGTGAAATATGGAAATAACCAAGGGGCCTTATTTGAAATAGGTAAGACCTTTTGCAAAGGCACGGGTAAAGAATCCGCTAACGGTATTGTTGAAAAAAACAGTCTAGGGCTGATTATGTGGGGCCAAGATCAAACGAATTGGAGTCAGGGAGCTTTGCAGCCTTTGATTTATCAAATTAAAGAAGCCCTTCAGGCCTTGGCCAAAGGATTTGGATTTAAATCTTTTATGTGGGAACAAAATGCAGAAAAAGTGTCGTTAGTTCCCACTTGTTTTCATCCCTATCAAACGGCGGTTTTAGTCGTTGAAGGTAAAAAATGCGGTTTTATTTCGTCTCTCAGTCCGCTGATCTTGGAAAATGAAAAAATTCGTGAACCAATTTGTGTGGCAGAGATTGATCTAGATAGTTTTCTGCCTACAACTGTGCGATCGATTCGCATTAAAGATATTTCTCGATTTCCAGTAGTGGATCGGGATCTAGCGTTAGTTATGAAAAAATCGCAGCCAGTCGGGGACGTGATAAAAACGGTTCGAAAAATCGTCGGTGCGAGCTTGTTTGACCTAGAGGTGTTTGATATTTATCAGGGCGACAAGCTGCCTGTGGGTCAGAAAAGCATTGCCTTGAGGCTTCGATATCAAGATGCGGCCGGGGTGTTAGCCGAGGCTACGGTGCAAGGGTTTCAGGATCAAATATTGAAAACCTTAAATAGTGATCTAAACATCAATTTGCGTTCCTAGATTCACTGGATCCTTGGTCTAGTTTTGTTACATTTTTTAATCACTTTTTGTTTGCGCAGCCAGTTAGAGATAGTTTTCTAAGCTCTTGATTTTGTTTGGTAACTATTTAAAACTAAAGGCACTTGAGGTTGAATATGGCAGGACAAAATGTTTGGAAATCGACGATGACGAAAGCCGATATCGTTGAAAAGGTTTACGACAAAATTGGATTTTCAAAAAAAGAAGCCAGTGATTTAGTAGAACTCGTTTTTGACACTATTAAAAACGAACTGCATCAGGGTGAAAAAATCAAAATCTCAGGTTTTGGTAATTTTGTAGTGTCTCAAAAACATGAACGAGTGGGGCGAAATCCTCAAACTGGTGATCAAATTATGATCTCGGCTAGAAAAAAATTAACATTTAAGCCTTCGCAGGTATTGAGGGCGATGTTGAATGGTCAAGATTACACTAACTTGAAAGATGATGACGATGATGACGACGACGTCTAATATTGAAAATGATCTTGAAAACGAGGCTAGTTTGATTTCTGCAAAGAATCCACAAGGAAGCTTGCCTGAAGTGTCCATCGAATGGACCGAAGAGCAGATGGATTTTTTTCGATTTGAAAAGAAAAATCCGGAATCGTTTATTGAATTTAACATGTCTCCGTTAGTTGAAGACGAGCCTATTGATACGATCCAAAAACCAATCACTGAATCTGAACCTCTGTCTTTGCCGGCGGCGCTTTGTGATGATCAGTTGCTAAGTGAAATCCAAGGAATCCCAGATAAAATGGGATTTAAAATTGGTGATGTCGCTGATATGTTATCTGTAAAGCAATATGTGCTTCGTTATTGGGAAAGTGAATTTGAAATTCTAAAGCCAAAAAAAGCGGGAAATAATCAGCGGCTTTATACTAAAAAAGATGTGGAAAACGCATTTTTGATTCGTAAATTATTACACAGAGATCGATTTTCAATTGAAGGCGCGCGGGCAGCTATGAAGAATCTTAAATCCTTTGTGCGTAAAGAGAATAAAAAAGAACTGGAATTAAAGCAGGCCTTTAACCGGATTGAAAACTTTCATCAAGAATTAGAAGACGTAGCGATGCAAATACGTCGTGTTCGCCAATTATTTAAACTACACGCATGAGTAAAAAAGAAATCCTTAGATTAATGGTAGGCTTTAGAAAGTTTCGCGATAAATATTTTGCGAACGAGCATCCATTGTATCAACGCCTTTCCTCAGGGCAGGGTCAAAGTCCAAAAACGCTTATCATCGGTTGCAGTGATTCGCGTGTCGACCCAGCAATTATTACGTCGGCGTCTCCTGGCGAGTTATTTATAGTCAGGAACGTGGCCAATTTAGTGCCACCTTATGAAAGGGGCGGCGGATTTCACGGAGTCAGCGCGGCCATTGAATTTGCGGTCGTGAACTTGAAAGTGGATACTATTATTATATTAGGACATCGACAATGTGGTGGCATTCGTGCACTTATGCTGGATAATTTGGTCGAGCCAAATGGATTTGTAGACCAATGGGTCAGCATTGCCAAAGACGCTAAAAAACGGGTTTTAGATAGACATTCGGGCGACAATGAAGAATCTTTGTGCCGACATGGTGAACTTGAATCTATTATAACGTCACTTCAAAACTTAAAAACATTTCCCTTCGTTGAATCGGCCATTCGCGACCGAGAACTATCCGTGATGGGTATTTATTTTGATCTAGAACAAGGGCAATTGCTGGAATATGATGATAAAGACGGCTCCTTTAAAAGCCTAGATTTTTAAAAATTAAATAAAACAGAAAAATTAAAGTTTTAAAGTAAACTGGGGCAAGCCAAGGCTAAATCGAGTTTTGTCTTTGATTCGTGCCCAAAAGAACGCAGCCGGCTCATCAGGTCGCATAATTTTGATTTTTGAAGCATTCTCGTTTGCATGAATGGATAGAATAGCATTGGCAGCACGTTTTCCTGATTCACAGGCCCCTTCCATGCACGCTAGATCTGTCCATGTCTGAGTGAAGTCACCAGCCAAAATTAGATTGGAGTAGTTGGTTTTTTGATCAGGTCGGTTTTTCCATGAATCAGCGATGTTCATAAAGAGGCCGTCGTTGTAGCTATTTTCATTCGGCGCAAAGTGCATCGTGGGATCCATTGTCCAATTTAGAATTTTTGCATTTTTCAATTTTAATCGAGTACTAGGATCGGCGCCTTGTAAAATTTGAGCCCAGACTTCTGCGCGGACTTCTTCGCTGGTGCAATTCTTCGCTGGTTTCCCAAAAAGTATTCCAGGCTTTTCCCATTCGGAAATATCGACAGATATAAGCCCTTTTGCTTTTCCATCGCTATAAGAATCTACATGTTTTTTCCAAAACACGTTAGAAGCAACCGCAGTCACAGCCCAAGGTGATTGGGAAATCATGAGAAAGTCTTCAGAAAAGCGAACGTCGGTGTCTAGGAAGTATTGGGCGCCGACTAACCATTTTGAGGTTAAAGCTTTGGTTTTTGTCATTTCTAGATTGTCATTATCCAATCCGCTGTTTTGGATGAGCAGTTTGATTCCTTCAATTGATATAGCTGATAGGAAATAATCGGCGGTAATTTCAACTACTTTGTCTTCGGTTGAAAAAACAGCAGATTTAATAGAATTGTTTTCATTTAATACTAACTGATTGAGTCGATGGTCCGTTTTAAAAACTACGCCTTTTCTCTCTAAAAACTCTTTCCAAGGTTGGATCCAAGCCACTGTGGTCGGGGCATTTAATGACCTGACACCGCCTTTGGGGTTTTCGAAAACTTGGCTGAAGGTATTGTAAAATGCTAATGCGATTGTCCGTGCGCTTGCTTCGTGACCGCGAATCGCTTGAATGAGGGTTACTAGTCCTGAGCCAAAAATTTCCATAAAAAGAGGGGACGCGTTCGGGGATTTAAGAAAATCAAACCAGATAATTTTTTCGTATTCGGCATACCTTCGTTCATCGCAGCTTTGTAAAATGATCATAAGTCGATTGATAAAAATGCCAATTTCATAGGGGCTAATTCCGATGTCATTGAATGAAAAAACATCTCTTAACCAGTTTCCTAAAGATTGCAGAGTCATTTGGGTAAAATTCGTTTTCAATGGAATGTGAAATGTTTTGCCGTTTGCAATGGTCACTGTTGTTCGCTGATTGCTGTAGAGATTGTCATAAACTCCATTGATGTTATTTTCAAATGGTATTCGTTTCATGATATCAAATGTGTGCTTGTAAAACCCGCCGAAAACTCTGAAGCCGTGTTCGCCAGGAAGTCCCAATGTTGAAACGGTTTCTGTATTGGGTGCAAAGATAGTTCTAGCTTTGCCGCCTAAGCTCAATCGAGATTCATAGACCGTGACCTGAAAACCTCGCTCAATTAGTTCATGGGCCGCGGTCATTCCAGCGATACCAGATCCAATTATTGCTATTCGAGTTGAATGGTTTTTTTCAAGTCCATCGGCCATAGCTAAACTATTTATTGAATAAAAAGAGCCAAGTGCAGTGGCGCTCGTTTGCAGGAATTTTCGTCGATTTAAGTGAATTTTAGACATTTGGTTCTTTCCTTGCTTTATCTAGTGAGCTTGTAAAACTCACGGCACATACGCTGCGGAACTAATTGACGATCCCGAGACATTTGGTGGCTTTCTAAGTCGGTCGCATTTAGTAGTGCCCGGCTTTCAATAACTGGAACCGCGTCAGCTACGAGCTCATCTTTGTTTGGTGCCGTTTCGATTTCACCTTTTGCTTTCAGGTTGAGAACGGGATCATTGATTCTGGCATTTCTCTTTGTAGATTGCTTTACAACGGTTGTATTTGCGTTTTCATGGTCATACAAAAACGCCCCTACAGCATGGTCTACGATTTCATGATCTGTGAACCAAAGTAAATTTTCCTGATTTCCTTCGGCACTTAGACTCAAGTTGAACGACGTCCCTACAAAAGCAGTATTAATCCGCGGTAAAATCAAAATTTTATTGTGCATTTTTACAGTGATTTTACCAAATTTTGGATCATGAAATTCACCATATGCCTTGGTATTTAGTCTTGTGTTGTTTTGTAACCTCTGCATCCCAGATTTACCTAAAATACCGGCTAGTGCAGAATTAGGATTGGTTGAATAGAGTCCTGTTTTGTCATCGCGTGACAATCCTGAAACTAAAAGGGGCGTACTCCAGCTTTGCATAGCAAACGGAGGGTCAAAGCTTCCTTTGAATTCAAAACCGGTGGAATCTTGCGCAGCTACTTTAGCCAGTGTATCTAACAGAAAAGGTGCCGAGGCGACAAATTGCCACATATAAAATTGGCCTTTGGCTCGCAGCATGATTGGTTTAAATATCGACGATCCCAAATCGCCCATTCCACCATTGGGTGAAAAAGCTATATTTATAGTAGCTAAGCGACCAGTTTTTGAGTTTCTATCACCAGTAAACGAGTAGGCTCCGCTAACAGGATACTCATTTTGTCCACGAAGTTTTTGATCCAAAGTTTTGTTGAGTTCATGTTCAGCTATTGCCGCTGGTAATTCGCCTTTGAAAACGACTAAGTGATTCGCGTTCGGCTTTGAACTGTCGGGTCGGTCCACAGTTAAAATATCACCTTCAGGTCCAATGCAAGACTGAGTTAAATTGCCCGAAGAAAAAATCGCGTTGGCATCCTTAGTTCCTGAATCAAAGATGAAAAGTTTCTGATGATTTAGTCCAGAAGGATTCACCAAAGTAAATTTCATTAAATCACGGTGTTTTCTATGTAAATCAATTAATTTAAAAGTAACGGCTTTGTTTTCCGGAGCCAGTTTTGTGGTGTTTTTATCAACACCAACGCGCACCCTGACTCCACGTTTGATCGCGGCTTCTAATTCGTTCGCGACTTCGATCAAATTAAATTCAAACACATTAATTGAAATAGACGTCTTTGCATTGCGAATTTTGTTAACTATAATATCTTTTAAATCTTCAGCAGGAATCGTTCCTTTAGATTTATTTTTAGGATCAATGTATCGGTCTCGATTAAAATGAATCGTCGCTTCTTTAAAGCCGGTTTGCCCATTGGTGTATTCGACAGTAAGAGCCTTGGAGGGGTCGTTCAAGCCTTTCAATTTAGATACGATTTTACTGTCATCAAGAACGGTTTGGAATTTTTCTTTGAGGCCCTCGACGAAAACGGCACGTTCGGGATCATCGAGTTTAAAATCAGGGATTGTTTCCATATAAGTCTTTAATAATTTCATTAAGCTTGAATAGTTTGGCATGGCTTTCAACGTTTTTAGTAAAAATATAATTTGTGTTTCTGAAAGCACTTTAATTCGGCTGGGCAATCCAAATTCCTGCTGCTGTTCTTGGGAAACCTGCAAATGGTCTTTAAAGACCTCATTCAAATAAGCAAAAAGTTTCGGGGAGGATACGATACTCTTTGTGATATCTAGCATCCCTTTGAGTTCAGCCGCATCGTCAACCTTTACTACGAATCGCGTATCTTCAGTCGCTGGCTGGGCCTCTTTGACCGGGCCCAGTGCCCAGGTAGGAACTGTATAAAGGGCTGACAGTAGCCATAAAATTAACCAAACTAAGCTTTTAGCTCTATTTAATTGATTTTTAAGTCCAAAAATCCTAGTTTTTGTCATAGTACTAAGTAGGTCCAAAACTGAGGCCATTCTCACACAATTAGATCAGGGAGCGCATTATGACGGCAAAAAATCACCCCCTAGCAAAATTCAACACGATCACGTTTTGGATTTTTTTCTTTTTGATTGTTGGCTTTATTTTAGGGGCCTTTTTTCCAGAATTTTCTAAAGAATTGAAGCCACTTAGGACGTTGTTTCTTCATGGGATCAAATGTATTATCGCACCTTTAATTTTTTCATCAATAGTCTGCGGCATAGGGTCGGCCAGTGGTATGAAAAGCTTGGGCAAGATCGGTTTAAAATCCATAATTTGGTTTGAAGTCGCGACCTCAGTGGCCTTGTTTATCGGACTATTGTTTGTGAATTTTTTTGAACCGGGCAAAGGGGTCAATTTAATTAAGGCAGCCAGTAGCGCAGATCTGACTGCTGTCACCAAAACCGAAATGTCATTTGGTGTTTTTGTCGAACATCTTTTGCCGAGCAATTTTGTAGAAGCCGTTTCTAAAGGCGATGTTCTTCAAATTGTTATTTTTTCGATCGTGTTTGGCGCAGCCACTTTAATGGCAGGTGAAAAAGGCAAACCGGTTTTGGCTTTTTGCGAAAGTTTAAATCAAGTAATGTTTAAGTTTACCGATATCGTTATGAAAATGGCGCCCATTGGAGTAGGGGCGGCGATGGCGGCAGCCATTGGCGAACATGGTTTGGCCATTTTAATTCCCATGTCAAAGCTAGTCGGCGTGTTGTATTTTGCCCTTATCGTGTTTGTACTTACGACTTTAATTCCAGCGCTCAAATGGAGCCGTATTAAGCTTGGTCCATTTTTTCGCGAAGTGAGACCTCATCTGGCTTTGGCATTTGCAACCACGTCAAGTGAATCGGCCTATCCAGGAACGCTTGAATCATTGAAAAAAATCGGAGTTCCAGATCGGATATCCAGCTTTGTTTTGCCGCTGGGTTATAGTTTTAATTTAGACGGTTCAACCTTATATTTGGCAATGGCCTCGGTTTTTGTTGCTCAGGCTGCGAATGTAGATCTTTCCATTGGAACCCAAATTTCCATGATGCTGTTGTTAATGCTGACAACCAAGGGAGTAGCGGCTGTGCCCCGTGCGTCTTTAGTGGTATTGTCAGGCACCTTAGTGACCTTTGGATTGCCAATGGAAGCGATCCCTTTAATAATGGGTGTGGATGAGTTTATGGACATGGCTAGAACGACTGTAAACCTTTTAGGAAATACGGTAGCGACCATAGTGGTCAGTCGTTGGGAAAACGAAAAGTTATCTCTCGAATTTCAATCCACAAACTAAGTAAAATTTCGCTGTTTAAAATCTGGCAGTTTCTAAAGTGGTAAAGAGACTCTAGAGTCCTCCGACAATGAATTTTACCTGCCGGTATTTAATACTTATTTGTTTTATTTTTGAAAACCAAACCAGTTGGGCACAATCGGCTTGCCTACCGTTTTATGCCGGTCGGTCTTTGGCGGCAAAACAAGTTTACACTGAATTTATTCGCGAGTTTCAAGAAAAACACATGGTTTCTTTGGGCGCTTTGACGATTTTCTCAAGCCTTGTCGAGACTGCTGTGAAAGATCGATTTGGGCGAACTATGGCGACTATTTCATTTCATAAGATATCGGTCCTCAATGTGGCAGAAAGTATTTTATGGATCGACTATATGTATGTTAAACCAGAATTTAAAAAGCGGGGGCTTTCAAAGTTACTTCTTGCAACAGCCCTAGAAACCCATCCAACAGTTTCCAAAATAGGGGCAGAATTAAGTGGAACTAACAAAAGTGTCTTTGGAAACCCATCAGAGAAAGATCGATTGAGTGCAGTTAAAAATACTCCCTTTTATAAAATGGCAGCCAGTTTTGACTTTTCTGTAGTCGAATCCCATTCTAATTCTGGTGATTTCTCATTACAGAGTTTCTATTTGAAAAAAAGCCACTAAATAGTACATTTTTTGGTGGCAAAAATTTCAATTTTTAAAAAAACCACCACCTTCAAAGAAAATGTGTTACCACTCTGCCCATCGAATAAAAAACAGGGGTTTATATGAAGCAGCGTTTAGTTTTGTCTTTATTAATGGTATCAGTGATGGGTTTAATGGCGTGTCAAAAATCTTCAGATGATAAATCCTCTCCGGCATTGAGTAGTGACTTTGTTGGTAACTGGAGTTTTCAAGTTGCTAACGGAGTAGTTCCAAGCAATTCAAAGTATCAAGATAATTTGCAGACAGAATCTGGTTCTGGATATATGATTTTTAAGGTTGATCCTTTATATAATATTACTATGGAATCGGTAGGACTTGAAAGTCCAGATGGAAAAACAATCCCTGAAGAAAGAATTATCAAAGGCATGTCCCTTGGAAAAGACACGGAACGTTCTGGACTTATTTTATTGAGCCAAGAAACTATAGAAGCCGCCAGAAAACAAGGTACCTCAGAGGCAGAAATTCAAAAGGCATTGAAAAACCCTTGTAAATTAGTACTAAACTCTGCAACGGCCGCGAAATATCAATGTGATGGTGATCCTGAGGGTTCTGAACTTGTTAAAATTTCGGATGCGGTTGTAGCCGCTCAAAAACTTGAATCAAAAAACTATTTTACAAAAAAAGATCAAGTCCGAAAAACCTTGTCGGCCAAACTAGGAAATACAACTTGGAAACTTGCTGAAGTTAAACATTTGATTAAACAAGCCGATGGAAAAGTCTATGACTACAAAGACGATGTTACGGCAATGTCTGCTGAGTCGAGTTCAACTCAAGATGGAAAAACATATACGGACGTAAATGCAAAAACTCTGGCTTTTTCAGCCGATTTAGAAACCGCCAAGATAAACGACAAACAAACCGTACAAATAGAGTGGACGCCCATGAAAAAAAGCACTGGGGCTAAACTTCTGTTGCGCTTGAAAACAGGTGATTCTTCGTATCAAATACTGTCCCAAAGCGGAGCGCTCGTGTTGTCTGACGACGGCTCGACACTGACTTTGTCAGAAGATTTTTTATACGATGGCACTCGAAATCAAAAAACAACAGTTTTTAATCGAGTGAAATAATTAGTTTGCCAAATCAGAAAATCGATTGAGACGTATTTTGTATTTCTCTAAAAGATAAGGTGAATTTAGTAGATTAGTTAGTTGAGCGGACGTCAGAGTTTTTTTCTCGCCCGCTCTGAGTGCTTTATATAAATCGAGTGCCGTGATTTCTTTTTGAATACGAGTTTTTAAAACTAAAGAATCGCCTTGTTTGACGTTTCCAGGAACAAGAACTTCAAAATAAACTCCAGGCCAATTTTGGTTAAGAAATTCATCTCGCATTTTAGTATTTCCGGTCACAAAATTCAATCGATTGCATGGGTAGCGCATTCCAGTGACTCGAATACTGGCGCCTCCACATTGGTATTCATCGCCAAGATAGAAATCGTTTTCATCCATTGTATCCATGCTTAAGTTTTCGCCCAAATGGCCGCAGGCCAAGGTGCGTCCACTAAATTGACTCCAATAGGTGTAATTTTTTGCGGACATGGCATAAACAACGGCATCAGGAGTGCCATGAATATTTTTGCCTTTAAATTCATCTCCATCGATAGACAATGTGTTTATTTTAATTTCGGGTTGAGATACTTTAACCATCGATGTTTCTAAAGTAACGCCATCCAAAGTATAGCTTTTTGGTTTTCCAACATTTACAGAAAGAATCTTCATTTAATACCTGCCTTGAGGCTAAAAAAATACGAGTTTGATTTTGGTATTGATTAGGCTTAAAACGATAGTTTAGCAACTGTAAAATAGGTGAGATTCATGAAGTCCGATTCCAGAAACCAGGCCGAAATCACCGCCGCCACACATCTATCGTCTGTTGAGATTATAGTGGGCAGCCTTGGACATGGATTTAAGATACCATTCACAGGGACAGCCCTGTCTTTTTATCAGCTTTATATTTGTCTTGGGTTAATTATTCGATCGAAGACTAAGAGTATCAGCGTTTTTAACGTTTCCGTGGTTGTCGCGCTGATGAAGACGCTGTCTCCGTTTGGTAAAAAAATTACGCCTATGATGGCTATTACAGTACAAGGTTTTTTACTTTGGCTTGGAACGTCTTTGCTCGGAGATAGTCTAGCCGGGATGGCGGTTGGGTCGGTATTGTTTGTGAGTTGGAGCCTAGTTCAAACGGCGATTGGTTATGTACTACTTTATGGTTTTGATTTTTTCAAAATGTTGATTTTTTTGCAGAAAGAAATTGGCGAGATATCTGGGGTAAATATTTACTTTATTTTGGGCGGCTATTGGGTGCTTCGAATTTTGGGCGCTTTTACGATGATTATTTACTTGGTCGGGAATCAGACCTCGGGTGCTGTTTGGACGATTGATGAAGCGTTGCTAGGTCGTTGGCAAAGTAGGATGGTAAAAAAGTCGACGGAATTGTCAGTATCAATTTGGAAACAATCACTTCGAGATTTATTGAATCCTTTCTTTTTTGTGAGTTTTATTTTGATGGTTTGTTTTCACTTCTATCGTGAATCGTCCCTAGTTGAAATTATTTGGTTTATGAGTAGAACGATTGCGATTGGCTTTGCGCTTTTTTATCTGATCCGCGATGACTGGACAAGAAGACGGTTGATTGGAATTTTTGGTCGGAATAAAAAGTTTCGTGAATTGTATCGGATGACATATCGAGTGAAAAACAATTTTCGAAAATAAGCACATTTAATGTAACCTTGTACCTGACTCAATTTGAGACACGCTTTTTGACCAAATACATTTAAATATTTATTATCTTTTTCCTTTGGTCTAGTTTTGTAATTGGTCAAATTTTGGTCTAAACTAGTAATACACATTAACCGAAATAAACCTCAAATGATTGATTTCATTAAAATAATTCTTTTAATAATTTTTAACTCGGGTGCCTTGTATTCTGGAGAGGTAGTTTCTGGTAGTCGTCGAGTAGTACCAAATCAGAATCCCAGCGGGGGGCCCGGGCGCATTTATCAGGATAAGTGCTATGGCTATTTGAAATCTGTAACTGTCGCAGACAAGGAAGACACGAGCCTTGGCTTGATCAAGTCAAACTATGGCACTTGTCGAATGAATACCACAACGGCGGCTGTTCAAAAAACATTTGGATCAGGTGAAAATTTTGTTAAATACCTGCAATCTGACCGATATAAGAATTTGGGAGAAGAAAATAAGTTTGATTATTCTCGTTGCGCCAAAGACCAAGATGTTGAACCGTTTGAAATCGCGTCAAAATATTATTATATGCTTAACCGGGTAAAAGAAGGCCAAGAAAGTCATCTGAGCCAAATATCTGCAATGTCGCAAATTATTGGCGATGATAAATTTAGTCAACTTGGCTGCAGCAAATCCAATCTTCCAGAAGTGAAAAAGCTTTGTGATGATCTGTCAAAGTGTAAAGCTCGACCTGATAAACTCGAGCAGCTAGCCAGCCTTACCGAGGCCACCTTGGGCCGTATTGAATTTATAAAAAAAGCAATTGGTGAAAAATCTGCCGAGTCCTTAAAGTATGCAGGAAATATAGAAAAACGAAATGAAATTTATGCAGATATAAATGCACTTAAAATTCAAATTGGTGAAGAAAAATTGCAGGTCCCTTGGATAGGTGGCGACGAATATAAAAAAGCTATATCCCGACATGATTCGATTGGTGAAGCTATTCGAAAGCAACTCGTCGATGATAGAAAACGCACAATAGCTTCGTTTTTTGATACCGAACGTGACAAGCGTTGTATATTGGGAACCCAGCATTTGAGGGAAATCTGCAATTCTGATCGACTTTCTGAAATTGGAGAGCGAACGCCACATACAGGAATGACATCTAAAATTGGATCTGCTGAAAATCGGGAGAAAGATTCGTTAGTAAATTCTGAACTGTATGCACAATCGTGTTTATTTGAGGCAAAGGTTGATCAATTGAATACGTCGCATGTAATTAATATGGCATTTTTGGAAGCTGGTGCCGGACTTTTGACAATGGGTCTTTCTAGTTCAGCAACCATCACGCGATTTCTTGCTGGGCGTGCCCTTATGAGTGAAAAAGTAGCCGAGAATGTGGCAAAAGCCGGAAACATTGGCAGAGTCGGGATGGACGCAGGAATGTTTGTTAAAAATGCAACCGATGCTGCCCATGCCTGCCAAGCATTTGCAGCCGCTGGACAAACAGAAAAAGCTCAAGATTCATGTGAGGTACCTAGCGTTTATAGCGTTACTCCGGCTTCAACCAGTTACACAAGTTGTATGTTTGCCTTATCGTTTGCTGCCTTTGATGTCGCTCGATTGGGAAAAGGTCAAATGTGGGCCGCTTTGAATGCAAAGAAAGTTACCCAGCTTGACGAGGCCACTCAAAAGCGTCTTGCAAATTTTCTAGAAATTTACCAAAAGGAAAAAACTGCGGGCACTAAAAATGCGGCCGAGGTAGCTGCTGGAAAATTAGTAAACAAAACAGAGGTTTTAAATGCTGCTGCGGAGCTTGGAACTGACAACTTAGCCCGTTTTAAAGCAGCCGAAGGCGTAATCGGTCGCGAAGTGCCAACTGCGCAGCGAAGAGCAATTTTAGCTGCGCATGAAGTGGCGCCTAGTAAAGGCTATTTTGATTACACTCAAAAAGAACTTAGAGAGAAATATGAAATATTAGAAAAGGCCGGATTCACGAAGCAAGAGATAAACAAGCTCATGCGAACGGGAGTGACCGGTAAAATGTCTAGTACGGGAGCATTGGTCGACGCAAAGGGGCTTGCCCAGAGTGAGCTTGCCTCGCCGACAACTAGAGATGAATTGTCCGAGTATTACAGTGAATTGGAAACGTTAAAAACAAGGCAAGCTGCCGTAGATAAAACAGTAGCAGCCCTTCAACGGTCGGCCACATCCACAGACGGTCAATTGATAGTTGTAAATCGACGAATAAAACTATTAGAAGAGGGTAAAGTAAAACCAACGAGCAGCACGGAGATAGATGATTTGAAGAAAAAACGAGAGGCGTTAACGACATCTTTAGCTGAATTTCGCGAGAAAAGTTGGAAAATAGATACAGAAGGAAAATTAGTCCGTGCTTCAGACATGGCTCGAACGCGAGGTTTTATTGCAGAGACAACTACTGATATCGAACGCCTAGAACAAGAAATGGTTCAAATTAAACGTAAAGGTTCAGCTGGATTTGAGAATTCAAATGATTTCCATGCTGCATTGAATTTAAGAGTGAATTCTATTGCTCGTAAAATTCAAGAGCGCCGAACGGCTTTTGAAGAGGAAGCTCAACACATGCTTGAATCAGATCCGACCCATTTTCAACAAGCAATAGTTCCCTTAAGGCGGTCAACGAAAGATATAAACCAAACTACATTTAAATCAAACCGATCCGT
>JAYVPD010000208.1:0-16486 GCA_043757515.1 Pseudobdellovibrionaceae bacterium
TTATATTTTTAAATGAACGCGTGGTTGAATCGCATCGCTGGAGGTAATTATGAGTAAATTAGGACAGTTAAGTTTATTATTTTCAGGTTTGTCATTGGCTGCGTTTGGAATCACTCGCTTTTTCATCCGCGAATGGTACCCATTTTATTGGGTAATGCTGGGCATGATTCTTTTGTTTCTAGCGGCGGCTGTATTTTTTGATCGTAAATTCTATACAGAATTTTTTACGATGAAAACAACTAAACATGGAATGAATATGGGCGCCATGATTGTGTTGGTATTTGCGTTATTGTTCCTGGTCAATTTTATTGGCGCCAGAAATATTAAAACGTTTGATTTTTCACAGGCCCAGCGAAATACCTTGTCCGAGCAAAGCATTAAACTGCTGGATACTTTAACTGACGAGCTTAAAATTCGCTTTTTCTATCATGAAAAACAAGAAGGCGTTGAAGAAAACCGCAGAGCTTTTCGTGAATTAATCCGCAAATATCAAGATAAGACCAGCAAAATAAATCTTGAGTTTGTCGAAGTAAACGAACGTCCCGATTTAGCCGAAGAGTACGGCGTAAAACAAGGCAAAGGCATTGTTTTCATCGAATACAAGGGCAAGAAACAAAGTATTGAAAAAATCGACGAACAAGAAATGACTCAGGCTTTGATTCGGGTTCTCAGCGACAAATCTAAGAAAATTTATTTTGTAGAAGGTCATGGGGAATTTTCATTGTCCGATCCAACTAATCCAAAAGGATTGGGACGACTGAAGTCGGTCCTTGAATCTAAAAACTACCAAGTAGTAAATTTAGCTTTGGCTCAGGCTGGAAAAATCCCAGAAGACGCAGATGCTGTGGCAATAATCGGTGCCGATCAAAAATTTTTGGACCACGAAATCAAAGCCCTCTCTGATTTTGCAAGTTCCGGCGGCAATATGATTGTTGCTTTAGAGCCAAAAAACAAATCGGGCCTCGACGCTTGGGTTAAAAATTATGGTTTGGAAATGCAAAATGACTATTTAATCAGCGTCGCTAAATCGCCATTGCCGAAAGGCATTACATTTGCGTTTACATTCTCGGGCACCAGTGAAATAACAAAATCATTTCCAAAAAATCAGGTCGCCTTATTTTTCTTACCTCAATCTATAAAAAAATCGTCCGCACCACCATCTACATTAACGTATGACGAATTGGTGAAAGTCGGTCCTGCGGTGGCTTTGGTGGATTTGAAATCTCCTATGCCGACCGATGAAGGTGTTTATTCATCGGTTTACTATATAAAAGGAAAACTTAAATCGGATGATAAAAAAGATTTACAGCTAATTGTTTATGGCGACGCTGATTTATTCACAAACGATCTACTGGATGCTAATTTAAACAAAGATCTGGTTTCTAATTCATTTTCGCAATTGGCTAAAGACGATAATTTGATCAGCATAAGTCCAAAAGAATTGTCTAAGACAGAAATTGATCCGTCACAAACGATGCAAGCCTTGTTTTATTTTGGAATCGTCATCCCCATTCCATTTTTAATGCTGATTTCAGCAATTCTAATCTGGTATCGAAGGAGAAACGCTTAATGAAGAATCGAGGTACATGGATCCTTTTTGGTGCGGTCGTGCTTCTGTCTGCCTATGCCTATTTTGGTGAATACAAAGGCAAAGAAAAAGACAAAGCCAGTAAAGAATTAAAATCCGTCATTCTAAAGGATATAAAACAAGATCAAATAAGCTCGATCGAAGTGAATACCTTAGATCAGAAGATAGTATTGAATCGATCAACCGACGGCTGGATTTTAACATCGCCAGTGGCTGATTCTGCCGATAACGCAGAAATCGACAACTGGCTAAAACAACTCACTGAAGAAAAGTCTTTGTCCATTGCGGTCGAAGGCGCCGATATTAAATGGCAGTATTTCGGTTTTGATAAAGCACCTAAATCGATAACGATAAAAACGACTTCCAATCAGCAAATAGGCATTGAAGTGTCTGTTAAAAAAAATTTTGAAGGGAATAGTTTCATTCGATACACAGGTCAAAATCAAGTCCTAGTCGCCGGCTTGTCTTGGTCTGAACATGTAGGCAAAAAAATAATAGACCTAAGAAACAAAAAGATTTTTAGGCACCAAATTTCTAATATTCAAAGTATTCAGATCAAAAATAAAAAAAATACGATTGAAATCGGTAACAAAGAAGCCAAATGGCTTAGCTCGAATCAGCCATCCTGGTCATTGGATCAAAATGGGGTGCGTGACTTAATTACCAAAATTAGCGATTTGAAGGCGATTGATTTTGTGGCAGAAAAGGACAAATTTGAATCCACAAAGAAAGAATTGAAACTGGGGCCAAGTGAAGCTAGCGTATCAGTTAAATTAGCCGATGGAGAATGGTCGGCCACTTTTTATCAAATTAAAGACAAGACTCTTTACGTTGAAGTTCCAAAAGCACAACTGCTGGTCAAAGTAGCAGGAGATGTATTTGATAAGGTCAGCAAACTAAGGCTGATTGATTTACGGGACTATCGACTGCCCTTTGGTGGTTTTGATAAAACCAAAGTCGAAAAGCTTTCCTATGAAACGTCACTAAAAAAAGCAAGTTTAGAAAAAAAGAATTCAATTTGGCAGCTTGAACCAGTCGATTCTAACAATGAAGTCCAACAAGAAAAAGTAAACAGCCTTTTGGATGTAATTAAGAATTTAGTGGCAAAACAATACTTGGCAAAATCAGAAATTAAGAAAGATTTTGGAAAACAAAAAGTAGTGTTTAAAGATTCAAACGATAAACCTTATTTCGAACTATTGTTTTCGGATATGGAAAAAAAGAAAATTAATAACGAAGAAAAATCTGTGCGAATTGCCAAGACAAATTTGTATGACGAAGCATTTATCATTGATGAATCTGAATTTGAAAAATTAAATTTGAACGACGTTGTTCGGGTCAAAGCGGCTGATGAAGGCAAAGCGAAGCCTACGGAGACTAAAAAAGAAGACATTCATGGTAAGTGAAGTTAAAGTTTCATCCCCTACGCGCGTTGATCTGGCCGGGGGTACGCTGGACATGTGGCCTCTTTACAGTTTTCTAGGCGGGGCAACGACTGTAAACGTTGCCATCGATGTGTATTCGCAAGTTGAACTTTATAAAAATGATGTTCATCAAATCCATATTGAATCAAAAGATCTAGGTTATTCTAAAACATTCCCCGATTTGAAAGCATTACTAGACTGCGCAGATCCTCAATTGTCCCTTTACAAGCCCTTGCTAAATTACTTTAAACCTAAGATTGGTTTTCGTTTAATGACCGCGTCCCAAAGCCCCGTCGGCGCCGGTTTAGGGGGAAGCTCTAGTTTAGTCATATCAATGATGAAAGCGTTTTATAAATTATTGAATGAACCACTTCCTTCAAGTCACGATGTCGTGCAGGTCGCTCACAATATTGAAGCTCAAATTTTAAATACTCCAACGGGAACTCAAGATTATTATCCTGCATTTAGTGGCGGAATTAATATTTTGAATTATCGCTTCCAGGGAATTCAGCAAACTATTGTTCCAGTCAATAAATTGCCGTTGAAGGACCATTTTTTATTGGTTTATACGGGTAAAGCCCATCATTCAGGAATTAACAATTTCGAAGTTTTAAAATCAGCCGTGGCCAAAGACGTAAAGGTCTTAAATGCCCTAAAAAATCTAAAAGAAGTCGCTGATAAAACTGCCGAATATTGTTTGGCAGGCCAGTGGTCCAAACTTCCTGATATCTTTGAGGCTGAATATAAATATAGAACTCAACTTACCGAACACTTTTCAAGTCCAGAAATACGACAGATAAAAGATATTTCACATAAAGTCGGGGCTTCCCAAGTAAAAATATGTGGTGCGGGCGGTGGCGGTTGCGTTCTAGTCTGGACAGCTCCCGATGTCAGAACTAGAATTGTAAAAGAATGTCAAACGCAGGGATTTCAAATCTTGAATTCACAACCAGTGGATCTGGCTTCCACCGATTCATAGGTCTTTCATTGTCCGGCGGCAAAAACGATAAAGCGTGTATTGCCGTTATCGAATATTTTCCAAAATACCATAAAATATTTCTTACTAAAATCTATGATAAAATTACAGGTGAGCCGTCATATTCTGCTGATCAGCGAATTAACGATATTCTCAGTTCCTATAAGGACTCAATTGAATCGATCGCAGTGGATGCGCCCTTTCAGTTGCCTTTGTGTTTGGATTGCAAATTAGTATGCCCTGGCTATGAAGACTGTGGTGAAGAACATGTGGCCTGGATGCGAAAGCAAATTCAGAAAAAACAAAAAAAGAAAAAAGTAAAAAAAGCGTTTACGCCGTACACTCAAAAATCTGTCGAATTTATTGTAAACGATGATTTGGAAGAAAACTTTCAACTATCTCATTCCTTGGGTGCTAACCTAGCGCCTTTAGTGGCTCGCTGTGTATTTCTGAAGCGCCGGTTTTCAGAAGCTAAATGGATCGAAGTATTTCCAAAGTTATCAATTTGGCGCATTGGCCGATCAATGAATGTGTCGAAGTCAGATTTGCGCTTTCATCGTCATGCGGTTTCGGGAAACGAAGTCAGAGAAACAATTTTAGAAGAATTGGTCGAACACAAGCTTGCTTTTGTCTATGATCAGGATAAGAAAATAATGGTTCAGAACAATCATGCCTTTGAAGCCTTCATTTGTGCTTTGACTGGATTTTTAAAATATTTCGACCAAACCGAAGAGAGACCAAAGGATTTTCCAGCCAAAGAAAGTTGGATAGATTTTCCAAGTGAGAAAATAAAATGGGACAAGGTTTAGGCCTATGAAATGCGTAAAATTGATGAAAGTTGTAGTTCTTGTTTTGATAAGTCAGCAAATTCATGCAAAATCTTTACTAAGTAAAGACGAAACAAAATGCGTAGCTGCCATCCGAAAGCAATTTCCAAAAATGGTGACTATTTCCGATATCCGTGAAGAAGGCCACAAGCCAAGTGAAATGTTTGGATTGAGTTCCGAAATAGTTTTTATCAAAAAACAAAACCCCTGGGGCATTGTCTTTTCTAGGGGTTCAGGGGATTGCGCCGCCGGCTGCATTTTCAATGAGAATTATTTTTACACCTGCGACAAAAAAACAGGGAATAATGTAGCTATTGACGAGGCTATCGTGGCCAAAAGCAAAGCCGAAAATGTCCAATTCTGGGCAATTCCCAGACGATTTCCTTCTATTGCGTTTGCAAATCTAAAATCCTTGATCGAGGCCGCTCATTCCAAAAAATGGTGGCTGCGTGAACATGCACTTTTTGTTTTAGCTCAAACTTTAGATACCAAGCAGACTTCGATATCATTCAGCGAGGACAGCAATAGTCATTTAAAAGCGTTACAACAAGAAGCGCAACCCCAAAAAGGCATGGTCCTTAGTGAAATTCAAAAACTAACTCGCGATTCAGATAGAGAAATTTCGAGCCAAGCAAAGAGCTGTTTTAAATATTTAAAGAATCTAGAATCGATTGATAAGCTCACCTATTTAGAAAGTGAAAAGAAAGACGACTGCAAACCCTATAAATTGGGCTGTAAACCAAAGTTTATATATTCGGTAGAAAGAACAAACTGTTTTAGGTAAATAATTCCGAATGTTAAATAAATAAGATCAAGCGATTTGCCATTCCATTTGGCACTTTTCTTTTTCAAAAGATTAATAGCATTTCTCATCATCTTGCAGAAAATGATTAATACTAGCCTCAATCCCAATGGATTCCATTTTAGTATCTACAAAAATTCGTTTGTAATTTTCTTTTAACGTAGATTTCACTTCGGCCGGCTTGCAATCGACAATAGCTGACAAGGTTTCAAGTGTTTCACCCTGGCCTTTGGCGGCTTCCGCCGACAATTTTACTTTATTGGTTTCAATAAATTCGGGCAAATTTTTAGCCTGGTTAAAAACAGGAACCTGTTCGACACAATTGGAAGTGCCAGATGAAATCCCAAAGGCCTGAGACGATGTGATATGATTCAGAGTCATAGAAAACAAAGGCTGCTCCTTTGGCTCAAAAACCATCGATCCAAAGCCACATCCCGAAAACCCAAAACGCCCATCTCCACCCAATTGGCTTTTTAAACCCTGATTTTGTATTTTAGAAAAGGAAATTTGCGCCATAAAGAAAATGCTAAAAAAAATTAAGTAAGATTTCAAGTCCGACTCCTTCGATGAGGCGTTGCCTTCTAGGTTTCATCGTAACCAAAGTTTAATTTTGATGCAATATCCTTTGCGTTTCTTCGCTTTTAATCTTGGGCAGCGGCCTAAATAGGTTTTCTAGTCCTTCAACCTTCATCGGAGATCTATTTAACATAGTGGCCCAGGTTTCAGGGGTTTCCATGCACAGAAATATATTCCAGGCTGAGTTCTGGCTCTTAAATTGGTTTAAAACAAATTGAAACATTTGGGTGCGTAAATGCCAGTCATAGCGCATTTTTCCGCTGTCGGACGTGAACATTTCGGCTTGATTGACTAGCGAATTCATTCCAAATCTCTCGCGCATCATCAGTCTTTGCTCTGGCTGAAACCGCAATGTACCCAAGGAAATAACTTTCACATCGTCATGTGAAAACGCCTTAGTAATTTCTTGAACTAGATAGCTGTAATTTTCTTTCCAATTTTCATGATAAATAATGGGATCAATATGTAAGGCCAATTTAAAACCCGCTTTGACGACTTTTTTCGCGGCTTCCAAACGCTCTTCAAAGCGCGCGGTGCCATGTTCTTCAGAATTGATAATTTCAGGGGGATTGATGGACCAACTGACATGCACATTGTCGACCGGCCCCATATCTAAAAACTGATCCACTCGATTGGATTTTGTTTTAAATTCCAGGGTCCAATGAGGAAACTCTTTGAACAAGGGAATCAGTTCACGTGAATACAAAGTCAATTCATCCATGCTTAGACTATCAATGATTTCACCAGTGCCCACGCGGTAGGGGTGCTTAGGGAAGGATTTCATCATGTCTAGCAATTCCGTTTTGGCATTTTCGATATTGGAATAGATTTTCATAATTGGCGTATTCAAATAACTCTGTAAATAGCAATACGAACAATTCAAATTACACTGCGACCCTAAATTCAGAACATAGTAGTTACAACAGGTAAGCGCTGTCTTTTGTGAAGCCCCGGGGCAGCGTTTGAAAAAGTGACCTTTAAAGGGAGTCACCAGGACATTTCGTTTACTCCACTCGAACTGGTCCTTGCTTAAGGCTCCTTTGTGCGAGCTCATAAAGTCATCTTTTACCCATTGAATTTTTTCAGCTGGGAACAGATTTTGGATTCGGGCCACAATTTTAGAATCCTTGGAGCCTTCATCAATAAAGATAGATTCTAATTCAAACGGATTCATTGTTTTTCCTGAATTTTTTCTGCCCAATCGGGAATCATTTTTTCAAGTTGCACTAGGGTTTGATTTAGCTCTTGGGGGTGGCTTACAAAGAACTGAACTTGAAAGCCCATTTTGTCCAATATACGTTTCGGTGTGGTCGAGACATTTTTAGGCCACCGAAGTTCAACCTGTCGAATAGGATTTTTTATAGTGCTCAATGGAAATCTTAGTCCCTGAATTAATGCGATCGTTTTTTCATCCCAAGGTAAATCTAACAGGGCCCCTAGATCACGTTTCATCAAAATCAATTCAGATATCGATTCCAATAGTTTCAAAATATCAGATTTTGAAAGACTTGATACCTTGGTTTTTTCCAAAAGTTCGCAAACGTCTTTGCCCGGAAGCAAGTTTAAAAACGAAATATCATGAGGTTTGATTTTTTTTTGAACTAGCCAATGCAATACGTCCTGTGACCAAGACACGGATTGCTCTAAAGTTTTATAGACATGGGCCGTGGCTGGAATTTGATATTGGTTTAAAAGCGTTTCCGAATTGATCGATTGCCTTAAAACAGGGTGGCTTAGAATTATCAGAAGGCTCGCAAAATCAATGTTACCAATAAAATCAGCGATCAGGGTTTCAGCCTCTGAGGGGCCAAACGAAGTGTAATTCAAAAACAAAGTAAGGTTAGATTGCAATGGCTGAAGGCCGATACCATGAATGGCCACCTGTAGACCTCGGCCGTCTAAATAATTACATCGTAAGGGGAGTATTTCAGTCAGATCCGATTTTTTAGCCAATATATAGTGCATGCAGGGATTGAACTACTGAATTTATACGCTGAATGTCAATCAGAAATAGATCCTGAACTAGAAACTGACTATTGAGTTATCTATTTAAAATGCTAACGTAATCCTATGGCAGATTGGCACGGCAAAGCAGATGTAAACGGGGATGTGGTCTTTTTCAGATATGCCCCCGAGGGCCTTGAAAAAGGGGCTGACGAGGTCTTTATATGGGATTTGGATAAAACCTACCTGGATACCACTATTGATTCTCTACGTGGCCTGTTTAAAACCATTATGGAGCGGGCACTAAACAAAAAAAATGTTCCAGGCACCGACACTTTACTTAGGGGCCTAGCAAAATACCGTACCCAAGAAAAAGGCTCTGAATATTTTCCGATTTATTTTATCACCGCAAGTCCCCCGCAGCTTGAAGAGCGAATTTCTGAAAAGTTCTACATCGACAATATCAACCCGTTAGGCTGCTTTTATAAGGACAATTTAAAAAATCTAAAGCCAGATCGTTTTTGGCGGTTAACAAAACAGGTGGGTTATAAACTTCAAGCGCTGATGCAATTGCGAACGCGTTTAAACGAAAATGTAAAACAGATTTGTTGGGGTGATGACAGCGAAAGCGATGCGATCATTTACAATTTGTATTCGGACATCTGCGCTAGGCGCATATCGATTCAAGAGGTGCGCTCGATCTTGGCTGAACTTTATGTGACCGGCGATCAAGTGGACACTATTCTAGATTTGCAGTCCCAGTGCCCAGAACGCGATCCAGTTGAAAAAATCTATATTAATTTAGCGACGGACACGGATCCCGAGTACTATTTAAAATTTGGAAGGCGTACACTGCCAACGTACAACACCTTTCAAGTGGCACTTGATCTATTTCAAGACAAGCGACTAGATTATGATGGCTTGCTCGAAGTTTTAAACGACATGGTATTTAATTATTATTTTACAAATGAAGAATTGATTAAAAGTTTTGATGAATTAATTCGCCGTGGTGTTTTAACTCAGGAAACGTACTTGAACTTAAAGCCTAGATTTACAGAAAAAGGGATTTTGTATCCTTCTTATGAACCGTCATCCAGCGCGTTTGATAAAACGTTATCCATTGAAGAGCCGTGGGTGCAAGAACATGTTGATTATATCAACGAATATAGATAATAAAAGCAACCCCGAAATTAAACTAAGGGTTGCTCAGTAGGCATCGATTGTTTTCTGACGAAGCGACTCCAGAAAAAGCCCCCGAATAAGAATTCGTTCTATTAAAGTTACCAGTATTAGCGCTAGTGCCGAGTCGATATGTTGAATCCCAAGCAGACCCGTTAGTAGTCGTGCAATACAAATTAGTAGACGATGAGGGAGTGTCGTCACTATTTATAAATGTTGAAACCGTTGTGTATATTGGAAATTTAGAGGCCGAAGAGGCCGCCGTCAATAAAAACTGATTGCTCCTAAAGCCAATCACACTCTGAGTGCCAAGGGCAATAGCGTTATAATCATTCCCTTGAACAAACGTAGTATTGTTAAAAGTATAGTTTCCAACTGCACCCGTAGATTGCAATACATAGGTGCTCCCGCCATTTTTCTCTAAGTAGCTATCTGTTAAATGCAAATTCAAATGTGTTCCAATATTGACGGTAGGCGAAGATCCGCCATTGGAGACTAAATTCCAGTCATGTGCATCGCTTAGTGTACTGTCCGTAGCGCCTCCACCATTATTCAAAAAAATTCCGGAATCAATGCCAACAAACTTATAATATTGGATCGTAGTCGATGCGGCAGTGACATCGTTTATATAAATACCGGCCATGCTGCCAATCACAGTGTTAGTAAAATCGACACCGCGAATTGTTGTTGAATTACTAGGTCCCTGAAGCTTAATCATCCCAGCCGGAGATATCGTACCAGCAGTTGAAGTCGATCCAGAAATATTAATAAGGTACGTTGTGCTCGTCATAGCACCGACCTTAATACCTGCGGTGACAGCGCTTGCCGCGCCATTTAGTCCCAAATAAACATTATCAATCCAAACTTGACTACCACTTGACGTAACATTTACAAGTTGCGCGGTCGAAGCGGTGCTAGACGATTGAACTTTAATGTTGGCCATATGACTTGGAACAGTAGGTGCCACAAATTGCACATACCCGGAATTTGTAACGTTGATAGTAGAGCTCATATCTGTCGTTCCAATTAAATCTACGTTAGTAAGATTTAAACTCGAGCCAGTGTTGATATTTATAATGGCATTGTGATCTACGCAATAAAGTCCCGTGCCACTCACCGCTGTTGTAGTTACCGTACCCGTTATAATTGGTCGCGACGAGCAATCCATGTATTGCTTCTGTCCGAAAAAATTAGAAGGCTGAAAACTAAAAGTATAAAATGATCCCGTTGCTGTTTTAACATCAAACCAATATTTGTAATCTAAATTGGCTTCCGCAAACGGCCATTGAAAACTAGCCGCACCGATAATTAAATTTGTACAATCAGAACTGTTTTGTTCCCGACGGCATGTTATTGTGGCACCGCTAGCCACCGACATGGGTATCACTACTGACGTGCCCGGACCGCCAAAGTCCAAAGATGTAATATAGTCAGGTTTGAAAAAATCTGGCACCGAAGTAAATTGTGCGGCCGCAGGCGAAGCGCTTCCCGCGATGGCAAAAGTACCACTCGTAGTAAACGCCGAAGGCCGTATACCAGCAGGCGTATTTTTTAATAGAATCGTGGTACTTGCGATTGGAGTGAGTGCCTTAAAGAAAACGACTTTTTCCCAATCACCAGTATTCCAACCGAATTCCTGAGGAAATTGCTGGATAGGCCTAAACGGATAACCACTGCAATCTGGATTGAGGTAAAAATTTCCATAACCTGACGAAAGCCCTAAATCCATGACGAAATTGGATTGTGCCGGAACAAAATGATTTCCACTTTTAAGATTAACTTTTATAGGAATACACTTATTAACTTCAATTGTTGGCGGTAATTGGTAGGTCACGGCAGTGGGATCCAGTCCAGAAACTGTCGCTTGAACTAAATTGCTGGGCAAAACATTTAATGAGGTGACTTGTGCGCCGCTTGGGGTGATTGCTTCGGCAACGACACCAGCTGTTTGATAGTACATTATTGGAGATTCTGTGGATCCAGAAATTGAAAACAAGGAAATCGCGGTTGAACACGTTTTATTGTCATTGCTGGTTGTCGAATAGACATGGGTGGCACCAGTTCCGGCGAATTGAGCTGACGAAATAGTTGTGTTCAGAGGTGTAATTCCATCTGCTTCAAAAGTTTGGGCTTTAAATGGATAGCAATGATTTATTACCAGATCTGTATTGCCCCCACCTACATTTGCAAAATTAAATCTAAGGACGGGTTTTCCCACATCATAGGCTCCGTCAGAAGAATATTTCACTTCCGTGGTGGACAGATTTAGTCGAACCTCATAGGACGGTCCGACAAATTTAAACTTAGCAAAAAGATTTGGCGACTGTGAGCTTCCGGCAGCTAATGTAACATTGGAAATCGCGGTATCACTGCACGTCGCGACCGTATGAAATTCAACTTCTGAAGACAGCGGCAATCCGATATTTAAATTAGCTGTTAGTACATAAGGATTCGCAATACCTGTTCCACCTGGTGTGTATAACTTTAGAGAGACCGGTAAACACTGCTCGGTAGTAATCGGTTTTATATGAACCGGAGCGCTACTACTGCTATCCCAATGCATAAACTGCCAAAGGCCTTCTAAACGTAAATAAGGCTGCGAAGAATTTCCACCGGGACTGCCGCCTGATCCGCCACCGCCGGGGTTACCGCCAAAATCAGGGCCGCCACAATCGTCAAAATAGTTTGTGGCGTCGATGGTAGATGAAATATTTATTGGCACTGTAACAGTCGCGCCAGGAGCTAAATTCAAACTGCCGGCTTCGCCTAAATAAACAGGTGGTGAAAAACCGCTTAATAGTGCATCGGTACCCGAGTTTCCAGGGATAATTTGAGGACACCTAGTAGTACCTGAAGGCATATACATTCCATAGATTCGAATGAAGCGATCCGTGCCACTTGGTACTTCTAAACTCACCATTTGGTCTTTTCCAAATGTTGCCGCAAAAACGCCAAAATTGATCAAGTTACTAAAGCTGACTGCATTAGTTCCTGTTCCGACAGTTACGGCCCCAGCCGTTCCTGCTGTAGTCGTTTTTCCACAAAAATTGTGATGCATGGATTCTTCAGGACCGCCTACCATTACAAAAAGGCAACTAACCTGATCATAAGTCGTTGGGATTTTAGAAGTATCAAAACTTGGTTTACTGCTAAATTTAGAATCAGCGCTTGCTGTAGCCGAGGTTTTCTTTTCTGACGAAGAGGGCATCACGATATTAATTTGGGAACTTCCCGTATTGGCGGCTCGTGTGCAACCCACAAGACACCAGGAAAGAAATAGTGCTAAACCAACAACGCCTTGAAAAATTTTAAAACTAGAAATTCGATTTGAATTAATCTGCATAGTAAGTCTCTCCACCCAATTTATCGGTGGAAACAGAGTGGTTCTGAAGGTCGAAAAAACGAAAATTTTGGCTACGAAATTCGCTAAATATGTCTAAACCGATTCAGTTTGATACAGTTTTTTTAAGCTATTCGAAATTTAGCGGAATGACGGTTGAAATGGCCTCGCCTTCGAAGGCTTTAAATTCAATTCGATTCAACACTTCAAACAAGCAGGCTTTAAAACTAGAATCCGTCAAAATGGAACTTGCGACAGTGGGGTTGTAAACACGACCAGATTTTTGAATGGTAAAGGCCAATGTTACCGAGCCCGACACGCCAGGAGTTTTCTGCAAAAGTTTGTTATAGCACTGAAGAAACTTTACTTTGTGAACCTGAATGGTATCGCTGATTAAATTTTCTGAAAGCTGCTCGCTCGAGCTGTAGGAATTCAAAGGATTTTTAGGAGTGACATTTTGATTATTCAGCCATTGTTCCCATTCCTGCAATTTCACACGATGGCCTTGGTAGGAAACCGAAACATTGCCTCGGGCGCCATAGTTTTCGATTGAAAAACTGCCTTTCGACAAAATGACCAATAAAACATCGCCTTCTTGATCGATGATGACTTTGGTTTCCGCGTTCAATCGAATTTTAGAATCATTTTTAAAAATGATTTCAATCTGACTTTGTTTGTGAGTTTCAATCGTATCTAGAACAAACAGTGGTTCCGAATCACCAATTGAGCTAGAGCGAGAATGATTTTTGCGAGTCAGCGACGCGTTTCCCGACAATTTTTCAATTTGCCCCAACTGTTGAGGTTTCATTAGCCCTTTTCCAGATGGTCGTGACAAAAGATAGCCTATAGAAATAAAACCAATGCCTAAAAATAAAAAAATGTACGTAAATATATTACCTTTAAGCATTAAATTAAAATTTACTTTTTCTCGGGAGTCGCCGGAGCCGCTGCTGCAGGCTGCTGAGCGGGCTCTGATGTTGCGGCGGCTGGTTGTGCGTTAGCACTTACAGGTTTTGCATCTGGCGTACCAGGTGCGGGAGCTGGTGCAGAAATCGCAGCCGCGCTTAACTGATCCACAACGCTTTTGTTTTGGTGAGCTAAAAAATAAGTTAAAGAGATACAAGACGCCGCAAATAAAAAAGCGACCCATTTGGTCATATTAGCAGCCAAAGATTGCGCTCCGGTTGCACCCAACAATGAATTTGAACCACTGCCGCCGATTCCAAGGGCACCACCGCCTTTAGAGTCTTGGATTAAAACCAAACCGCAAAGAGCTACGGTGATAAGAATATGAAACACAGATAAAAATTCGATCATAGGTAAACCTCTATAAGAAAGTATGTCGATGGAATATCAGGGTGAATGGACTTTTTCACAATTCATAACTCTGTGCATTAAGGCAAATATCTCTTATATTTTTGAACCATTACCGCCATATATAGCACATGGCTTTTATCGTATTCGAAGGGCTTGATGGCTCGGGCAAGAGCACTCTCATGAATCGCCTTTCTCAGACTCTTAAAGATCGAAACATAGATCACGATTTGACGCGAGAACCAGGTGGCACGGATCTGGGCGATAAATTGCGAGACCTTATTGTTTCCAAAGGACCCAATGCCCCGACGGCTCGGGCAGAATTACTTATGTACGAAGCCTCGCGCGCCCAATTAGTCGAAACTTGGATTAAACCACGGCTTGAAAAAGGCCAGTGGATTTTATCGGACCGATTTGCGGCAAGCTCGCTGGCATTTCAGGCCGGTGGGCGCAGTATCAAAGAGGACGATGTGCTTTGGCTCAATCAGTTTGCCACCTTTGGACTGGAACCTGACCTTTATGTTTTGCTGGACATTTCAATTGAAGAATCCAAACGACGACGCAAAGAACGTCAAGACCGCACGGGAACTCAAGAGGACCGAATCGAAGCGGAAAAAGATGATTTCCACCTGCGCGTTCGTGACCAGTTTCTAAAATTAGCAAAAAAAAATCCCAATCAATGGTTTGTTCTGGCGGCTGACCTGTCGACAGACGTTATGTTAACCCAAGTTATTCAGCGGCTAAAGGATAGTCAGTGGCTCAAATAGTTTCGAGCCTAGTCGGTCATCGCATGCAGTGGGAACAAGTTAAAAAAATCGTGGGATCTGATTTACAATCGGGATCGTTTTTATTTTCGGGTCCAGAAGGTATTGGAAAAAAAAAACTAGCCTGGAGTTTAGCGCAGTATTTCTTGTGCACGACCGGTGAAGGCTGCGGACACTGTGGCTCGTGCAGGCGTGTCGAAGCCGGAACCCATGAAGGGTTACTGAGTATAGACAATGATGGCGACATTTTAAAGATCGAAGAAGCCGCTAAGGTTAAGGAATTTCTAAAATTGAAATCATTAACTACTGGTCGATTTATTATTATTAACGATGCCCATTTGATGAATATTCCAACAGCCAATGCGCTTTTAAAAACGTTGGAAGAGCCTCCTGAGGGAGTCTATTTTATTTTAGTTACCTCTCGACTCAGCGGACTTTTGACGACGATAAAATCCAGATGTCGAATGATTCCCTTTTCAATTTTGAACGAAACAGAATTGCAGCAGGTCTCTAGACAAAATGAATATTCAGTAACTAATTTTAGCAAAAGTGGCCAATTGCATTTGGTTTCAAAGAGTCAGGAAAAGGAATTTACCACGATAGTTGAAGTGGCCTGTTCTGTCTTAGACCTTATTGCTGAAAGACGCTTTGAAACATTGGCGGATTCGCAAAAATCCACAATTAAAAGTAAAGAGATGTTTTTAGATTTAATAGCATTTTTAGAAATCTTTGTTCGTGATATCTTACTGGTGCAGTCGGGTGGGACAGACATTTATTTTGAACAATTTGCCGGCGATATTGAAACATGGGCTCAACAAGATGCGGCTATCTGGTCCGATTTTTTTGAACGATTGCGTATGAAAAAAGCGGATCTTTTTTTGAGTCCTGATTCAGCCCTTTTTGTTGAATCATTGGTAATTGAAAGTGTAAGGGGGGTTATCTAATGTCAAATTCAAAAGCAAATTTATATTGGACTGATATGCATGCCCATTTGGACAAACTGGTGGAGGGCCCCGACAAAGCCTTAGAACTGGCTTTGGAGCAAAATGTAAAACGCATTGTTACAATCGCAACCGATCCGAATGACTTGAAAACAGTGTTAGAATTTGCGGATAAGTATAAACCTTACGTCTTTTGCACGCTAGGAATTCATCCCCATGAAGGGATGACCTATTCGCCGGTTGTTCGTGAATTTATAAAAAAAAATGCCACTCATCCTCGAGTGATTGCCGTGGGCGAAATTGGTTTGGATTATTATTATGAACAATCTCCAAAAAAAGAACAATTGCACGCGTTTAGGGATCAGCTAGAACTAGCCCACGAATTAAACATGCCAATTGAAATCCACACGCGCGATGCCGAACAAGATACGATAGATATACTTAAAGAATACGAAGGGAAAGTCACTGGGCTGATTCATTGTTTTACCGGAACCCAATGGTTGGCTGATCAGGCCCTGGCGTTAGGCTATAACATTTCTATTTCTGGAATTGTTACCTTCAAAAATGCCGGAGAATTGCGCAAAGTCGTAGAAAGTATTCCGTTAGATCGCCTGCATGTTGAAACCGATTCGCCATTTCTTGCACCGATGCCTATGCGAGGCAAATCAAATACACCCAGTTACGTCGTACACACCGCGCGACTTGTGGCTGACCTTAAAAAAATTTCTGTCGACGAATTATGTTTACAAACGAACAAAAATGCGGAAAAAATGTTTCCCAAACTATTGAATTGACAGCTTTTTGGTGGAGA
>JAYVPD010000209.1:0-16331 GCA_043757515.1 Pseudobdellovibrionaceae bacterium
CTTTCACTTGTGGTCATCCTTTCTTACAAGCCACATTCCAAATGCACTTGCGGCTTTTTCCTGATCTTTTTGCATCAAAGTGATGATTCTATCTTTTAACAACTCAGACTCGGCCTTATCAGGATCAATAGATTCCTGCAGCACAGGCAGAGCACCCGACATCCCTGGTAAGGTATTATCGACGGACTGAAGCTCTTCAAGTTCTTCAATTGTACGCGGCAACATCTCGTCCACAGAATCCTGAAAAGAATCTGTAATCCATTGCATGAAGGGTCTTACAATTAGAATAAACAACAGTGCTAAAGAGAACGCCAGCAAAGCCCATTTGAACAAAGCCTGCAAAAGTTTGCGTCTTTCTAAATTTGTAAGTAACTTTTCAGCATCTGAAAAGTCTTCGGGTTGAAACTGAATAGTTTCAATTTTGACAGAATCGCCCCTGGCCGCATTAAAACCAATTGTGCTTTTAATTAAATCTTCATATTTTTTCAAGTCTTCAACTGAACGAGGCGACCATTTGCTTTCCTCAACGCCTTGGTCATTCTTTACAGTTTGAAAGGTACCATCAACAACAACCGCGACGGAAATCTTTTCTAAATTTCCCGCAGCTTCTTTGATATTTCGAATCGTTTTAGGAACTTCATAATTTGTGGTTTTAATTTCTTTCTTCACGTCTTGTTTGAACCCAACTTGGCCCGTGTTGTCTTCAGCCCCCGGCAAATTACTTCGAGAACCAGGTACACCCGATGGATTGGTCCGAGCTCCATCCAGGGATTCTTCTTCACTTTGCTGGGCTTTAACTGCCGTTTTTTCCGGATCGACACTTTCTTCCACGCTTGATACAATTCGATTATTTAATGTCGCATCTACTTTGGCGACTACTTTTGTCTGGCCCACAGCTTTTGAAAGAATACTTTCGATGCGACTCTCATATTCTCTTTCAATTTTGTGTTTCAATTCTAATATTTCTGACGACCCGGCTGTAGCGCCATCACTATGTTGAGAAAGCATTTTACCGCGTTCATCCAGCACCGCAACGCTGTCTGGATCCATACCTTCCACTGCATTGGCGACTAGGTATCGAATACCGCGAATTTGTTCACCTGAAAGTTCTTTGCCTTGGTGAAGCTCCATCACAACCGAGGCCGACGGTTTTCCGCCTTCTTCTAAGAATGTTTTTTTATTTGGTAAAGCCAAAATAACTTTTGATTGTTTTACTGCTGTCAGAGTATTTATCGCCCGAATCAATTCACCCTGAAGCGCCCGCTGATAGTTAATCTTTTGCGCATAGGAATTTGTACCAAACTCTTGCTTATCGAAAATTTCAAGGCCGATGGATCCCATTTTAGTAGAGCCGATTTCTGCCATTAGAGTCATTTCAGTAGAATGCAAAAGCTCTTTTGGAACGGCGATTGTTTTGCCGTTTTCTTTTAATTGAAAGGGAACGTTTTTTTCCGTCAATTTTTGGACAATCGACGGCATCTGATCGGGAGGTACATTCGTCAACAACGGCACGTAGTCATTTCCAGACAACATAAAGAAAATAGAAACAAACGAAACCGCGGCAATCAGTCCAACAATAAGAACGGATATCCGTTTGGTCGGCCCCAAGTTTTTGAAAAACTCTCTGAACTGCATTACTAAACCGGCGAACAATTTGCTCATTCTAATTACCTCAGTGTGAAACTACACTTGCATTTTCATAATTTCGTTGTACGCATCAATAATCTTATTTCTAACTTGCACCATGACTCTTAATGCAACATCCGCTTTATCCGCTGCTAGCATCACTTCAGCGACATTGTCGGTGCGGCCAGTTGCCAAATCTTGTGAAGCCTTGTCGCTTGATTTTGATAATTCATTTACGCTATTTACAGCCTCTTTCAAAGTGTCAGCAAAAGACTTGCCTGGCTCATTTACTGATGAAGGGCTAACTGTTCCGTTAATTCCCCCGGCTTTATCAATTGAGGGCGAGGTAACATTGAGTGATCTCTGATCAAGATATCTCGAATTATTCAAAAATTGATTCGAATTCTTAACTGTAAAACCGCCGTCCATGGTCTTCCTCTTTTGGCTTAAATCCTTTAAGCCTATAGTTTATTTTAGCTCAAAACCTGTAACTGACAAAGTACCTTATTCAAACCTAGCCTAACTTGAAACAGTCAATTTTTTAGCCTATTACCGTCCTAGTTCTAAAGCGCTCAAAGCCATGTCCTTAGAAGCTTGCAAGGCCGAAACGTTGGCCTCATAGGCCCGAGTCGCCTGTATCATATTGGTCATCTCTTCCATTAAGTTTATATTGGGGTAAGCGACATAGCCTTCTGGATTTGCATCGGGGTGATCTGGATCATATTTCATTAGGGGCGCTTTTAAGTCAGACACAACATCGGTAACTTGCACGCGTTGCAAGTTAGCTTTGGGGTTTGTAGATGTTAAAATCTCGCCAAAATTTTTTGCATCTGGCATGGCTTCGAAAACAACGTCTTTTCTGCGATAGGGGCCGCCTTCAGGCGTCTGAGTCGTGTTGATATTTGCAATATTGCTAGAGATGGCATTTAGTCTAGCACGCTGAGCCGTCATGCCGCTGCTGGAAATTCTCATCCCTGAAATAAAATCAGACACGGTTATCTCCCTTCACTGGCAGCGTATTTAAGTGCAGCCATTTTTTTATTAATCAACAACAACGCTGTTTTATATAAAATCGCATTTTCAGAAAGGGATGACATTTCTTTTTCTAAATCTACGGTATTGCCATCATTAGCCGTAGCGCCTTCTGGGTTATTGTAAATATCCGGCTTAACAGAGGCTGTTTTTCCGCCAACTGAAAAATGATCTTCGCTAGAGGTGCTCATGCCGCGAAGCCCATCTATATCGATCGATCGCGCCAACGCTTCTTCAAAATCCAATTTTTGAGCTTTGTAACCGGGAGTCTCGGCATTGGCAATATTCGATGAGGTCAGGTTATGCCGCATTTGTCGCATGTTGAGCGATGTCTGCAGAGCCGACGTTGTTTTATCAAATAAATTACTCATATCAGACCAGCCTCTTTATATTCGTTTATTTTATTTCTTAATGTTCGAATACTGATTCCCAAAATATGAGCTGCTTTAGTTCTATTGTTTTGAGTGTGCTCTAAGGTCTGCAAAATAAGCCTTCGTTCGACTTCAGAAAGTGACATTCCCAAACTCAAATCAAGAGAATTGTATTTTTGGAATTCATCAAAGCGGACATGCTTGTCTGAAACAATGTCTGAATCACAGAGCAAAACTGCACGCTCGATCACATTCTCTAGCTCTAAAATATTGCCAATCCAGAAAAAAGATTCCAATTTGACCAACGCCTCGTTAGATAGACTCAACTCAGGTCGTTTATAGTTAACAGAATAGATTTTTAAATAATGTCTTGCGAACGTACCAATATCGGCTTTGACTTGTTTTAGATCTGGCAAATTAATATTAAAAACTGACAATTTGTAATACAGGTCCTGGCGCAACAGACCTTCCCGTGCCAGATCGCTCAGACTTCGTTTGGAGGTCGTTACAATTACCGGTTTTAATTGAATTGAGCGTGACTGAATGAACTGCGCCAATATCGTTTGATTTTCACGGTGAAGATAATCGACATTTTCTAATAAAATGTGCCTGGACTTAGTCTCATCCAATGCGTTTTTGAACTTTTCTTCGTCTAGTTCTTTTACATCAATTTTGCTAAATCCATCTTTTAGTTCGGATTTGAATAAGACATAATGAGCCCAAATGGATTTCCCAGTGCCTTGCGAGCCGTTGATATTGATATTAGACTCAAGCGGAAGTATCGACTGAACAAGCTTTTTCAAGCTAAGATATGTTTCCGATTGGTAATCCAAAGCAAAAAGATCAACTGTATTCATTAACGACTCCTTAGTTCTTTTTTTCCATTGCTGGAATTCTATCTAAATATTTTTTGTAATCTGATTTCCACTCATTCGCTAGTACTTGTTCTTGAGCCATTTTTCTCCAAGAGTCTGATTCTTTGCCTTTAAATTGAGCCCAAACATCCTGAGCTTTTTGCAACTGGCCTCGGTCAAAATAAAGTTTCCCTAATCTAAATCGCACGGACGCTAACGGAAATGTGGATTCGTATTGAGTCAAAAGTTTTTCATACCAAACAATCGCTTGATCATAAGTCCCTTCTTGATCCAATATCTTTGCAATTTGCTCTATACTTTTTTTGTGTAGCCCTTTGTCGACCAGATTAGTGTCGGTCATTAGTACATCAATTCGCTTAAGGGATTCTATGGCTTCTTTTCTCAAACCTTTTTTAAGTTCATACTGACTTAACACAAAATACGGCTCAGCGATAAATTCAGGTTGCCCTTTCCAATACTTCAAAAGTTCAGTCAGGTATAAGATCGCGCGATCTACATCACCTTTTTTATCATGAAGGTCAGATGCCAGAATGATTCGTTCAATTTGTTGTTTTTCATTCAAAGTTTCTGGCGACTTGATATTTTTTAAGTACTCAAAGGCCTTTGAAAAGTTTTTATTTTGCGACTCGGCACTGGCTAGTCGTAAGTAGATTTCTGATTCCGAAGGTAAATCTTCTTTTATAATCATTTCTTTTCCAGCAGGAGTGTCTTTCACTGCCAAATAGCGATTTAAAACTTCATTGTAGTAGGCAATGGCTGGTTTATAGACCCCGCCCTGTTCATAAGCGCGGCCAATTTGAAATTTAATGTCTAAGCGATTGGAATTCTTAAGCCAGGTATCGTAATACTCTGTATAAATTTTTAATCCATCCAAGAAATCCCCATCTTTTACCCGTTTGGCAATTTTTGAATAAATATTTGTATAAATGCGTTTTGAATAAAGATCTTTATCCACAGCTGTTGGATTCTTACGATAGTGATCCATCAGCAGATTCAAGGCTTGATCAAAATCTTCTCTTTCCGCATACCCCTCTGAGATCAAAACTTTTGAAAATGATTCGATTCCCGGCAAATCGGATTTTTTTGCCAATCCCAATATTTCATTTACTGTGGTGGCGACTTCTTTTGGTTTCATGCCTTTCATCTTTGAAGACAGAATTCGCAAGCGAGCTACAATTGCCGAAGGATCATCACCATTTCTAAAATAGGTTTCAAGGTACGCGCCCAAAACCTTGTTTTTATCGGCTCCCAGGATATCAAGGAGTTCTCCCACACGAGTCATTGCAAATGGAGTTAATTTATCCTGAGGAAACTTTTTGATAAAATCCCGATAGGAACTTAGGCTATCTTTAAATTTATCCTGCAAAAATAGTGACTGAGCTTTGTTGTAAAAGGCATTCGGAAATTGGTTTTGAAAACTTGGACTCTTTGCTATTGCTTCGCTATAAAATTTAACAGCCTTATCAAAATCCCGTTCGGCCAGCTCAACGTCACCCTTCCTATACCCTGCCTCCGCTTTCATCTCGTCAAAAACAGAATTTTTTTGCAAGTCTTCATAGGCTTTCATTGAATCAGCAAACTGATTCATATTTTGCAAACTTAAGGCGACACCGAGCTCTGCGAGATCGTTTGAAAACGACCCCTTTTTGTTCCAAAATGCATTCTTAGTATGGTTCTGAAATGAGCGTAAAGAATTGAAAAAGTCTTTTCGATCAAACGCCAAAATCCCCAGTAATAAAGAATATTTTTCAGCCATGGGATGTTCAGGAGTTTTTTGAATAATTTCCTTCATTTTCTGAGTCGCCTGATCATAGTGACTTGTACTATGTTCTTTTTCCCAGAGGCGTAAATGAACTTGAATACTCATGTTTTGAATTAAGTCCCGGTATTCAGATTCAGGATATTTTTCCATAAACCATTCGTAGGTTTTAAGAAAGACCTGATTTCTCTCGTTTTTATAAAGAGTCTCTAATAATCGCGCGTGTTTGTTGTCTTTTTCGTCTGTTGGAATGATTTCAAAAAGCGTTTCTGCGTCCTTAATCCGGGCCCATTCACGAACGGGCAATACGTGATTAGGAAACTGAATATAGTAGTTTTCTTTGCTTTTAATAATAGACGCTTCTTTGATTTCATAATCCTTCATGCTGAAGCGATCATAGAAAGGATCCGCGCCATCAAAAATTCCAGCCAATTTATTTTCAAAGGCTTTGTTATCAGCAATTGTCATAATTCCAGATTTTTGAATTTCCATAAAATCCGCTGTGGCTGGCCCACGAATATTGGCTTTTGCGTCTTTGGCTTCGGCAGTAGGCTTTACCATTTCAGCTGTTTTGGCCACCGACTTACCTTCGTCTTTTGGTTGGACTTTTGCGTTTTTGTCCCCGACTTTTTTTGCTTTTTTTGAATTGGGAAATAGATCGACGACCAATCTTGAGGGGGCTTCCATTAAATAATCAAAAACATCAAGATCAGCCGCTAATTCAATTGATATTTTAGTTTTTCCATCAGCAGCCTTACTATCAATCGAAACTTTTTTCACCCAGGCGGCTTTAAAGTTTTTAATTTCTGAAAGACTTTTAGAGTCTAAAGAATCTAAAGTAATTTCAACTGAACCATGTCCTTTCGAATCTTTTTTTTCTACAGAATAGTCCCAGTCCTTACGGCCAGAGAATTCAAGGTGTATTGTTTCATCTTGAAATGAAATTCGAGAGTTTACTGGACCATCTGGCTTAGCTGTATTATTAGAGGTGGAATCAATCAAAGCTGAGCAAATACTTGAAATTAGAATAGTAACAATAATATAAATTTTAAAATGTAATCTCACGAAAATATTGAAATGCACATTAAATGCCACTTGAGTTTAGTGCCAAGGTATAGGAAAAAATATCCTATAGAGAATAAATCGAAATTGGTGGAACTAGACCGACAGATAAATGACGGTCGAGTTTTACTTTTTTGACATTTAAAAATATTCATACTTACCGAAAAGAAACCCGTATGAAAACCCACCATGCCCAAATTTGCTTTTGTCTTTTCGCTATTTCAATGTTTTTAAATTCCTGTATTACCATCGGAGTCTCTAAAGATCCGCAGCCTGCCAAGAACTTGGAGCTCAAAACACCTGGTAGTCCATTTATGGATCTAAAAGCTAAAACGGGCGATAAAGCCTGGATCTCGTCAAAAACGAACAATGTAATCTCCTACATTTCCGACTGTGCCCCTACCCAAGATCCAACGTTAGATCAGCTGGAACAAGATGCTCTTTCTGGGCTCGAAAAAATGGAAATAAAGCAGCGAGATGAAATAAATTACAACCAAAGAACAGCCAGAAATACAGTTGCAGAAGGCCTGGTTGACGGCGTTAAAATTAAAATCAATGTACTTTCGTTCAAGAAAAATAGCTGTAACTACAATTTAATCTATGGCGGCGTAGCTGATCGGTTCGAAAACGAAGCCTCTGAATTCAAAATTTTTAAAGATAACTTTAAGGCACCATGATTTATTCTCTTTTGACCAATTCACCTTTATCGCTTTTCATAATGGACATTATCCAATTTTTCGGAGGCATTGGCGTTCTCACCTTTCAGCTGGTTCGAGACTCGCTCAAGGGTCGGGTCTACTGGAAACTAATTGTTGAGCAGATTTTTCAAGTTGGAAACCGATCGCTTCCTTTAATAGTTATAACCGCTATTAGCACAGGCATGGTCATGTCGCTACAGTTTGGTCTGGGTCTGGAAAAATTTGGCGGCAAGATGTATGTGCCAAAACTTGTCTCTGTGACAGTCCTTCGCGAAATGGGTCCCGTATTCACTTCTTTGATGGTTGCCGCACGAGTGGGCGCTGGATTCGCATCTGAAATTGGCAGTATGGTGGTGACTCAACAAATTGATGCCATAAAAGCGCTGGGGACGTCGCCAATCAAAACTATCGTCATACCCCGTGTAGTTGCCACCTTCATTTCACTGCCACTATTGGTGGCTTTGGCAGATATCGTAAGCAATTTTGGTGCATTAATAGTTGGGTATTCTGAACTAAAATTAGATCCTAATTTTTATGTTTTAAAAATCCTCACCACTGTAACTTTAACCGACTATTTTTCTGGATTTCTAAAAAGTTTCTTTTTTGCTCTCTTTATTGCCATCCCATCTTGTTATTTTGGCTTGACAGTAAAGAATGGAACTAAAGAAGTCGGCATTGCCACAACGAAAGCGGTCGTGGTGTCTTCGATCCTAGTCTTAGTAGGCAATTTCTTTCTATCAAAGCTCTTTTGGATTTTGGAAAAACTCACATGATTGAAGTAAAAAATTTTCGAAAATCATTCGGCACTAAGGAAGTTCACAAAGGCATTAACTTTTCGGTAAAAAAAGGTGAATGCATGGGTTTGATTGGTGGCTCAGGGGTTGGCAAAAGTGTAATTTTACGGAGTCTCATCGGATTAGAAAAGCCCGATAGCGGCGAGATCTATATCGACGGCGAAGAAATTACTCAATACCACGAAAATAGTCTGGTCGAGATTAGAAAAAAAGTAGCCTATGTTTTCCAAGGCGGCGCCCTTTTCGATTCTATGACGGTTTACGAAAATCTTGCCTACCCTCTGCGCGAACACACCTCAAAAAAAGAACCTGAAATTAAAAAAATGATAATTGATCAACTCAATGAATTTGGACTTCCAAAAGCAGAATATCTATACCCTGCCAATTTATCAGGCGGTATGCAGAAACGTGTTGGATTGGCTCGCGCACTGATGATGCAGCCAAATTTAATATTGTATGATGAACCAACTGCAGGCCTAGATCCCCAAAATACCAAAAAAATTCAAGAGCATATTCTGAAATTGAAAAGCAAAGGTATTACATCCATTTTAGTCACCCATGATATGCCCACAGCTTTTGCTGTGTGTGATAAAATGTCTTTCATTTTAGATGGTAAGATCGCATTTGAAGGCACGTTGGATGAAATTCATCGTGATAAAATTGGAATAGTTAAAAAATTTATTGATGGCGAGGGCAACTAAATGGAAACCACGTTGAAAAATCAAATCAAAGTCGGAATTTTCGTGGTTTTGGGAGTGATAATGACGATGGGAAGCATTTTCATGTTGGGAGCCAACAAGTCATTGTTTTCCAAATTTACCCACCTTTATGCTGAATTTGAAAATGTTCAAGGTTTAGCACGCGGAAGTGTTGTCTCTCTTTCGGGCGTAGTCATTGGAAATATTGAATCGATAGATTTTGTAAAGGAAAGAAACCTACTTCGCGTTGATATGAAAATTGAAATCGAATTTTTGCCGCGGGTATTTAAAGGATCAGAAGTTGAAATTAGAACCCAGGGTGCCCTCGGAGATAAATTTATTTTTGTAATTCCCGGCGATCCTAAATTAGCCCCTGTCGAAGACCGGGCCATATTGCCAGTAGCAAAGTCCACAGATCTTTTTAACGTTATCGCAGAACGCGGCAAAGAAACCGAGCGCGTATTTGACATTATAAACGAAATTTACAAACTGACTAAAATAATCAATAATGAAAATCATATTGGATCAATGATTGCCAACATGAATCAAGCCAGTCGAAACTTCAATTCACTGAGTGAAAAATCACTTAAAATAGTTTCAGAACTTTCTGAAGGTAAGTCAGCATCGATGCAGGTCAAAGGATCATTGGATAAATTAAACAACATTTTGGGTAAAATTGATCGGGGGGAAGGCACCTTGGGCGCTTTGGTCAATGACTCTAGCTTGCATGACCAATTGAAAAGCCTGGTTGGCGGCACTCAGCGGAAAGATCATATAAAATCGCTCATGCGTACCTCGATCGAAAAAGAATAACAGTCAAACTTTTTGACCAGATCCTAAACAGTGCCTTGCTATAATTGTCCAACATGACAGCCTAACCAACAATTTGATTCCAGATCGAATTAAACCTCTTGCCATTCTTACTTCCGGAAATATCGCCGTCGTTTGTTTTGGCATCAATTCTGCCAATGTAACTTTAGAGCCAAAATTTCAAGGAGCCAATGTGACAAAAAAAATAGTAACGTTAACTGGTATTTTTATTTACACCTTACCTCTGTTTGCAGGGAGTCTTTCGGTTAAAATCGAAAATCAAACCATCGTCGCCAAAGTATGCAATATGCCAAAGGACACTGCCGCTGTAAATTTTAAAACTTCTAAAGGTAGCCTAACAGTGCCTGCAAAAAGTTTTGTAAACGGATGCGCCATACAAGTTCTAGATAATCAAGTCAGCGGCAAAGAGATTTCCGCTTCCTATTTAAAAGGCACTGAAACAGTTCCCATGACTGCGACGGCTCCGGTTCTTACAGAAAGTTCTGGTTCTATTGCGACTCAAACTCCACCGAAGGCGACCGGTCAGACTGCTCCAACCACGACTGTACCAGCAAAAAATAATACTTCTACTTCAACGGTGTCAACTCAGGGGTCTCAAGTGGTCGCGGCTGCCCAGCCAGTACTAAAAACGATATCTCGAGAAAAACTAGAAGAGCAAGCTGAAGCTGCAGCTAACTTTTTTGCCAATCGAGTCGTCGAAGTCTACGGGCCGGTGGAAACCTACCGTTTAAATTTTTATAAGGGATTTAAAACTCAAGCCAGGTTGTTTGATCTTCAAGACGTTCATGTGCAGCAGCTTCCTGCTTACGGTAAAGGGGCCTCGCATGGCAATAATCTTGGAATAGATGATGGCCGTGAAGCTGGCAAAAAGGCCGCAGAAAGAGAAGGCGACAGCAAAGGATCTAACGAAGCACGCCTTCGATTTTTTAAAGCTGTTGGCAACGCTGCGGCTCTTGATGTATCGGCTCCTGATGAACTTAACACCGAGTCTTATCAAGGTTTGTCTGCTAACAAGACGGATACTCCTTTTGCACAAATAGTTAATGGATATAGCGTTGGATTTCTAGCAGAAGCGACTAACCGATTGAACTTAGAGTCACAGTTAGAATTCGATGATGATTTACGAGCGGCTATTTATGGATCTCGCTGGAATTTAGGTGAGTATTATCAGTGGCAAGAATTACAGTGCACTATGCCCGATATAATTTTAGACAGCGGCAAAGCCTTTGGATTATTTCTTAAAAAGCAATTCGTAAGAGAAAATTCTGGCAATTCTAATATGGTCAAAGATAATGCTGCCAAAGTGTCTAAATATCGTGAGTACACTGATTCAACTCAGTTCCAAGATGCAGATAAAAATGCAGGTTGGTATCAATCCGCATTTATGAAACGGTACAAAATTGCTATTAATGACAAATGGGATAAAAAAGTTTGTGACGGTCAGGATCAAGACGCCTACATTCGTGGAGAATTTTATTTTATCCAAGCAAGGGATGCCTATGCCTATTCAAAAGGTGAAGCAAAGGCGTACAATACTAGTTTCAGAACTAACAGTAAAAATGCCTATCAAGAGACCCTGCCCGGCGCTTTCCGCGCAGGTTTTGACGGAACAGTAAATACTTATTCAACTAAACCGGTCGTTGAAGTGTACGAAGTTAATTTGGTAAATCAGTCAGGTCTTCCCACATTTGCGATCATTGACAGCGTAAATGCGATTGTAAAACGGGCATCTAACCTAGGAAAAATTGATGGAAATATTCAAGTTCAAGTGGCTGGGCAATCCATTTTAGCTGGTCAAGGAGCAACAAAACTAGCGTCTTTATCAGCTCTTGCGGCGCCGGTGACAATTGGCTTAGGTAGCCAAATTGGGCAAACGATTACGCCCAATTCTGAAATTGAAATTTCAGTTAGCGCAAGTGGAATGCCTGCAACGACTTTCAAAGCCTTAGTTTCTTGGTCACAGACCATTCGACAAGTTGGTATCGATTCGCCTTCTAGAAAGCAAGTTCTAGGCAACTATATCGCGCAAAATCTTGGCAAAGAAATGAAAGAGGCTGAAGCATTAATTGGCGGCCATGGCGTTGATTATCAAAAGAAATTTGATCAATCTCTATTGAGCCAGTTTATAGCCGTTTACAAAAGCTTGCCTGCTGAATCAATGGCAAGTTTAGACCAATTTAAATCAGCGATCACTGTAGCCATGGGTAAAAAACCATGGACTACAGGAAAAGCCGATTGGGAAAAAGCAAATGCTGAGTTATCTAAAATTGGATGGAAACTTCCGTAGTTCTTTTTTGATTTTCAGCTTGATTGATTAAAATTTTCCAATTTAAAAAGGTCTTTGATGCTTGAAAGGCCTTTTTTTAATCTTAAGAATTACATACATTTTCTAGTATCAATATTATTTCGAATATAGGCGATGAAACCGTTATAAACGCCTTGGTATTCATCACATAGATCCAAACTTTTTGAACAGCCTGCAACTTCGCCCAATTTAACTTGGTCACCATTAGCGTATTGGGCCCAAGCAAATGGATATTTGTAAACCTGATTGCAAACCATATCTTCGCGTGCTGCGACTGTCGCCGGCTGACATAGTTTAGAGTTTCTTAGAATAGTTTTAAATTCGTCTAATTCTTGCCTACGTAAACAAAGCCTGACTGGGCTTAAAATCGTTCCATCACTGTCTACGGTCCTCATTTCTCCGGTAGCCAAATTGATTTGCAAATTTTGAAAGTCTTTGGCCAAGCGCCGCTGGGTAGCGTCCGCATAAAGAGATTTCAAAGATACGACAATATAGTCAGCAGCACTTAAATCAACGGAATCGGTTTTTTCCACAGAATCTGTTTTTGAGGTATTTGCTGAGGCTCCTGAATTATTAGGAATAAAGGCAATAGACCCTGACGTTTGAGCACAATTTTGGAACGTACTGATTAATACTAAGCTAGAAAACGATAGCAAAATCGTTTTGGCAATTGTGTTTGGTTTCAACGTGCACCTCTACTATGGTCTAGGATAAATCAGTAACGCGCATTTTCATAATTCAGTCTTTTTGTTGAGCCAAAATGGTCCATGCTCCATCCGCGATTTGAAATTTGTCTCATGCTGAGACAGTTCAATCTCAGACTCGAGTTTTTTTTGTTCACTCTTTAACTTGTTTCACCGATCCAATAGGATGATTTAAAAAAAAATTAAAATTGCCCTAATTGAAGATGACGTTGAACTGGGTGAGCTTCTTGTAGATAGGATGCGGTCTCAAGGCATTGAGGTTCGCACTTATGACAACCCAGAGGGCGATGAGTGGCATACAAACGATATTGTATTGGCCGATTTCAGTAATAAATTTGTGTCATTTGAAAAAATCAGGGCTGAATCCGAAAAAAAACAACTAGCCCTTATTGCCGAAACATTTCAAAAATTCGAATAGGCCAACAAACGCCAATCCAACATGAAGACCAGTTAAGCTATTCCTTTTCAATTCGAGACGTTGAACTGCAAGTTCCATTTGCCCTAGACTTAAGTCTCAAGTTCTTTTTGAAAATTCCGATAAGAATTTTAGCAGCATTATGAATAAAAAGAAAACTAACAACATTCAAATCGAAACACTAATTGCAGAACGAAAGTTTAGCCGGCATTTACTCATTTTATTTTGGGTAACCCTATCACTCTTGCAAACTAGTTGCTTCATAAACAGCAGCATCCTACCTGCAGATTCAGTTTTGATTCCAAGCTCTAAGGGCGATAGTCCCCCAAGCGAAGCTCCCAGCGAACAATTTACTATCAAGCCAGTTTTCCCAACCTCTGGTGACGCCACTGGGTCTTTGTTAAGTAGTCTCAATATTAGTGTTCAGATCGACAATATTACCTCAGGCAACATGACTCTGTTTGATACTGTTTTAATTAACGGACTGATAGCCACCTTGCGAGCAGGAACTTCAAATCTCTACGAATTACCTATATCCATTGTTTCAAATAATAACACAGTAACGATTGACGTGATTAAAAATAATAAATCTATCGCCTCCACCAGCTATCCAATAAAAAATCAGTTCTCGATACCAATGGTCAATCCTTTCGATGCTAAACTAAGTCCTAATGGCTCAAAAGCCTACGTGATTGGATGGTCAAAAAAATTAATTGAAGTTACATTAGCAACAGGTTCTCGGCGGATTATTTCAGATGGAGCAAATGGAATTGGCGCTGGTCCGCCTATTGATCTTTTGCAAACGATCGCTCTAAACGCAGCAGGGACAATTGCCTACGTAGGTGGCAATACAAGTGGACTATATCAATTTGATATCGCAACAGGAAACAGATCCCTGGTTTCCGCAAATGGTGCAATTGGAACAGGACTTCCCATCAGTTGGCCGAATGGTGTTGTGTTAAACGCTGCCGAAACAAAAGCCTACATTTCAGACTCAGGCGCTGCTCGAGCGGTTATTGAGGTAGACCTTGCAACCGGAAATCGCATATTTAAATCCAGCGATGGTTTTTATGGAAGTGTAGGATCAGGCCCTACTTTAACATGGTCCGCTGGAATTGCATTGAGTACCGACGAATCAAAAGTCTTTGTGCTTTCACCAACCATAAATTCATTGTTATCAATTGATTTAGCTACGGGGGTTCGAACTGTTTTATCCGGCCCAGGAGTGGGAACCGGCTCGAATATGAATTGGCCTCAATCTCTTCTATTGAATAGTTCACAAACCAAAGCCTATGTTTCAAGTACTTCAAGTTATGAATTGCTTGAAATAGATATGGCTACAGGAAATCGCTCTGTAATTTCTGGCCCTGGCGTCGGCAATGGGCCGCTTTTTTCCCAACTGCAAGGAATAATGAAAGCTGCCAATGGGATCGATTTTATCGCGGTTGATTTAGGGTTGGGAGAACTTCTATCAATAAATAAATCAACGGGAGCAAGATCAATAGTAAAAGAATTTTCTGTTGGGTCCGGGCCAGACATGGTCAGTATTATTGCCTCAGCCACCAGTTCAGACGGAAAAAATGCATTCGCGATAACCTACGATGGCTTATATAAAATTGATTTAGCAACGGGAAATAGAAGTGTTCTTTCTGATGCCACCCATGGAACTGGAAATTCGTTTCTATTTATTCGGGATTTTGCCCTAAATAATTCCCAATCAAAAGCGTATGGCCTAGCCACGGGTACTGGTTCTATCAATGGACTTTTTTTGATCGATCTACAGACAGGAAATAGGACGGTACTATCCAGTTCAAGTGTTGGAACAACCCTTACCGCTGGAGCTGACATTACTGTATCTTGTTTATCTTTAACTGTGAATGGCTCTGAAACAATTGCCTACATTACCGACTACTCAAACGGTGGAAGTGTAATCAAAATTGACTTAGCCACAGGAAACAGAAGTTTTCTGTCAAATCCGGCGATTGGAACTGGAACTAACTTTAGCTTTCCTTATGGCTTAGATATAGATTCATCGGGCGCAAACCTTTATATATTGGACACTTCCCTAAAAGGAATTGTGAAAGTAGACACGGCAACCGGCAATCGAACTGTTGTTGCGAGTAATTCAATTGGCACAGGTCCTGCGTTCAATTCTCTCTCAAATTTAGCGTTAAACTTTAGTGGAACAAAAGCTATTGTTGGTGACTCTCAAACGTTACTATCGCTTGATTTGAATACTGGAAATCGGACAGTTGTTTCCAGCCCATCAATTGGGTTAGGTACGGCTATTTATTTTGGACGATTCAAAAAGATAGATACGTCATCGCCCAGGATGATTACTTCTTCTGGAAACTCTCTTATTGAAGTAAATCTTTTCAATGGCGACCGAATGGTCCGCTCCAAATAAAACGATCCCAAAAAAGCCAAAAAAAAAGGAACCGTAAGGTTCCTTTTTCCATAAAATCGATACTGTAAAAGTATTTCGAGTTTATCGTTTTGAGTATTGGTATCTCTTTCTCGCGCCTGATTTTCCGTATTTTTTACGTTCAACCATTCTTGGATCGCGAGTTAAGTAGCCTGCTTTTTTAAGCATAGCTCTGAATTCTGGATTAAAAGCTTGAAGCGCTCTAGAAATACCTAGGCGAATGGCGCCAGCTTGTCCCGCTTCCCCGCCGCCACCAACAGTGACTTTAGCATCGAACTTGCCAGTTTGAAGAAGCAAATCGAAAGGCTGCATTACAACCATTCGAGACTGGAGACGGCTCATATATTCATCAAGTTTTTCGCCATTTACAGTAACAGTACCTTTACCCGGCTTTAAGAATACACGAGCGGTGCTCGTTTTTCTTCTTCCTGTTGCATAAAATAATTTTTCCATAGTCGCCATTATCTAATTCCTTTTTATTTCGCTGATCTATTTGCTGGATCTATTTAACGTTATAAGCTGTAGGCTTTTGTGCAGCCTGATCATGTTTAGCGTCTTTGTACGCCTTCATTTTCAAAATTAAATGTCGAGACATTTTGTTAGTCGGCAACATCCCACGAACCGCTTCATGCATGATAAATGAAGAATCTTCGTCTTTCACTTGCTGAGCTGTTTTGGTTTTCATTGAACCGAAAAATCGAGAATGTCTGTAGTATTTTTTTGAGTCCCACTTAGA
>JAYVPD010000210.1:0-16300 GCA_043757515.1 Pseudobdellovibrionaceae bacterium
CAAAAGGTGATAAAGACGGCGAAACATATTGGTAAAAAAATTACGGTACTTAGAAGCATTTCTATCTCCAAAATTCTACTTAATTATAATTATCGACAAGGCGACTACCAATCCAATAGCAATGTACATCGCATATATCTGAACATTTCCGGTCTGCAGGGATCGAGTGACTCCACCGCCGCCTTTTATTATGTCTGCGATTACATAGGTTAATTTATCAATAAAGTTTACATCAATATAAAACCAAAGTTTTCTTGATAATTCTACTAGCGGATTGATTATGGTTTTAAAATAAAGCTCGTCTATCAGATATTTTTTAAATATCAGTTCGTAAAGCGGCTTAATTGATTTTGCTATTTTTCCCGGAGTCTCTGGCGACTTGACATAAAAGTGATACGAAACGAATGCTGAAATCGCGGCGATTCCCAGCGATGCCCCCATCAATGCCCATTCTAATGAATGCTCGGCTTCGACTAAATTAGGAATGGGCTTAATCACTGGTTCGAGCCATTCGCTAAGTAGGTTGGGAATAGCGCCAATGGAGTGCCCGATAACTTCAGGAATTCCTACCCAGCCGCCAATAACGCTCAAAATGGCCAAAACTATGAGTGGTATAGTCATCATTGCTGGGGACTCATGAGGATGCACTGTTTTTGAAACTCTGGATTTGCCCCAAAAAGTTAAACACATCAGTCGGGTCATGTAAAAAGCCGTCATACCGGCACTGATTACGCCGACTGCCCACAAAACGGGTGACCCTAGCGGACTGTGAAAACTCATCCATAATATTTCATCTTTTGAAAAAAATCCGGCAAAAGGTGGAATTCCGATAATCGCCAGCCATCCAAGGAAAAATGTCCAATGAGTAATTGGCATATATTTTTTTAACCCGCCCATTTTCCTAATATCTTGTTCTTCATGCATGGCGTGAATCACGCTGCCCGAGCCCAAGAACATGAGGGCCTTAAAAAACGCATGAGTCATCAAGTGAAAAAGGCCCGCGCCAAAAGCGCCCACTCCGACTGCCAAAAACATATAGCCAAGCTGAGATACGGTGGAATAGGCCAAGATTTTTTTAATATCCCACTGAGTAATCCCAATGCTAGCCGCCATGAGCGCAGTCAGGGCGCCAATCGTTGAAATTACGGCCATTGTATTTGGGGTCATAATGAAAATTGGGTTTAATCGCACGATCATGTAAATGCCCGCGGTTACCATCGTCGCAGCATGGATCAAGGCGGAAACAGGCGTTGGGCCGGCCATCGCGTCGGGAAGCCACACATAAAGTGGAATTTGGGCTGATTTACCAGTCGCTCCGATAAACAAAAATAAAGTGCCCAGCGTAAGGGCCCCCAGCCATGACGTGTCCGCCGCTGTTGGTGCCAGCGAGTTTATTTCTTGAATATTCAAAGTGCCAAACATTGAAAATAAAACAAACATGCCAAGTAAAAAAGCCGCATCCCCAACCCGATTAGTGATAAAAGCCTTCATTCCTGCAGCTGCTTTTTCTTTGTCGGTAAACCAAAATCCTATCAACAAGTAGCTGCAAAGACCAACGCCTTCCCAGCCCACAAAAAGAGTTAATAAGCTGTCGCCAAGAACCAAAATTAGCATGTTAAAAATAAACAAATTCAAATAGGAAAAATATTTTGTAACACCTTTATCGTGGTGCATGTATTCGGTAGAAAATAAATGAATCAAAGACCCAACGCCCGTGATGATCAAAATCATGATGCCGCTTATTTGATCTACGTAAAAACCGGCGTCTACTTTGAATTTGTCTACATTCAGCCATTCGAAAAACTTAACATGTATTTTTCTGTGCTCTGGCGACATTCCCAGCAAATCAGAAAACAATATAGCCGAACAAATAAACGAAATAAAAACAGCCATCGTGGCAATCCCGCCAGATATTTTATAGGTCGGTTGTTTATATCTAATTCCATTTATCAGAAAACCTAGCAGCGGGCTCAACAGTAATACCGCAACTAATACTGAGTGTTCCATCCTAAACCCTACCCTCTTAAGTGTTCAAAAAACTTTATATTAATTTCTTTGAAGCGTTTAAAAATCGTGACCGCCAAAGCCAACCCCACGGCCGCTTCTGCAGCTGCTATGGTCATTACAAAAAACACCATAATTTGACCGTCTACATTGGCCGTATATTTACTAAATGCTATGAATGAAATGTTAACAGCATTTAACATAAGCTCGATGCACATTAAAATTACGATGACATTCCGTCGCAGCAAAACACCCGCCATTCCAATTACAAATAAAATGGAAGATAACACGAGATAGTGATTCAATGTAATTTCGGTAAAAAGACTACTGCTTGGCATGAGTGCCCCCTCTGCTGCGCGATAGCGCCACTGTTCCCACGGCAATCACTGTCAGCAACACGCCCAATGCTTCAAATCCAAAAACATGTTTTGTGAACAACGCCACTCCGAGGTCTTTGGTGGCAGCGTCTGCAGACGTTGATTTTTTTAATTTTTGTGCTCGAGCCACTTGGTCACCTGCATTTTTACTGATTTCACCTACGAATGACTGCTGACCCATTATAATTCCGCCCACAATGAGTCCAGACAACAATCCAACGGCAATCAGCTTTACCGCGCCTGATATTTTTCCAGAGGTAAACGCCTGCACTTCTGATTTTATATCAAATAACATCAGTACCATCACAAACAACACCATTACGGCGCCCGCGTATACTATGAGCTGAACACCCGCAATAAAATGGGCCTGCAACGTTATAAAAATCGCCGCGACGCCCACCATTGTCATAGCAAGCGACAAGGCCGAATAGATCGGGTTTGTAAAAAGCAACACCGCTAGGCCACCGCCCAGTATTAGTATTGCCAGGAACCAAAATAAAAAAATATCACCGGTCATTTTACCGCCCCATCGTTGGCTTTGTTGGTTAAGAAATTAAAAAAATCACTAGCGCCGTTGCAATCGTGTTCCCAAGGGCCCACGGCAGCATTGTTTTCCATCCTAGGTCCATTAGCTGATCGTAACGAAAGCGCGGCAGCGTCCAGCGAACCCAAATAAAAATCCACAAAAACAAAACTAGTTTAATCAAAAAACTTAGAAAATGTATCACGGTTACAATAATACTCGCACTCGAGGCCGACTCGCAAACTGTCAGCGCCCAATGGTGAACCTGTTCAACCGTAATTCCCGGAATCCCGTAGCCGCCAAAAAAGAAAATGATCATAAGCGCTGATCCGAGCATCATGTGTCCATACTCGCCTATGAAAAACATAAGCATTTTGAACCCGCCGTATTCAGTGTGAAAGCCAGCAACAAGCTCGGCTTCGCCCTCGGCCAAATCGAAAGGCAGTCTGTTGGATTCAGCAAACGTGGCCGCGAAAAAAATTACAGCCGCTAGTGGTTGGTAAAAAATGCCCCAATTAGGCAAAAACGAAGACGTAACTGTATAACCAAACGCTTTGAAACTCATTGTGCCCTGCTGCGCCTGAATCATTTCGGTCAAATTAAAGGTTCCGAAAAGCAGTATTACACCAACAATGGATAAGCCAAGCGCCAATTCGTAACTTATCACCTGAGCGCTGGCCCGAAGCGCGCCCAAAAGAGAAAATTTACTGCCCGAGCCCCAGCCGGCCATTAAAATCGTGTAAGCAGCCAGCGAAGAAACGCCTAAAATATAAACGATCCCGACATTCATGTCGTAACCTTGAATTTTAAATATATACCCACCGAGCTCCAGCGGAACGGACATCGGAATCGCACAAAATGCCAATGTGGCCGGGATCAACGCAAAAACCGGAGCCGCATAAAACAAAGGACGCACAGCCCGATCAGGGGCGAAATCTTCTTTTGTTAAAAACTTTACCGCATCCGCCAGAAGCTGCATCAATCCAAGCGGGCCAACCCGATTGGGGCCAAATCGATTTTGTATGAACGCAGATCCGCGGCGCTCAACCCAAACCAAAACCGGCACGGCCTGCACCATCATTAAAAAAATAAGCACTAGCTTTACGCAGTTAATTGTAATTTCGAAAACGTCTTGTCCCATGAGTTCCCCCGCCAGAATCTTTCTAGTCCCACTCTAATGCTTTTGATTTTATTTCCCAAAACAGCCCGAAGATAAATATGGCTAAAAATATCATCATGGCCGTAAATACATAGGCGCCTTTTCCGGTGGCAATAAAATCTCGGAAAGTAATGGCCCATGGGTACATGAAAATTATTTCAATATCGAAAAGTATAAATAAAATGGCTGTCAGATAAAACTTTACTGACACTTTTGTTTCGCGCTTGTCTTGACCTGGAATACCGCATTCATAGACATCACGCTTGGCCGCTGAATTATTTTTCCTAGTGCCGCCGATCGCTCGGGCCAAAAAAATAAGAAACGTTCCAAAAATAGCTAGAAATACAGTTAAAAATATGACACCACCTAATGGCATCCCGGACGCTTCCGCCACTGACAACTCCTTTCAATAAAAGGACCAAAAATTCGCACTTGCAAACTAAATTTATACTTGTCATTACATATATTTCCAAGAAATATATCTCAACATTTTAACTGGGCGCGTAGCGGGAAGTTTAACTGTGAGTTTTGAAACTTTAAATCCTCATTTAGAATCACAAATTGAGCGTTTGATAAACGACAAAGACAGTGGTTCCAAAATTTCTATTATTGGGTCGTCCTCAGTGCTTTCAATTGCCTATTTTATAGCCTTTTTGCATTCACGAAAATTAAATCAGACCCCTCATTTATTCGTCCTGCCACGCGATTCTGATTGTTCTAAATTGGCCAATGCGATTGAGTTTTTTGACCCGTCTAGGTCGGTGTATTTGTTGACTGAATTCGACGTGTCTCCCTACTCTGGCTTGTATCCTTCGCCACATGTCCTTCGGGATCGCCTGCATTTTTTGAGTCGCGCTCAAAACGCTAAGCCCGGAGAGGTTTTCATTGCGTCTTTTTTGGGGCTGCAACAATATACCATTCCAGTTGATGTCTTAATTGACGCAAACAAGCTCTTTAAAATCGGGGATAGTTTGCCCGAAAATTTAGCCGAGTATCTGACTGATTTGGGATACGAAGCCGCGCCTATGGTCGAGGATGTTGGGCAATTTGCCATTCGCGGGGGCATCGTGGATATCTTTTCACCCGGCGAAAAAAAACCAGTGCGTATCGAGCTTTTTGGCGAGCAAATCGAATCCTTGCGTTTTTTTTCCACCGAGTCGCTAAAAAGTGAGTCCGAAATCGGATTGTTTTTACTGACCCCAGCGAAAGAAACCCTCTACATCGAGTCCGAATACGAAAATATTGTACCCAGATTTAAAAAAACAACAACAAATCGAGATCTTAGGGGTGAAGATGTAGATGATCTGTGTAGATCGTTGGTTCAAAAGAGCTATTTCCCGGGCATCGAGTTTTTAATTTCAAGTTTTTACGAAAAACCCTCTCTTCCCATCGAGCATTTTTTTTCAAAACCTTGGGTATGGTTTGTTGATCCGTTAGAAACTCACAGAATCAGCGATGAGCTTTTGGCGGAACTAAAAACGGACTTTGCTAGTTCGACTAAAAGTCTAATTCGCCCACCTCCAAACGATTTTTATTCAACTTCTTGGCTTGATTCGGAAGCTACTTCGACCGAGATTTCTTTGAATTTGGGTTTTGAAACTCGCGAGTTCTATTTTTCAAATATAGATTTTAATTCTAGCGCTTCTATGGCTAGTAAATCTTACGAGTCCCGAATCGACTATCGATCTTTTGGTGTTCAAGAGTTTTCTAATTTATCTTTGGCTTCTACAGTTGGATCAGAATCCTGGGCTCTCGCCTTGCAAAACAAATTGCGTCAATGGAAAGGCGATCAGTACCGTATTTTTGTAAGTCTTCGCAATGCCACTCATGCGGATCGACTAAAAAATTATTTTGAAAATATGGATTTTGATTTAGTGAGGGTTGCGGGCGACGACTACCGTTGGGATAGCTTGGTTTCCGATCAAAATAAAAACCCTCGCGTAATTCATTTGCTACAACGCCCTTGTTTTGAGAGCCAAAGAATAGAAGACGAAAAGATTATTTTTCTGCGCGAAGAAGATTTTTTTGGCAAGAAAACTCGTTCTAGTAGTCTGTCTTCATCGGATGAATTTCAAAAGCAAGCCAAGCGATTAAACTTTGGAGATTTAAAGCCCGGCGATTTAGTTGTTCACATTAAACACGGAATTGGCCAATACGAAGGGCTAAAAGTAATGTTGGTTGATGGGGTAGATTCTGAATTTATTCAGTTGTCCTATAAAGAAAAAGATAAACTTTATTTGCCTGTTTATCGAGTTGGTCAACTGCAGAAATATTCCGGTGCCTCGGGAACTTTACCGCTGGATAGGCTTGGCGGAACGTCTTGGGAAAAAACAAAAATTAAAGTACGCGGGCATCTCAAAGACATCGCAAGCGAACTGCTCGCCCTCTATGCCAAACGTGCCGAAATTCAAAGACCGCCTTTCAAGCTGTCCGAACCAGAGATTCAAAAATTTGAACAGGCTTTCCCTTACGAGGAAACGGAAGATCAATTACGCTCAATCGAAGATATTTATAAAGACATGAGGTCCACTAAGCCTATGGACCGCTTGATTTGCGGCGATGTCGGTTTTGGCAAAACAGAAGTGGCCATGCGGGCCGTATTTTTTGCGGTCGAAAGTAAAAAACAGGTCGCCGTCTTGGCTCCAACGACAGTTCTAAGCTTTCAACATTTTGAAAATTTTAAAAAACGTTTTAAGGATTGGCCCGTCGTAGTTCGCGAGCTCAATCGATTTGTTAGCACTGCTGATGCCAAAAAAACCCTACTTGAATTGAAAGAAGGAAAAGTAGACGTCTTGATTGGCACCCATCGTCTATTGTCAAAAGATGTCACCTTCAAAGATCTTGGGCTGCTGGTCGTTGATGAAGAACAAAAATTTGGCGTTATTCATAAAGAGCGAATTAAGAAAATGAAAACTACGGTCGATACGTTGACGTTGTCGGCGACGCCAATTCCTAGAACTTTGAATATGAGCCTAGTCGGAATTCGCGATTTGAGTTTAATAAACACAGCTCCGGTTGATCGTCTTCCGACCAGAACCTTTATTTGCAAGTGGGAAGAAGAAACGATTCGAAAAGCTATCGAATCTGAAGTCCATCGCGGGGGACAAATTTATTTTGTTCACAATCGCGTGCAAACTATTTATGGAATTGCCGACGAATTGCGCGCTTTGCTGCCAAATGTTCGTATGAAAGTAGCCCATGGCCAAATGCACGAAGATGAGCTCGAAAAAACAATGCTCGCCTTTTTTAATCATGAAATCGATATGCTCGTAAGCACCGCGATAGTCGAGTCCGGCATGGATGTGTCCCGCGCCAATACCATGTTCATCGATCAAGCTCAGCTGTTTGGACTTTCCCAGCTGTATCAACTGCGCGGACGTGTTGGGCGCTCCAAACAGCGGGCCTATTGTTATTTGTTATTACCTAGATCTCGGCAGCTAGATAAGGACGCACAGGAGCGCCTGAAAGTTATTCAAGAAAACACACAGCTGGGAAGTGGAATTAAAATAGCTCAGTATGATTTAGAATTGCGTGGATCAGGAAACATCCTCGGGGATGAGCAGTCGGGCCATGTTAATTCTGTCGGCTATGAATTGTACATGGATTTACTGAATGAAGCGTTGGCTGAAGCTCGTGGCGAAGACCCCGATACAAGCGACCTCGATCCTGAAATTAATCTTAAGATTCCAGCAATGATTCCAGATTCTTACATCCCGGATATTCGAATGCGCCTAAGTTATTATAAAGCTTTAGCTGAAATTAAATTTGAAAACGACGTTGAAAAAATTGAAGACGAATTGAAAGATCAGTTTGGACCGCTGCCAGAACCGGTCGTCAATTTGATCGGTGTTATGCTCGTTAGAAAGCTTTGCAAAGATCTTGGGATTAGGGATATCAGTGCGGGGATTAAAAAAATATCCCTCGTTTTTACCGACCGAACCAAGCTCACGCCAGAGAGTGCAATTAAACTAGCGGGACGTGAGCCTAAAAAATATTCGATCACCCCTGATAGTCGACTGAATGTTAAATTGGAAATTATTAACTGGTCCGTAGTTTATGAAGAATTGAAATATCTCTTGGCCGTTAGTGATGGAAATGATCCCAAAGACCCTTCGGCGAAATCACAAGAAAAAAATCGATCTTTGATTCGCCGAATGGGAATATTTTAAAATTACTTTCCAGGCTCAAAATCATCGTCCGCCGATGTTTCGTCGGTTTTTCCAGGCACTGGGGCTGCGACTGATCCATCCGCTTTTTTCGCTTCGGGTTTAGGCGCCGGCACTGGGGCGGCCGGAGTGTCTGCCTTAGGAACCCCTTTAGGCGTGGCCGATGTTCCGTCTTTTTTACCTGTCGCATCTGGCGCCACCGCACCGACACCTAGTCCGTTTACAGGCGCCGCCGTTGCGGGAGCCTCTTCTTTTTTATCTTCAATTAGTTTTTTGGGATCTTGAGGTAATTTCTGAATGCCCGTGCCCGAAAGGATCAGGGCCCTCTTCAAGTCTTTCCCGTTTGCAGATTTGATAGATTCGATTTTAGTTCGCTGTTCCTTTAACGCCTCCAATGCATTAGTTCTTTCGGCGAGTTGGCTTCTAAGTGTCCGAATTTTCTGAGCAGATTCAGCCCTGGCCGCTTTTGCTTTTTGCTGGGCTTTAGTAAGAGGCTTCGGTTCGGGTTTCGGTTGATCTGCGGTTGCTTTTGGTTCGTTTGGCTTTGTGCGTCCAAAGGTTCTTTCTGGCCTTTTCTTTCTAAGTTCACTTTTTAGTTGGCTGCTAACTACGGCTTTTTCTTTTTCTGCTGTAACAATTGCTTCATTCACTTGATCCAAAGTTTTAAGTTTAGCCACACCCCCGGCGGCTGCCACTTCGCCAGCCCCAGCTTCACCCGATGCAATGGCAGCATTTGGAACGGCTGCTTTAATTTTATTTGCATCTTGGGCCACGGTCGTTCCGGCAGCTTTAACCGCTTGTCCAAACGCCGCATGGGATTCGCCACCGGTTCTGCTAGCAAAGTCTGCCGTTACGCGCGTAAGCGCTACGGCTGCCGCGGGCACTCCTGACGCCACCCCACCTTTAATTTTTGTGAGAAACTTGGGAATGTTAGAGATAAACCGAGCTCCGCCCTTTACAACGGCAACAGGTCCTTTAATGGCTAGCCCTGGAATGTGCAACGGGGCCAATGCGCCTAATTTAAATCCTTTGGTGGCTGCATTAAGAGCCTCTTTTATTGGTTTTGCAAATAACGACGCTTTAGGATCTTTAGCTATAATTTTGCTCATGACTCCCGTTCTAGCGGCGACACCTTTAAATACGCCGGATACTAGCCCGCCTATAGCGCCCATTCCTGCAGAAAAACCAGCCGAGCTACCAGAAAACTTTCCAACCATCTGGCAAAAATATTGCGTTTGAGATTTTTTATTCAAGCAATTTAAATATTCCATGTCGAACCCGACTAGGTTTTTAGCAATGCTTTTCATCGTTTCCCAAGGATTTGCCTTTAATTCTCGAATTAAAGTGCTCAGCTGATCGCCCCAGGCCCAAAATTTCCAACTGTCGACAATAGAAGAAAAAAAATCCTTAGCAAAAGCAGAAACAAAATTCGTAAGACAACTTCCAACGTCTTTTACGCAATAGGAGTCTTCGCAATAGCCCGCATCCGTATCCTTTTCGATCATTTCTTTGCAAATTCGATCGTCGGCCTTGGAATCCCTGACCGTTGTGAAACCCAAAGAAGCCCATCTTGAATTTATATTTTCGCAACACTTCCGCTCTTCAATGCTTTTAATGTATTTTGTAGGCTTAAAGCCGTTTGCCAAAGCCGTGCAATCGGTACCCGGCGGACAGGCGGTTGTTCCTTCTGTTTTTGCTTTTTCCTTTGCAGGGTCTGTGGCAGCATGCCTGGCATTATAGTCTTGAATTTTTTTGTCTCTGCTGTTTATTACTTCTGCAAATCGACTCATATTTCGTCCTAAATAATCTGACATCTTTTCTTCACCCACTGTGGCGTTGCATTCTTCTGTTCTGCCTTGAACAGGATTTAACTTTACAGGGCGCTCATTGTTAAATGTTAGCCCGCAGTGAAAAGTGTCATTCATTATAATAAAATAACTAGACCACTCACGAATCGCTCTTGCGGAAAAAAAGTGAAGGCATTCGACGAGTTCAGGATTAGGATTGTCATTATATATTGCCGAATCTAGCTTTTCAAAATTGAAATTTCGATCTCCGAATTCGTTTTCTTTTTCAGTTAATTTTCCTTTGTATTTTGTTACTACACCGTTGGCATCACGCTTTTCAGTTTCGTTTATAAAAGAATTTAAAAGTGCTTCCTGACCTTGGCAGGCCCCACCAGGGCTAAGCATTTTCGAAAAACTAACTGAGCCGTCATCGTCGCCTTGCTCATCAACTTCGCTATCAGCAGTATCAACTTCGGCATCTTTCTTTGTACCAGCGGCTGGCGGTGTCGAATCTCCCGTCTTTGGAGCCGACGCCGCCCCTTCCTTTTTGACGGCAGCAGATGGCGCAGCTGCTTTTGCCGGAGGCGCAGGGTCCGCAGCCAAGGCAGTTGAGCCCAATGAAGTCTGTATAAAAAAAAGTACGGAAAGTAATTTTATAAAATTCGTTTTCATGCGTGTCCTAGTTAATATTGGGATTAAAAGTTTGCAGACTGAGCTTGGCTTGCTCAACGATTTTTCCATCTGACTTTGTTGGGTAAAACAAGTGAATGGATCGCGTTACATTTTTTCCAAAATAGTGGTGTTCCATAAATTCTGTTTTTATTCCCGCTAAACTCGTATAGCTGCCTAAAACTTCCAAGCGTTCGCCATACGGAGTTATAGTGAAACGATACGAAGACATTTCCCAATTTTCAATTCCAAATGTCGTATTAAAGTTTCGTTTTCCTTCTAAAAACTCAGGAATCAAAGCGCCGGTTTTGGTTTTGGGTAAATCTAACCCGACGGTTTTAATTTCAGGAGGAATCATAACGGTAATTTTGTCAGATCCTGTGTAGCTATAAACTGATGGGAAAAACGCTGGAAAGTAATTGATTTCTTGTGTAAAATTATTTGGCGATTTGTATTGAAAATTTCGAGCTTTGCCAGCATTGACATAGGTAAATCCAAAAATAACCAAACCAAAAACTAAAATATATTTGAAAAGTCTCATAATTTTTCCTTTTACAATACCAATGCCATAGATAACGACTCTCTATAGGATAGCTTTGAGTTTGATTTTTTAGAATTTTTTTAGCGGCCACTATGCGAATACTGGACTAAAATTCAAATCTTAGACCCGCGCCAAAATTGAATCCGTCTTCTAGGTTTGGGTCTAGTGCGTGATCTGTTCCTCGATATTCAGTCCAAAAAACATCTAAATAGGTATTTTCTAGACCATCGTTAAGATAGGCGAGTTTTGAGACTTCGGGCTCGAGCCAATTTAGTTGAATCAAAAATCCAACGGTAATTGATGTCCCATTGCCCGTGTCATGAATTAAGGAGGTTACTTTTCCAGAAGCTGGCAGGGCGGTCTTGTTTTCCTCGTGAATGCTCATAGTCCAAAAATTGAAGCCTATGTAGGGCACGATATACGGCTCTTTCATCAATGAGTCGACTAACCACTGGGCGTAAACAGATTTTTTATTGAGTGTTAGTAAGCGCTCTTCCGTTGATCGGTCGTCAATCAGTGTTCCTGAGCCGTAGCTTGCGCCGCCTACTATTGAACCCAATATAAAATTGAATTTGTAACCCGCCTGAAGTTGAACCATGGCCAAATCTTCTTGCCCAAAAAGCTTTTCATAGAGAGCTCCATCCAGAATTGATTTATATTCTGAAAAATAAAGATTTTCAGCATTAACATTAATAAGTAGCCCGCTCGTAGTTCTGCGGTCCCTATAGTTAGAGTATTTTTTTCGAGTCACGATTTCTACATTTTTTTCTTTGGGTATTACTTCGACATAATCAGCTTCGGTAAGTTTGGCAGCCTCTGGCTCAGGCTCGGGAGCCGGTTTTATGGGAGCTTTTACTATTGCTGGCTCGGGTGGTTTTTCTTCTTTTACTGGACTTTCCTTCTCGACTTCACTTTCAGCGACCGGTTCATCGTTGGCTTCCAAATTTTCGTCTTTTGTTAACGCTTCAGATTCCGGCCCCGCGGGTGTCGTGCTTTCGGTTTCTAATTCTTCTTTTTCTTCTGGATCCGCAGTTGTTTGGCCTTCGACTGCTTTGGGGGTTTTTACAACTTCCTCAACGTCTTCAGTGTCGTCATCGTCGCCTTTAATTTCTGCCGGAGCGCTGGGTTTAACTGATTTTGTTGGATCGCCTGTTCCCGGGTCGGCCGCTTTGGCATTGGTCTTTAAGCTTGCCGTGTTTTGAGAAAACGAGGCCTTGGAATGGAATACGACCAGCATAAAAACAATTGCCCATACTATAGCCTTGGGACCTATGTCTTTATTTTTAGATTTCGAAGGAGCAGACCTATATTTAGAAATGGTTTTTCCGATCATAATGTATGCCTTTTCAGTTTAGCCCGAAACCAGCTATTTTGACATTTGTAATCTTGGGAAAACTTTTTTTTCCAAACTTAGTGCTAGCACAAGTGTCTCCAACAGGACTTAAAAGCTCGATCCCAAGCAAATCGTCAACCCTGGTCACGGGAACAAAGTCTGTTAGATTTCCAGTCGCCGCAAAAGGTGATCCCGCTTTTTTCTACAACAGTACAGTCGAGCAAATTCTTAGTAAAATGTCTATTGACGAAAAAATCGGACAACTTTTGCTAGTTGGGTTTCCCGAAGAAAGGCTCGACGACAAATTAGCCAGTCATATTCGGCAGAATAAAATCGGTTCGTTTTTGGTATTCAAGCGCAATATTATTAATCTCGAACAACTAAGAAATTTGAACTCTGGCCTAGTTTCCTATTCTGTTGAACACCTTAGGATTCCGCCACTTATGGCGATCGACCAAGAGGGCGGAAATGTAAACCGGATCACAACCAGCCCTCGCCTTCCGTTTCTTTTTCATTTTGGGGACCTTACGGACACTACATTTAGCTATCACTATGGATATTACACTGGCCAAATGTTAAGCTCGCTCGGATTCAATTTAAATTTAGCTCCTGTTTTAGATTTAGCGGATTTTAATTCGAATCGGTTTATTGCTCTCAGATCATTTGGAAGCGATCCTCACAAGACATCGCAAAACGGTTTTGCTTATTCGCAGGGTCTTCAAAGTCAAAAAGTTATTCCCACGGCAAAGCATTTTCCTGGTTTAGGATCGGCCGTTTTGGATCCCCATAGCACAGTGGTTTCAAATTCCGCAACAATGGGGGATTTTGAACGAAATGATTTAGTTCCATTCAAAGAATTTGCAAAGTTGGGTGCAACTTCAGCTGTGATGATGTCTCACATGGTATACAAGGGCCTGGACACCTCAGGGGTTCCCGCTTCATTTTCCAAATATCTGATGACTGATCTTTTGCGCAAAAAAATAGGGTTTGCTGGGGTGATCGTTACCGATGATCTTCATATGAAAGCGTCGTCTATGACAATGAGTCCATCCGAAGCCGCGCTTAAATCCTTAAAAGCCGGGTCTGACCTTGTTATGCTTTCGTGGTCTTTCAGCGAACAAGGTAAGACCTTCGATAAAATCAAAGACGCCATTCTTAAAAAAGAATTGAGCCTTGAAGATGTAAATGAAAAGGTTCGTCGCATTCTAACTCTTAAGAAATTCGTTTATTCTAAACCCGTGGTCGAAGCGGCCGCTAAACACTCAATAGCAAGCGAAAATCCTAAACCTAAAACAACCGTTGAGCTGTCGCCGGTCTATCACCTGATAAAATCTATTTTGGACGCCAAAGTGAAATCTGTATTTTTTAGACCGCAACTTGAAGAGAAAAAACAAATTTGCTTGGTTTCAGACCAACAACATTTATTTGACCTTATTGGCAAAAAGAACGCCACCGTTTTCAAAGGGTACCATTATCCTAAAACAGCGGCGGCTAAATCTCTAAGTCAGTTTATTAAAACATCCAACTGTGACTTATTCGTGATTACGATTGAAAATAATTTTCAGGCTAAAGTATTGAACGACATCACGGATTTAAATAACAAAAAGATGGTAGTTATTAACCACGCCATTCCTACACTGATTCAAAATAGATCTCGATACTTTTCTATTCTAGATCTATATGGCTTAAATATTAAGACTGATGAACTATTGGCAGATAAAATTTCTGAATTTGCAGATATGATTTTGCGCGGCCACTTCAGGTCCGCCGCGAATTCCAAATATTAATTAGTGCTTGGGTGCTTTATTGTAATTAGAGACCAAATCAATTCCGGCTTCTACGCGACGGATGCCCCGGTATAAGTTTTCATAGTCCTCTTCAGTCAACGATGCGGCAGAAACTTTAGTTTTAGCTTCAGTTAAGTATTTCTGCGCGTCCTCTACGTTAATGTCTTCGGGTAGGTCAGCAATATCTGCCAAGATATCAACGCCATTTGGAAATACTTCAGCATAGCCCCACGAAACAACGGCATAGTGAAATCGATCCTCGCCTTTGATTTTCCATCGCATAATTCCAGTTTCAAGTGTTGTCACAAGCGGCGTATGACCTTCAAGTATATTCAGTTCACCACGATAAGCGGGAACAAGAATTGATTCCACTTCTTGTCCGGTGAGGATTTTTTTTTCTGGTGTAACTAGGGTCAATTTCATAAATTAAAACTCCGCTTAGTTTCTACTATACTAATGTTTTCGCTTTTGCGATTGCATCTTCGATTGTTCCAACCATGTAGAACGCTTGTTCAGGAAGGGCATCGTGTTTTCCGTCAACGATTTCACGAAATCCTTTTACAGTGTCTTTAACGTCAATGTATTTGCCAGGCATGCCGGTAAATTGCTGAGCAACGAAGAAAGGCTGCGACAAGAATCGTTGTACTTTTCGAGCACGACCCACAACCAACTTATCTTCCTCTGATAATTCGTCCATTCCAAGAATGGCGATGATATCTTGAAGTTCTCTGTATCGTTGCAATAGCGCCTGAACATCTCGAGCACATTTGTAGTGTTCTTCACCCACAACCTGTGGATCAAGAAGTCGCGAGGTAGAAGTCAAAGGATGAACAGATGGAAAGATACCCATAGCAGCAATATCTCGATCCAAATTGGTAGTGGCATCTAAGTGGGTAAATGTCGTAGCGGGAGCCGGATCTGTATAGTCATCCGCTGGAACATACACGGCTTGAACCGATGTGATAGATCCAAGTTTTGTAGATGTAATACGTTCTTGCAAATTCCCCATCTCGGTACCCAATGTTGGCTGGTATCCCACAGCTGATGGAATACGACCCAGAAGTGCTGAAACCTCGGCTCCCGCTTGAGTAAATCGGAATATATTATCTACGAAAAACAAAACGTCCTGTTTTTCAACGTCACGGAAATATTCAGCAATAGTTAATCCCGTCAAAGCCACCCGCGCACGAGCTCCAGGGGGTTCATTCATCTGACCGAACACAAGCGCTGTTTTTTCGATAACGCGTGATTCTTCCATTTCACGCCATAAATCGTTTCCTTCGCGCGTTCGCTCGCCAACGCCCGCAAATACTGAGTATCCGCCATGTTCTGTTGCGATATTTCGAATTAACTCTTGAATTAAAACTGTTTTACCAACGCCCGCGCCGCCGAACAATCCAATTTTACCACCTTTTGCATACGGAGCTAAAAGATCCACAACCTTAATCCCGGTCATAAGCATTTCTGCACGAGTTGCTTGATCTTCAAATTTTGGAGCTGATCTGTGGATGCCCCAATGGTCTTTAGTTTTAACTGGTCCGCGTTCATCAACTGGTTCGCCGATTACGTTTATAATTCTGCCTAGTGCTTCTTTTCCAACTGGTGCCATAATCATATTGCCAGTACTAGTAACTTTTTCACCGCGAACTAAACCTTCAGTAGAATCCATGGAAATGGTTCTAACGACGTTGTCGCCTAAGTGCTGGGCCACCTCCAACACAAGATTGTTTTCAAGTGCACTAATAAATTTATTTGAAGCGCGAAGAGCTGTATTGATAGGAGGCAGATCGCCACCCTCAAATTCAACGTCTACAACTGGTCCCAATACTTGTTTAATTTTTCCGTTTGCCATTTTCAATGCTCCTTCAACTATTTCAAAGCTTCTGCGCCGCTGACGATCTCGATAAGCTCTGTCGTGATTTTTTCTTGTCGCAATTTATTGTATGTTAATGTT
>JAYVPD010000211.1:0-16265 GCA_043757515.1 Pseudobdellovibrionaceae bacterium
TTTTTTCAACTTTTCATCAAACATATACTATATGTCTAAATATATAATCGCGATCGATCAAGGAACAACTTCATCTAGGGTCTGTCTTTTTAATAAAAATGGGCAACTTGTGGACCAGGTGCAGACAGAGTTTCGGCAAATCTTTCCTAAACCTGATTGGGTGGAACACGATGCGAATGAAATTTGGCAGTCAATTGTTTTTTGTCTTAAAGAAATTTTGACTAAATATTCAAGTGGCGACATAGATTCAGTTGGGATCACAAACCAAAGAGAAACTGTTGTAGTTTGGGATAGACAAACCGGAAATCCTGTTTATAACGCGATAGTGTGGCAGGACAAACGTACTGATAAGGTTTGCCAAAAGCTGCGTAAATCGAGTGGAAACTATACAAAAAAAACAACAGGCCTTGTGATCGATCCTTATTTTTCCGGCACCAAAATAAAATGGATATTAGACAACGTTGTAGAAACCCGCTCGCTACTGAAAGAAAATCGACTTTTAACCGGCACTATTGATTCGTTTTTAATTTGGAAATTAACAAGTGGAGCTGTTCACGCTACCGACGTTTCCAATGCCTCGCGAACATTGCTAATGAATCTGAAAACACGAAATTGGGACGAAAAATGTTTAAAAATCTTTGGCGTACCTCGCCGAATTCTTCCAGAGATTAGAAAATCAAATTCTTCGTATGGTACCATTGAGTGTCCTGAACTAAAATCATTGCTTACTCGAAACTTATCCATTCATGGTGTCGCGGGCGATCAGCAGGCGGCCTTGTTTGGTCAAGCGTGTTTTGAAAAGGGCACTTCAAAATGCACATTTGGTACCGGTAGTTTTATTCTTTACAATATCGGAACAGAAATAAAACAATCGACTCATGGCCTGCTTACGACATTGGCGTGGGAGCTTGAAAACGAAAAACCAGTTTATGCCTTTGAAGGCGGTGCCTTTATTTGTGGGGCCGCCGTCGGTTGGCTGCGCGATAATTTGGAATTGTTCGCTGACGCTAGCGATATTGAATCACTTGCCAATCAAGTCGAAAGCACCGAGGGCGTTGTTTTTATTTCGGCACTGAGCGGTCTTGGTGCCCCTTATTGGCGGGATTCAGCCAAAGGCAGAATTATAGGACTGACGCGAAAATCAAATAAAAATCATATTGCTCGGGCGACTTTAGAATCTATGGCGCTGCAAAATTTGGATATTATTAAGCTCATGGAAATGGAGTCGGGTAAAAAATTACTTGAGCTTAAAACAGATGGCGGTGCCGGGAAAAATGATCTTTTGATGCAGTTTCAGGCTGATTTTTTGCAGAAAAAAGTATTGCGAGCTCAAATTGCGGAAACGACGGCCCTTGGAGCGGCCTTTTTGTCAGGGTTGGGCAGTGGTTTTTGGAAATCGAAAGCAGAAATTAAAAAAACGTGGAAATGGGACAAAGAATTTTTTCCAAAAAAGAAATCAAAAGCAATTTCCGAAACAATTAAACAATGGGATCGAGCGGTTCAAAACTTGATCAGGGACCTGTAGTTGCCAGAAATTTTTAAAAAACTTTTACCAGAAGATCGCGAAACATTGCTACAGCGAGCGGTCGATGAAAGGGCCCTTTTTGTTTTCAAATCGACGCAAAAAGCGATTAAAGCAAAAATAAGCAACTTAAAACGACCTAACTATATTTGCTGTATTCGCCCAACTGATGTCGCCATGTTGCGAACAAAATCAGACGTTGTGATCGTTATGGTTCTTGGTGAAGAGAGATATTTTTTCAAATCATTTGCATTCGTCGATGACGATTATTTGTTTTTTAAACGTAAAGTTGATTTCTATCAACTTGTTCGAAGGAAGAATAAACGGTTCAAGTTTCCCGACAAATTTGAAGCCACCCTGATGATAAAGCGACTTAACTCAAATCTTTCGTTTTTGCGAGGTATTGTTTCAGACTTTTCTGATACGGGATGCAAATTGAGTCTTATCACTTCGATTCCCGAAATTAACGTAGGCGATGAAATAATTGGAAATTTGAAAATGGGTGATAAACGAAGTGTAGAGGTTTCAGCGACAGTTAGACATCATGAGAAGCCTAAATCCGGGGCTAAAAAACAAACCTTTGGTCTAAGTTTTATATTTCCCACTTCTCATTCAAAAAATATGGTTAAATCATTGTTCTTGGAATTGCAGCGCGAACTATTTGCAGAATTTTTTGGGAACAAATGAACGACGTTTTTAAAAAAGTACATTTATCGGAAAAAAAACGAATCTTTAAACGACTCATCGAAGATCAAACTATTCTTTTAGTGAAAACCGAAAGTATGGATGTAGAACAGGTTTACGGTACTAACATAATAGATGAAAAAATTTTGGAATGTGATTTTTTAGCTGGAAAAGAATTTGATTTAAAAAATTCTGATATGGCAATTATTAATATTAACTCGAAAGAAGATAAATACTTTTTTTATGGTTTGATAACGTTCAATGAAACAAAAAGTTATATCGATATCCAAAGTGACTTATTTTATCTGCAACGAAGAAAATCAGCACGGTTAGATTTGCCAGAAAATTATACTAGAAAGTGCAAAATTATAGATTTTAAAGGTAGAGCTCTGCCCTTTGACTGCGAAGTCGTGGATTTTTCTAGCGGTGGTTGCCGTTTGAGTCTTTCTTCGCTGGAACCTATTATTAGGGCTGGAATTATCCTGAAATTGAAAATCTCATTGGGGCATCGATCCGCCTTTGAAACCCGTGGTGAAGTTCGTCATGCAAAGGCAATAAAGGATCTTTCCGATCTGCCCCAAGTATTAGGAATTCAATTTATGGAAACCGACGCGAATTTTGAATCTAAAATGTTGAATCTCTATATGGATGTTCAACGTGAAATTTTCTTGAAATATATCCGAAAATAGAGCGGAACATTTTAAAAATGGTAATAGATATTGGAATGCAAACATGCCATTTCTATTTTTAGTCATTTTTTTCTTGGGGGTTTCGACTATGGATTTCAAATCTCAACAAAAAACTAATTTTGAATCTATGAAATCATTTTCTCGCAATGAAATTATAGGGTATGCGAAAAAAAAGGTTTCAGTAGCTTTGGCTGGCATAGAACTAGAAGATTACCCACTTGTTCGCGTGACTAAAACATCCAATTCATTTCACGTCTATTTTCAGTGTAATATTAGAGAATGGGATCCTGAAAGTCAGAAAATTTCAAGAGTTACATTTTCTTCATCACCTACCGGTGATGAAATTTTGCCAAAAAATCGCGATTTATTGGTTTCAATTTCAAAAGATGATCGACTAATTTCACGAATGTTTACGCCTAGTGATACAATTACTATTTTTGAATTCGAAGAATACTGGGACATCCAGGTTTCTCATAATAGAAAAGATATTCAGTAAAAAAAAGATGCTTCAACTATTGATTCATTAGGCCCTGAATTGGGTTCAGATCCTGAAATTGAAATTTTATAGGGCGTAAATCTATTGATAGTATTGATGCCAATTTTACTGGTAAATGAAGGTACCCAAAGTTGAATTCATTTTTGATTCTAATTAGATTTAATCATGTCTCACTACCCAAATATCATTTCACGGTTAGACTTATTTTATGTTAATTAAATAAGGGGATCGATATAGCGTCGATTGAACTTGTTCAGATGGCAGAAAAACTGTCCTTTCAAAAAACAATAAGTCGGGCCCCTTAACAAAAACGACAACTTTAGAAAGAACTGCTGAGTGTCGAACTGATGTGATGGTGTAAATGCACCCTAAGGAGTTCTGGGACGTCCCACTGTAACCGTTGCTTAATAAAGTTGGGTTTATCGTTTGAATGTAGCTCCGAATTAACTGGTAATTGCAAACGTCGGGTTTCAGGTTCTGAACGGTTTTTGACGACTCTGATTCGATCAGGCTGTTGACGAACTGTCCTGCCTGAATTTTCTTTATTTTTGAAATAATTTCTTTTCCTAATGCTCCAGCAGTAATATCATTCTCGAGGCCGGTAGGATCATGGCAAATATGAGGTTTAAGGGCACAGTTGATGACCGCGCAACAGCCACCGATTCGTCTCTTTCGGTTATGTCGGACGAATTGGTAAATTCAATAAATGATTTTAAAAAAATATTGGTGCGGCAATAAGCCTGCCCGCCAAGTTTCGCCAGGGCTAACTTTTCAAAAATCTTTCCAAAGTACTCTTTATGACGGTAAATAGAGTACCAGCCATATCCGTGATCTATCCAAGTCAAAATGTCTGCTGCCGAAAATCTGTTCAAAACCGATTCCAAAAACTGGCCTTCGATTGGATAGTCAGCTAAATTCGAGTGTTCAAAAGGTGTAGTAAAGCCTCTATTCAAAAATCGATCGTGTTGAATGTTAGGGGAAAGGGAATTCCATTTCTGCAGCCACAATGAAGAATCAACCTCCGTTTGATTTAGCTGATCCAGTTCAGACATCAAACTGTTTATCTGATAGCCCCTTTGATAAATTTCAGACTCTATCATATTTTTAATTTTTAGGGCATTTCCAATTACTGGGCTAGATAGTTTGGAAGAAACAAGATCCAAATTAGAAATAAAAATTTGTTTGTAAATCCATTCCATTTCGAAAGCAGTAAAATATGGGACTTTTTGAAGTTCAACAATTTGGCGAATGTAAACTTCCAGGCGATTAACTCGTTTGTTACCAATTTCCTCGCTAACAAACTTGTCATTCGCAACATAGGCAATTTTTAACAATTGTTGCCTACGCTCAAAATATTCGGTGATCTGATCCGCAGAGGCTAAGTTATTCAGGCCCAATACTAAATAAGAAAAAATACTTAAAATTATTAGACGGTCTGTGAAGCACTTATTAAACATATGAAATCTAACTGCAGATTACTTACCAAATGGGGGAGAAAAAAATGTAATAAAAATTGACAACTGTCTGGCGTAAAATGGTACCCCCAGAATTGCCGACTTATGTAATCACAATAGGCACCATTTTTGGTTGGCTTGAGGCTTGCGAACACGGTACCTCGGGCACTATTCTAATATTTTATTGGAATAAACAATATTAACAAAGGTTGGATTTATGAAGTTTTTATTTATGATGGTAATTTTAGCAAGTTCTTTTAGCTTTGCTGGCACTATGGAATACAGCTATACCTGCACTACGGGAGAAGGAAAAGTTGTTCATTTGGAATACCGGTACGACAATGGTTATAAAATGACAGCGTTAACATTAAACGGTTCAAATGCCTCAAATTTGGTGAAGAGTGGCTCCTTTGGTTTTTCCCGTGATACCGGAGTTGAGTTGGTTTTGTCGGGGTTTCCGGCGGCGACTTATGAAACGAAAATTATCTTTGGGCGAAATGATTTTCAAATTGGTTTGATGGGTTCTTTCACTAAAAAATCCTACCCTGTAACGTGTATTTATACTGATTTAAGTAAAAAAGCTGCTGACGCTCCCTTGAAGTTTTAGTTTCAATGGAAATTTAAGATTGAGGCCAGCCTTCATATAATCGTTACCTTAAGATTTATTAAGGCTGGTAGAATTAATATTAAAACCAGATCATGACATCCGCTAACTAGCCCTAGGGCGAGCCAGCCTCGACTTCGGTCGGAACACTTTTATGTGCATTTTCCCTGGATAAATATTCGCCGAAATTGCCCCCCCCACCTTGGTCGCAAGGCGCAAAAATTTTGGTTTTCCAAAGCTGTTTTGGACTTCGATTTTGCCATTGTTATCCGTTATCATTATACTTAGGCAACACCAATACTAATTGGCTTCAAGGATGAGGACGAGTTAATGCAAATTAAGGCCTTTTTTTTCTTAGCACTTGTTTTTTTTACTGCGTTTGAAATTAATTCGCAATCTGATGTCTTTGCTAAAACCCGAATTCATTTTCAAGAAGGGAAATGGGATAAAGTCATCGAAGTCATCGATAAGGAAATTCAATCGACAACGGCTCAAGATAAAGAATTACTCTTGTTTCAAAAAGCCTACGCTTTTTTTCAACTTGAAAAAATGGCCGACTCGGAAGTAATTCTTACAGAGCTAAAGAATAAAAATAAAATATTGGCGGACTACGTTTTATTCTACCTAGGACAAATACATTTAAATAAAAAAGAAAACAGCAAGGCGAAAGAAAACTTTCTTGCCATTCTTGATGGCAAACCGAACGTCAGGCTAAAAAACGAAACCATGCTTTTTTTAAGCCGAATTCAGACAGAGGAAAAGAATTACAAAGCATCTTTAGATTTACTTCAAAAACTTGAAAAGGAAACTAGGGGAACTGAGCAACACCCCGACATTTTAATGAATTTGGCCTCCATTGAAGATCAGCTGAATATGAAAGATAAGAAGTGTTCCCATTTGTTAAAGCTCTACACGCAATATCCACAATTTGAAAAAACGGCCTCGTGGGGGTATAATTTATCTTCGAATCAGATTAACGGAAAAGATTCTAAGTGCGACTGGGACATTGATGACTTGAAAAAACGAATTCGAAACAGTCTCTGGGCTGGGCAAGAAAAAAAAGCTCTTGAAGAAATAACGGCCTTCAAAAAAGACTACAACGGTAAATATGATTTTGACGCTGATAAAATCTTGGCGATGTATCACGCGCAAGAAGGTGACTTAGACAAAGCCTATGCGATCTTGAAAAAGTATTTAGCAGAAAAAGAAAATGATTTTGATTTCTTAAATCAGCTTGCTCCCATTGCAGCCAGGTCAGGGGATTTAAATACCGCCGTTTCGCTTTACTATAAAAGTTATCAAATGCAAAAGCGGACTTCAAAGGGCGTGCAAGCCTTGTTTCAGGCGGCTTTCATGTCGTATCAGCTGCGTGATTATGATTGGTCGACTCGCAAATTTAAAGAATTCATAAAAATTTCTAACAATGAGAAACTTAATAAAGAGTCCCAGTGGTATTTGGCTTGGATGAAATATTTACGCGGGGAATATCATCATGCCTTTAATGATTTTAAAAAATTAGCTTATGTAAAAAACAAAAAGAAATACAAATCCCTAAGCAAAGAGCGATTGAACTATTGGATGGGAATGTGTTTATACCGCGAAGGCAAACTAGATAAATCGAAAGTATTTTTCGAACGGTTAGCCGCTGATCGCAACAAAGGCTATTATTCAGTTGCAGCCGTTAAACGACTTGAAAAACTAGAGGTTGAACAAAAAGATCAAGGCAAAGCCTTGGTTATTAAAGAGGATGTTAAAAGCACCAATGCCTCTGCCCACTTTAGAAAGGGATTTCAAGCACGATTGCTAGCGACCATCAATGAGGCTCCTGTCGAAGAAGAAACGACAGCCGAAAATCAAGAATCAGAAGAAGAAACAGATCCGATGAGTATTGAAAAAACGGATGAAAAACTGGCGGAAATAGACGACAGTCCCTTCAAAACTCCTGATTTGATTGCGAAGTTTGAAAAGTCGCGAGCCCTTATGGTGTTGGGTTTAGATTATTGGTCAAAATGGGAACTTTATGAAATAGAAAAGCGAACTAAAAATAAGGACTACCTAAAAGTTCTACTCAGCGAATATGCATCGGTCGGGCAATATCATCGAATGAGTCATATTAGCCAAGTCTATTTCGCTAATCAAAAAACCAAATTGGGTTTCGAGCAAGGTCGGTCTTTTTGGGAGTATTCGTTTCCTAAGGCTTATCCTAACATTGTCGATCGGTATTCAAAAGAATTTGAAGTATCCAGGGAGCTTGTTTGGAGCATTATGAAGGCCGAGAGCCAATACAAAAAAGAGGCAATTTCACCAGTGGGTGCCCTTGGACTAATGCAAGTAATGCCCTATACAGGCAATCGTATTGCCGAAATTCTAGGTGACAAGGGGTTTACTCCGAATCAATTGCTAGATCCAGAATCGGCTATTAAAATAGGGACCAAATACCTGCAACGATTAAATAGAAAATTTAATCAGGCATTGCCGCTGGTCGCCGCAAGCTACAATGCTGGGCCCCATCGAGTTAAAAATTGGCTTCAGCAATTTGGAAATTTGGAAACAGACGAATTTATCGAGCATATTCCATTTCTGGAAACCCGAAACTATGTGAAAAAAGTGATCGCCAATAGCTATATCTATTCGGAGTTGTATAATAGTCGTATAGAAAAAAAGACGCGTGACCTAGTTCCGTATTTGGCAGAAAAAATTCCTTTCAATTCAAATGACAGGGCCCCAACTCGCGAGACTTGGGAAGAAATTTGACCACCGTTCTTAAGCCGATCGCAGATCTGGCGGTAAAATTTTTCCTGAATGTGCATTTGCTGTTGATTCTAGTATTTTCAGTTTTCTATTTTGTCCCCGGTGCATATATTGATGACGAACATTTTATAGAGCAATCCCTAGGTTCATTCGATTCAATTCAATCTGTCAATTTCCTAAACAAGCTAATGGATTCAATGCATCGGATTTATTCGTTGGATTTTGGAGTCTCTTATCAAAATCGAAATGCGCGGGTGCTGGATTTAGTTTGGAATAAGGCTTTGTTTAGCTTTCAGTATTTAGGCTTCGCGGTTGCCTTGCTATTTTTCTTAGCGATATTGATAGCATTTTTAATAGTGAGATCAAAAAAAAAAAAACTATTTGTTTCGATATTTGTCGGTCTAAATCAAGTTCCACAGTTGGTCCTTATTCCAAGTATCATTTATATTTTTGCTTATATTAACAATATTGTCCCCTTGAAGTTTGATGCCCATAATTTTGTAAGTGTAATTTTCGTGATTTTTACAGTGGCTCTGAAGCCACTTAGCCAGTTAATTCATTTAACGGTCGAAAAGTGGCAAAACGAAACCAGTGAATTCTATGCCCAATTTGCAAAAGGAAAAGGGTTGGGGAGGGATCGAATACTTTTGGTTCATACATTTAAAAACGTGGGCAATTCATTTTTGGGATATTTTTTAACTGTCGTTTTGCATTTGCTGACTGGAAATTTTATATTGGAAAGTTTGTATTCCATTCCTGGATTTGGACTAGGCTTTATGGATTCTGTTTTGCAGCGTGATTTGCCTTTAGTAATTGGCTATATCTTTCTTTTTTCGGGCATCTATTTAACTTTGCATTTTGTCATTCAGATCCTATTTCTCTATATTAATCCAAGATTGCGAGAAGCCGTGTGAAAAGGTATTTGCTGTTGATATTCGGAATTATTTTTTTTATCCTGCCATTTTTTTTTCCTGATGTTGCAATTAAGTTGGATTCGGATCAAATTTTTCATGTTCCGAGCTATAGCCATTGGGGAGGTACCGATTCCCTGGGGCGAGATATGGTTTTACGCTGCCTAGTCGGTGGGTATTTGTCCCTGATGATTTGTATTGTATCGCTTGTCCTAACCTACACCCTGGGAATTGCAGTAGGCAGCCTATTGTCATTTTGGAAACGATCTAATCATTTGGTGGTTTTTTTTATAGATATTTTTGATTCCGTACCTACCTTTTTGCTAGTCGCTTTGTTTTCGATTCTTTTAAACAGAGGGCTCGGCGCCGCGGTAACGTTTATGCAGGCCTTTATTGTGCTAGTTATTTCAATTGCCTTGTCTGCTTGGCCCCCGATTGCCAGAAATATTCGTTTAGAAATTTTACAATTACTAGGACGGGATTACCTAAGTGCCAGTGTGGCAATGGGAGCCGGGCACATTCATATCATTTGGACTCATTATCGCAGGGCACTTTGGCCTTGGGTTCGAGTGTCTTTGGCGCATATGATACCCCAGTTTCTGCTAATTGAGAGCGTTCTGTCGTTTACTGGCCTTAGTATCAATTCACACTATGCGACTCTAGGTTACTTAATTTACGAAGGTTGGAAAAACGCCCTGATTTACCCGCACCTTTTTATAGTTCCATCCTTACTATTGTGTTCGTTAGTTTTTTTTCTAACTTGGCTTGTGCGATCCTTTCAAGCAATTTAAAACGCGTTTTAGTTGCTTTATTTAATGTTTAAAACTATCTATTTAAGCCTATGAATTTGATTCTTGATGTTCACGGCTTGACTGTTATCAGAAATGGTCGAACCGTGTTCGATAACTTTAATTTTTCAATGAAGCCGGGTACTTTGGTTGCTTTGACAGGCAGTAATGGCAGTGGAAAATCGACCCTTATTAAAAGCGTGTTAGGGTTAATTCCATATACCGGCCATGTGCATTGTTATACGGAGGAAATTGGTTATCTGCCTCAATCTCATTTAATTGACCGCAGTTTTCCGGTCGCGGTTAAGGATTTTGTTAGTTTTGGTTTTAGAAATCAAAAACCAAACGCTGATGTAGTTTCAGAAATTTTGCAGGAAATTAATATTTCTCATCTAAAAGACAAATTGGTCGCCGATTTGTCTCAAGGCGAATTTCAAAAGATATTACTGGCTCGAAGTTTGGTCGAACGTCCAAAATTGCTTGTCTTGGATGAACCATTTTCCAATATTGATGAAAAATCAGCTGAGGTATTAAAAGACAATCTGTTAAAACGCAAAATTGCCGGTACCTCAATTTTATTGTCAATCCACGACTCGCAGTTTGTGCGATCTTATAGTGATCAAATTATTCCCTTGAGTGATGACTCCAATGGGTTCGTTGACCATTGTGCCCACAATCATGGAGTGACCTAATTTGGAAATGCTTAGCGGTTTTTTTCAAGATTATGATTTGTATTTGAATGCTCTACTTGCCAGCATTTTGATTAGTTACGCGTCGGCTCCGATAGGTGTTTTTTTGAACCTGAAACGAATGACTTTAATGGGGGAAGCGATCAGTCACTCGTTGCTACCTGGATTTGCTTTGGCGTTTATGCTGTACGGTATGTCCTACGCAGGACTTATTTTGGGCGGTTTTTTTGCGGGTTTATTAGTCCTAGGGTTAATGATGGGCTTAAGCCGTTTTGTTACCATTAAAGAAGACGGAGTTTTAACGATTGTTTATCTTACTTTCAGCGCGTTTGGAATTTTGATTGTTTTGAAGTCGGGAATTAAAATTGATTTGTCGCATATATTAATTGGAAATATCTTATTAATTGATCAAATTTGGCTCCTAATACTATTGGTTTCCAGCATCGCTATTCGTTTGATCTTCAGCCGTATTCGAAAGGATTTGCTAATCGTGTTGATGGACCCAGAATACGCCTTATTTTTAAAAATTCCTATTCAGCGAGTAAAAAGTATTTTTTATTTTTTAGTTTTATGGATTTTAGTTTTGTGCTTTTATTCCGTCGGTACCCTTTTAGCCCTGGGACTTTTAATGATTCCGGCGCTGCTTGCTAAAATTGCAGTAAAATCCATTGATCAACAAATTCGCTGGGGCCTTGTGTTTGGAATTTTAATGAGCTTCCTTGGATTGATGGCTTCTGTTGGGCTGGATTGGCCAACAGGTCCAACCATCATTTTAGCTGGTGGAGTACTATTTGGATTGGTTATTTCCGGCAAGCCATCATTTGCTCGATTTTTAGTTTTTGCATTGGCTTTATTTTTAGCTCAACCAAAAGCTTTTGGCGATACCGCTTTGAAAGATCAGATATTGTTATCAAATTCCTATTTGAAGTTATTCGTGAATCACTTGGTAATTTCTACTAACCAAATCGATATGCAATCATTGGTTCCAATAGATCAATCCATTCATAATTATCAGTTAAAACCATCGGATATGAAAAAAATTAAACAGGCAAAACTGTTTCTGTATATCGGCAATAGTATGGAAACTGCACTTAAAGATCAGGTTGTTCACATAAATTCGAATCTGAAAGCTATTAATCTCACTGAAAAAATTAAATTTGAAACTGATCAAAATGAGCATTTTTGGATGAATCCAGAAGCTGCAATCGTAATTCTAGAAACATTGAAAGCCGTTTTAGTAAAACGAAATTCCGATTTGAAAGAAAGCTTAGATGCTAAAATGACCCAAGCAAAGTTTCAGATACTGGACTACACCACGCAATTGCGGGATAAATTTCGACCTTACAAAGGTCAACCGTTTTTATTAAGTCACAATTCGCTTTATTTTTTAAATTCTTTGTTGGGTGTTAAAGCTCATTTTTATATTTCAAGCACGCGACCCAGCGATGTATTGGAAATAAAAAAGCTTTTAAAAGACCCCAAAATAATGATAATCAAGGAATATGGAGCGATCGATTTTTTATTTGAAAGTATGATCAAAGATCAAAAGCGATCCTTTTCCGGGGAAGTCTATGGTGAATCCATTCCTCCAGAAATGTTTGAAACTAAAACCTATCTAGATTTACTAAAATCAAATTTGAACACTATTTTTGATGTTCTCTCTAAGAGTAAAACTCAGGCGGAATCCAGCCACCAAAAGCCGTCTCCAGCTCAGTAGCGACTTTGATCGTTAGCACATCATTTCCCCAGGATCCTACAATTTGGACCCCGATGGGCATTTTGTTTTCACTAAGTCCAATTGGCGCATTTGTTACGGGCACTTCCAACGCATTGAAAATTCCTGCGTAGACAAAATCAAACGGCGATAAAAAAAGTTCATTGTGGTAGGGTGCCGTGCGCGGTTGAGTAGGAAACAGCAATACATTGTTTTCACCCAGTAGCTGATTCAATTCCGCTTTGAAAAGATTAAGTTGTTCAATGGATCGTTCAATCGCCTCGGTGTCTTGAATTCGGCCATCAAGCTGGCTCAAAATAAATGCCGGCAACGTGTGATGGGATCGCCCCATAACTAGTTTTGATATCTCTTCTAATGGGTTAATGGCTTTTCCCGGTGAAATTGCTTCTGCAAATGAGGATCGGTGTCCTGTATTCATTCGCGCAGCCCACATGGCCAAGGCGTCTTTGAAAAATCCTGATTTAATTTCAATTACGGGGTAGCCGAGCTGATCAAAATAGTGGGCGGCATTGGTAACCGCTTTTTTAACTTCGTCGTCTGTTTTTGTAGTTCCATGTATTAGGGGATCTGCCAAAACGTAGACCTTTTTTAAAACCGGAGTCTTGTTTAGTTTTTCTGCCAATTGGGGATCACACATGGGATCGATAGAGTCTGAACCCGCAATCATTTTCAAAACAGGCATTAAATCTTCAGCTTTTCTACACATGGGGCCGATTGCTGTCAGCGGATAGGTGGACTTGGTTAGCTCGGCGATACTAGCCGCAGAATTTGGAAAATGCCCAGTCAGAGGTACTAATTTATAGGTTGGCTTGTGTCCAAAAAGGCCACAAAACGAAGCGGGAATTCGGATGCTTCCACCAATGTCACTGCCAAGACCAATCGGGCTAGCGCCCAATCCAATAACCGAGCCTTCGCCGCCGCTGCTGCCGCCGCTGGTTTTCTTTTCATTGTATGGATTTTTTGTACGTCCATAAATTGTATTTTTAGTTTCGAACCAAAAACCATATTCTGGAACGTTGGTCGTCCCTAGCAAGATCATGTCGTTTTTGTTAAGTCTTTCTAAACTGGTACCGTTTTCGTTAGACACGTCGTCTCTATGAAAAAAGTTACCGCCTGTACGCTTGAAGCCTTTGATTGAAATCATTTCCTTGCAAGTAAAAGGAACTCCAAAAAATGGTTTACTTGACGAGCTTTGGATTTTTAATTGTTCATCGAGCTTTTTGGCTTTGGCAAGGCCGTGTTCAAGATTACTTTCAACAACGGCATTTAATACAGGATTAAAGCGAGTGATCAAATTTGCGTGCAGTTCAAAAACTTCACGCACTGAGATTTTTTTCTTGCGAATGAGTTCAGCGATTTGAAGTCCACTTTTAGTTAAAATCTCTTCCATGATTTACCTTTGTGAAAAACGGTACAAAGTTTATTTAGAATCTAGTCCTAAATGTCAGACCCAGCGTTCATCTTAAACGTTGAATCTGAAAAACAAGATGTCTCCATCTTTGACCAGATATTCTTTTCCTTCAAGTCTATATTTTCCCGCGGTTTTAACAGCCGCTTCTGATTTGTAGGTAAACAAATCTTCGCAATGATAAGTTTCAGCGCGAATAAATCCTTTTTCAAAATCTGTATGGATCACTCCGGCTGCTTGCGGTGCCTTCATGCCCTTTTTGATAGTCCAGGCACGCACTTCTTTTTCACCGGCCGTAAAGTAGGTATAAAGACCCAATAAAAAATAGGCTTCACGAATAAGCCGGCTTAAACCAGGTTCAGTGGCACCCATCGACTGCAAAAACTCTTTACGATCTTCAAGCGGGAGTTGCGCTATTTCAGCTTCCATCGCCGAGCACAACATAACTGTCTTATTGCCTTCTTCTGCTGCGCGCTTTTCAACCTGTTTGACCCAGTCGTTGCCACCTTTGGAAAAATCAGTGTCTGAAACATTGCAAGCATACAAAACAGGTTTTGAGGTCAACAGATGCATATCATGATAGGCAATCGCTTCAGAATCTTCGACGGTCACTAATCGCGCGGGTAGTCCTTTTCCTAAAGCTTCGAATACTTTTCTAGTGATCGAGGCTTCGGACAGAATTTTTTTGTCTGTTGAATTTTTAGCTAATTTTTCTACTTTTTGAAGTTTTTTTTCTACCGAATCTAAATCGGCCAACATTAATTCCGTGCTGATAACTTCCATATCGCGAAGTGGATCCACACTGCCGTTGACATGAATTACATTGGGATCATCAAAACAACGAACTACGTGAACAATGGCATCAGTCTGGCGAATATGACTCAAAAATTGATTTCCCAGTCCTTCGCCTTTCGAGGCGCCTTTTACAATTCCCGCAATATCCACGAATTCAATCGTGGTCGGGATAATACTCTGAGGTTTAATAAACTGTGTTATTTGATCCAATCGTAGATCAGGTACCGTTACCACGCCTACATTGGGATCGATCGTGCAAAAGGGGTAATTGGCAGCTTCGACCTTGGCCGACGTCAATGCATTGAACAGAGTGCTTTTTCCAACGTTTGGTAATCCTACGATGCCGACTTGTAATGCCATTTTATTTCCTCTTCTAAACGTTAGTTATATTTATTTGCGGCTTTAGAATAGCCCTCTATGATAATAGTCTCAAGTGCTAGTGTGGATTGTATCAATAGATCTTCCAAAACAGCGTTTTCGTCCTTAGCGAAATTGGATAAAACAAAATCGGCAACACCCATATCAGGATGGGGCGGTCTGCCTATTCCAAGTCGCAAACGGATATAGTCATTAGTTCCTAGTTTGGCCGTAATATCCCGAACGCCATTGTGACCGCCATGCCCGCGCGCTTTTTGAACTTTAATTTTGCCAAACGGCTGATCGAGCTCGTCGTGTATCACGATAATTCTATCCAGCGGAACCTTGTAAAAGGCGACCGCTTCTTGAACAGCGTCTCCAGAAACATTCATAAACGTCTGCGGCTTTAAAAACAAAAGATCTTCGTCATTGGATTTTAGTTTTAGAAATTCACCTTTAAATTGCTGACTGAATTGCTGATTAAACTTGCGACTAAATTCAGATTTTGAGGATCCTGATTTTTCAGACCCCACAAATGAATCAACCGCCATGAACCCGATGTTATGGCGGTTGAATTTATACTGCGAACCTGGATTACCCAGGCCGACGACTAACCACATTGATTATTATTTCTTAGGTGCTGGAGCTTTTGCGTCCTTAGCCGGAGCAGCCGCTTTAGCATCTTTTCCTGCAGCAGCCGGAGCGCCAGCGCCCGCAGCAGCCGGTGCACCCGCAACTGGAGCTGCAACAGCAGCAGCCACTGGAGCCACAACCACTTCTTCAGCAACTAGAGATACAACCGCTAGTGTTAAATCCAATGCAGAAATCATTTTCACGCCCGCAGGTAACTTAATATCTGAAACGTGTACTGATTCGCCAACGCCCAAGTGAGAAACGTCTAATACGAATGATTCAGGAATATCATTTGGAAGAACTTCAATTTCAACTTCACGATTCACCACACTCAATAATCCGCCGTCAGCAATACCCACTGGCTTGCCTTCGGTTCTTATTTCGATCGATACGCGCACAGGTTTTGTTAAATCCAAAGCGTATAAATCAGCGTGAACAGGACGACGAGACAAAGGATTGATATCTACTTTTTTAAGTAGAACCACTTTACCATTGGCTTCTTTGATCGGACTTTTAATTGTAAATAGAGCATTGTCGAATTTACGAGAGTTAAATTTAATAACGTCGTTTTCAGCCATACATACGTTTACGTTAGCCATCGATCCATAAAGGACTCCTGGAATTTTTTTAGCTTTACGTAAAGCTCGGCAGTGGTGTTTTCCGTCTAGACGTGGTTCGACAAGTAGTTCGTGGCGTTGTTTCATATCATCCTCTTTCAAGTACTTTTAAAAACAATTAAAAGTTCGTTT
>JAYVPD010000212.1:0-4280 GCA_043757515.1 Pseudobdellovibrionaceae bacterium
GTCAAACTACTTTTGAAGATCGACTAGAAAAATTAGAAAAATTTGTTTTTAAGAAAAAAGCATAGAAAGAGTCTTGCAAGGAACTACATGGCTAAAAAAATTAAAACTGGTAAAGTGATTGTGCCGGTAGAAAACTTCGACTAACGCCCGTATTTCTCTTTAATCAAAAAAAGTTCTTTAAGTACGCGAAAGGCTTCTTTAAAAACTCTCATTTTAGATCCGGGCACATCGACCCATTCTATAACGGGGTATTCAGTCACATTGATTTCGCCTACACGAAGCATGATTTCGATATCGAATATCCAGCCGCTTATAAACGGTTCGGCAAATGCTTTTTCGGCCATAAATCGGCTCATTAATTTGGCTCCGCACTGACTGTCATAGCTGCCAACTTTCAGTAATAAATAAGCAACCGTGGCAAAAAGTCGTCCCAGATAATGGCGCATGGGTTTGCGCACGATTCGGCTGCCCAACCTTAAAATACGGGCTCCAAAAATGACTTCTTTCCTTGGATACAGCGATTCTCGAAATTTCATCATGTTCTGAATTTCATAAAGCGGAGTTGCCAAATCCGCGTCCCAGTAACCATACCAGTCATACACCGTCGGGTTAGCATTCGATTCAGGATCAATAGGAATGCGTTTTTGAAAATCAAAAGCAATCGTGTTAGTCGGAGCCTTATCTTTGGCTGGAATGAATTTCTTAGACCAGCGATAGGCATTGTAAATGGCGCCGGCTTTACCCGTATTTGTTGGGTTATCAAAAACAAACCACTGATTCTGCAAATTATGTTTTGCTATAAATGCTCGTATTTTCTCCGATGTTTTATCTTTGGACCCATCATTGGCAAACAGAAAATCAACTGTGCCTGGTTCGACTCGTTCAAAATAGTCTTTAAAAACATCAAGCTTGATGCGACTTTCTTCATTGTAGCAGGGGACTATAATTAATATTTGAGTCATGATTTATGGGGCAAGTGTCTAGTAAATGGCTTATTTAGGCAATCTTTTAAAACCAGTCCTACTATTTGAAATCAAATGGTTTTAACGAGCAACCATCTAAATAACGGATTTGTTTAACAATCAGCTCGGTACTGGCGGTATTACTAAATTCTAATTTCCAAGGGCGTTGTGACTCTGTCGTTTTGATCGGAATCAAAGGCCAAGTAAGGCCCTGTTTCAAAATGAGCATACCCGGCAGCAGGTCCAAAGATTTTTCACGCCAATTTAAGGTTTCAATTCGAAGGCTAAGCGCCCAGCCACTAGATTTCCAAATTTTATCCAAAGATCGCCCTCGGTGAAAAACAAACACCCCTTTTATTTCCAAGGTCGGATAGGCACCCATGACATGATCAGTTCCTTGCAGTGTTCCTTCCATTTCAACACCGGCGTGGGCCTCTCGAAATACAAAAGGAAATTCATTTAAAAATGCATTTCCTGGGTTATATGCTCGAGGGTGCAATTTTAAATCAAGCCATTCTAATTTACCCACGGCCAAAACTGACTTCAAAAACTGAGTTTTCAAAGTTTCAAGATCTATTCGATCACTTGGTTTATCAATGCCCTCAATTTCCGGGCAATATTGATTGTTATCTTTTGAATGGTACTGAAAACCTTCGAACAGAGAATTCTCTGATAAGGCAAAAAGGGCTGGATTAAAAGTAAAATTAACTTGATGCCGATTTAAACGTATATCGTAGGGAACTTCAACTACCTGAAGATCAGATGGCACATAGGCGCCCGTCGGCCAAACAATTTTGTTTATTAGCGTGGATTGCGGGGGAAGTTCCGACAACAAAGACGGGCTCAGTTTTGCTAACCCCTGAAATTTAGGCGGCATCCAATCCGAAACTTGAAAGGGCAAATTCACCGACAAAGCCGCCAAAAAAATAATCAGAGTTTCTGACTTCCAACCGGCCATTTTTTGATAAAACAATACGGCCAAAACCGCAGCTAAATAAAAAATCAATGGCGAAATGGAAACCAAATATCGAGGCATTAAGCCCACTTTAGTGAACGTCACAACGACAAAAAACAATCCGACCGCTGCGAAAATAGCCAACAGATGACGGCTCGTCCATAATTGAAAATACTGGATTTCAGATTTTTTTTGCTTCCAATCCTTAAATTCTAAATACAAAACGACTAATCCAAGAACAACCAAAACAAAAAGCAAAAACAAAAAACCCGCGCCTAAACTGGTTTTAATAATCTCTAGCCAAGCAATCAGTTGGGTCATAAAAGATAGGTTTTGTTTGCTGGATCCTTCTGTACTGAATAGAACATCCAGCAGATAACGAAAAACAAAAAGTTTCGTTTTTCCAATCAGTCCATACCAAATACCAACCACGGATATTAGTGCCAAAGGCAAAAGTAGCTTTTTGCCATTTTTAAAAATGCCACGCACAAGTTTAGGAATCGAAAAAACAGACAGCAACGGATACCAAATTAAAATAGATCCTTTGATCCAAAAGGCCACACCCATGCTGTTTAAAAATCGATGCGCTGTCGTGTTGCTTAGAGGGTAATACAAAAGAATCAAAGTTAATAAAAACAAAAGATACGGTTCACCCATGCTGGAGGCGCCGTTGGAAATGATCAGGGGATTCAAAAAAAGCCCCACAAGCAAAGACCACTTTAAAAAATAAAAGGACCATTCCTGATCAACGGGGAGCTTTGGATCTATAATTTTAATTGATTCGATATTGTTGGCCCAAAAAGACATTCTTGATTGGCGAAACAAGCGGTTCAAAGCGGCTGCAAAAATCCAATATCCAACACTGAACAAAACCCAACCAAGCATTCTATAGCCCAAATAGTGCGCGCCAAATACAGTAGCGCTGAGGGCAATCAAAAGGGGATGTAAAAAAGGTTTGTCAAAACTTTGATTTTGTAAAAACCAATCGCCTTCGAGCATTCGATTGGCGCCCATAATGTAGTAACCTTCATCATAATTTAATTCAGGCGACAGTAGCCAATGAAGTCCAATGTATTGCACTAGCAGAAAAATACCGAGGACAGTCACAAAATTGACAACAGTCTTTACCGACAGGGACTTCATCAGTAGGACCCCTGGTCATAGTCTTTTGAAAGCAAAACAGTTTTTAAGCCATAAAACTCGGAAAAGACGATATTTCTATAGTCATCAATTTTAGTGGTGATGTCTTCGTAAAAAAAAGTAGTCGGAAAATAACTTAACGGCTCCAAAATTAAATTTGAACCTTTGCCTGCAGTCACCAGCAAATCTCGTTTTTCCAAAGAGGCTGTAAATTGAGGCAAATGCACAAGGTCTTTCCAAGCATAGAAATTATTAAAAACAAAAACCAAGGTGACAGCAAATACCATTTTCTGAACTTTAACGGATACACGTTGATCCAAGCGAGACGCCCATCGTTCCAAAAAAGAAAGGCGGTGATTGGCAACTAGTAATAAAAATGACCCATATAAAAGAAAAAGCATATAAGTATTATTTAAAACCCGCCGTGGTGGCAGGCCGCCCATTGTCCACACAGAGGGAACAAATGTCAGCAGAAACAACCCCAGGCCAAACGCGGTTAAAAGTTTAAGGCTGGTGCTGGATTTCAAAAAAATGGGCAGCGATTGATTTATTTTTTTAAATAAGGGATACGACCAAAAAACCAGCAAAAGTAAGGCGAAACTCAAATATCGAACGGTCGTTTCTAGCACCAAGCCCCAAGGCTTTACAAGCAATAGCAGAATGTCGTGACCGCCTTTTAACTCACTGGCACGAATCGCATTTCCGGGGGCAAAATACAAAATAGCAAATCCGATGCACGCAAAAACAAAGGGAAGAATTAAGCATTTTTCCCAAATATTTAAAATCAAACGACAATAAACTATCATAAACACCAAAGAAAAAAGCCATTGCACAGCCAGTGTTTCATTGGAACCAGATATTATTATTCCAACTACAGATAGAAGAACTGAGATAGAGAAAGTCGTAAACAAAGAAGCCTGTTTGTTAAAAAGAAATGCAAAATAAGTTCCCACCGCAACCAGCGCCAGGCTCAGAGCCAGAAGATGTGACGACGCGCCAGCAAACCAATAAAATGAATCTGTAGTTCGGGGCATTTTATGAAAAAAAAGCGCCAAGTAAAGAACGAACACTATCGGTAAAGCTGGGGATTTGTATAATTTGGAACCCAACAATTTCAAGACTGTGCCGATGAAAAACAGCAAAGCTATAGCAAAGATAACAAATAACCCAAGCATCATCAAAGGATAGGTCGCCGGGTTACTGGTCACGCTAAACGGATTAAC
>JAYVPD010000213.1:0-15798 GCA_043757515.1 Pseudobdellovibrionaceae bacterium
GCAGTGTAACCCGAGCATCGCCCCTATTGACTTAATCTTACTGAAGTCTTACCGACTTCATAAGTACACGGAATCGTTGAATACACATCGAATCCGCCATTTTGGTTCTTCAAAAAAAATTCCCATTTGCGATTCTTGATTTATAAAGCGGATCAGGTTTTCTGGACATAAAAGCCTCGGCATTGATCCAACTCAAGTGCTTTCCGAATGTGAGAATCTTTCATTTTAGATAGTTTATTGTAAGTATCATTGTCTTCTGGATTAGATAGATCTAACCTAGAAATCAAATCTGTATTTAAAATATAGCGATCTAAATCTGTTTGCTTAAAAAATGGTCCATAAGCACCTTTGGATTTGTGGATAGCGACACGAAATGTGCCTCGATTCTAATTTAGAATTTAGATTTAGTTTCCATAAAATCGACGACACATTTTATACCCTACATCGGTGCTGCGAGCGCGTGCAGGTAGAGGTTTTTTTGCTAGTTCCGCGATTTTTTGAATGTGCGTTTCTAATGCCTGTGCATCCTCACCGTTGAGTCCAATTTTTGTTTGATCGTCCCAAGCAAGCGGCACGTAACCAGCACGAACAAAAACTAGGTCTAAAATATCGTGCACAACCTCGTTAAATGAGAGTTGAAATGGAACCATTTGATAAGTAAGCAAATAGTGAACTTGCCCAGCCAGAACTAAAGGATCATAAGGACGATTAAGTTGCAATTGAAGCCAGTGAACAAACCAGTGCCAGTCGTTCGGAAGATCTTTAGCCTTGTTTTTAAAAACACTTGTCTGATAGTCAAAAGATCTGAAAATTTGCAAAACAGAACCGTGTTCTGAATGATAGGACTGCGCCATAGTTAAAATTAGCCTATCTAAGGTATCGGTTGAAATAGGTTTTTGTCTAAGAATCTGCAACAAGATATCAGTGTTTCTCCGTTTGCCAGCTTGGTAGATCGGGCCCATCGCAGGCAAGCGCGGGTCATCGTTTCTAACGGTAGCCATTAGATTCAAGTCTGTTTCACGAGCAATAGTTTCATTTGCAACTTTCAACTCGGTCATTACAAAAGAGGGAGCATAGGAAAATTCTGATCGAGTTATATTTTTTTTGTCTTCAAGCAAAGCAACCCACTGGGGCGAGAGTTCATTGTCATAAGGGTTTAATCGTCTGCTGCGGGGGTCGCCACGATGAGAAACTTTCCCAACAGTTGGTACGGGGTGGTCTTCTGATTTCTTCGCTACGAGTAAAAGTGCCACCGGTTTTTCTGGCATAAATCTAGAAAAATCTATTCCCAATATCTTAAAAAAACGAACAGTGCCTTTTATAGAATAGTATCGGGCTTGTTCAAATCGAGATATTTTAGGTAAGGCACTGACTTTAATTTCTTGAACCGGCTTGGCGACGGTTCTATTTTGTAAAACAAAAATTTCTTCTTCGGAAAATGCTTTGATTTGCTTTATTACAGAATCTTCCCAAAATAATTTTCTTATTACAAAGTCAAATAGCCTTGCCACACGGTTTTCAGTTGGATGACTTAAATCCAAAGCAACGCGGTCATCGTCACCCAGGCGATAGGGACGTGAATGTTTTTTAGGACGCGCGTGTTCCCAATGCAAAATAACTTCCCTCAAATTGTCAGAACCAAATCGATTTTGATGGGCACTTATCCCGACAAAGCCAGACGCATCCACGTAGTCTTTTAAAGACGAGAACGAGCGAGGATCTTTTAATCCGCCTTTTGATTCGGAGGTAAACAAATGAGCCGTGATGTTTTGCACATGGTCTTGCCAATTTGGTACGTTCTCAAAAACTGCTTGAATGACATTTCCAGGAACAGTGCCACGGTATCCGCCGTCAACAAACTTAAGTTTGCGGGTTCCGTTTCTAATCCGATCCAAATCAATACCGTTAGCCTTCAATACCCTTAAAATATTTTCCGGCTTTGTCGCAACAATTCGACTCATTGGTATATATACAATTCTGGACTTTATGCCCATCTTTTCCTTTGGCTGATCAATCACTTCATTAAAAAGATCCATGTCGCGTCCGACGACAACGATATCCTGATTATCATTATCATCTAACAATAGGTCAGCTATCAAATACCGAAAGTGGATTTTTTCAGTCACCAGAATTTTAGGTGCGTCTAACATTTGGCCCCAAGGGGAATAGTCGTTGGGCAATTCAGTTTTTTTAGCATCTTCCATTAGCCATTGAATAACTTCAAACTGATGTTTTTCTATTTCCAAATCAGCTAAAAATGATTGTCTTTCAAAGCTTGTTTCTAAGGTCTCAGGTTCCGCCAGATATTTTTTATATTTCTCCCAATACCCATCTTTTTTTTCAACATCCCTTAAAGCTACAATGTGATCATGATATTCTTTCGATGTTACACTAGGAGAATCATCTATCATCAATGTATCATTTGGCACCACACACGTCACTACAGTCAGTTTCGCCAAAAAAGTTCGGTCATCTTTTTTCAAATGCTGATAGTATTTATTCGCTTTCGGGTGAAAAATAAGATCAAAATCTTTCAACCTTTTGGACCGATCTGGCCGCTTAAGAGTTGAGTACGCGTTCACTATTTCGCTACCGAATGCTAGCTTTGCATAATGGCTTATTGGCTCAGCACCTATTTGAATTGCTTCAAGAACGGCGTTCAGTCTGGCCTGGTGACTTTTTGATAGAAAGCTTACGTCAAGACTCTTGTTTTTAACCTCGCCGACGAGATAGGTAAGAAACTGTCTTGCTCCTGGTCTCAAATAGTAGGTTCGTTCTTGAATTGTCCCATCTGGATAGAGGGCTTTGATGTCAAATGATTCAAGCGACGGCACCAAAATGCCCTCTTCAAGCCGATATTCTTGATTTCGCTGAATGATTGTTTCATCTAAATCCAGAATAACTTTTCGAATCGGAATGGCCTTTACGAGCAAAGATGAAAATATTAATAGAAATAACAGTTTAAAAATTGCCACGAAAGACTCCAATTGTCTGCGTTTCGACACCGATTCCATTTTTCTAGAAAAATTTCTAGTTAAAAAAAGACCAACGCATAGTTTTTTGAAGTGTATACATTGAAATTGTAAACCCAACCCTGAACTTAATTATTACATGTAATTTGGTAAATAATTTCTTTATTCAATTTTTTCTAAAATGCCGAAGTTTTTATGGTGTTTTTAAAAAAATTTCATAAGTGTCTGCCAATTTTGTAAAAGCGAGTATTTGCCCGGCGGTTGGGAACCTTTCAGATTGGTATGTGCTTTGCTGATTACAACAGGGTTACAAATAAATTAATAAATGGAGTCCATATGAAAGCGGTTATTTTAGTTTCTTTAGTATTAGGAGTTTTTTTATCAAACAAAGCCTCAGCGCAACGGTATATGCCTGGTTGTGAAGAAGCGTTGTCTATATCTAAAGTGTTAGCAATTGGAAAAGAGTTGAAAATTTTGGAACTCACACATGGATTACGACGGCGTTTGTGTATCGAGGGACAGGAACAAGGATCCCCCGCTTATTACGATAATGGGCAGTTAGCGACAAATTCAGTGGGGACAAATGGAGCGACTTGGTACTTTGCAACGGGTGCGATCTTTACAAATCAATCTAACACTGTCGGTGCTACATGGTTGTTTCCAAATGGTAGCGAACTTACGAATAATGCTTACGGAATTCCTGCTACCTATAAATACGCTAATGGACTTGTCATAACTCAATCGGCTGGCCAAGATCAGGCGCAATGCTTGGGACGACATGGTGAAACTCGAAATGTTTCTGTTCCGTCATTTGATAATTCCGGTGATTTTGATATGAACAATTTCTTGGAATTCGTACTTAAAAATTGTTTCTAGGACCGTTTTTTAAATAGTTTTCAATGCCCTCGTCGACACCGGAATCCTTAATGCCGGTGTCCAGTGAATTGGTGTTCCACGACAGCCACGCTATTGCATCCACCCCTTTGAAAAATAAATAGGAAATCTGTTTTTCAGTAAAAGCAGCCAATGAGTCTTTAGATTTTTTCCAGCCTTTTCCTGTATTGAATTCCATTAGTGCCCAGTGGTTGGATTTTAGAGATATTTGATCGACAATTTTTTTAAAATCATCAATTCGCCCGTCATAGATATAAGAAGTAAAACCAGGGATTGCCTTTTCTACAAAAGAAGTCATTTGAGGGGATGCAAAATCAAATTTTTGCCTATGATTCTGAAAGACATTATCGAGCTCTGCTATCTGATGTGTATAAATTTTTTTGTCTGGAAACCGGGACCTAATAGTATCAACAGTATCTTGAACAAATTTTTTATGATTATCTGCTCGAAATTGAAACCAACTATGCGCTTCGGTTGTGGAGTAGTTCGGCTTTTTTAGAAAAAATTCGCTGCAATGTTCTATTGAATAGTGCTGACAAAAAGGGTTTTGATTCCAAGATTCATATCCTATAGGGATCGATTCGCCGTTAGATTCAAAACGAAATGGAAAGTTAGAAACCTCACTGTCGGTTGTAAACGCCGACAGAGTATTCGGATAAGCCGTATCCATATCATTCCAAAATTTAACGGCGTCCAAAAGTACTTTTTTTCTAGAGTTTTGCAGCTCGGTTGCGAAGGGTGACAGAGTCAAAACTAAAGCATCGCTTTTTTGCTCCTGGTTGTAAGGCGAAATGGCTATGTACTTTTGTAGTAGCTGTGAAGTTAAAGCGGATTCTTTAGGAATGGATTGGTTGACCTGACCGTCTTGGTAGCGGCTCAAAAACTGTCCCTGGTTGACGGATTTCCAATAGGAATTGTAGGGCCCAATAGGCGTAGACCAAGGGCCCCCGTTAAGTCCAACGAGTATCGGTATTTTCATTTTGTGGGCAACCCTTATGAGTCGTTCAAAGTAGATTTTAAATTCTGATTTCATGACAAAATTTTCTGGAGTTTCACCAGAGACAAATGCGGTATAAGGATGATTAAAAGCTAAACCGACTCGGCCCCAACGGCTAGAAGGGCCCAAATGGGTTAAAATGTCTTTAAAAACGGTCTCTACGTCCTCATCACCTTTTTCGGCGTTGGCTAATTTTGGTATATAGACATAAAAATCAATAGATCGCGGGGGGACCTCCGACATTTGAGTCGTTTGGCAGCTTACTAGTAACAGGGCTAAACCGAGGCAAAAAAATCTCATTTTTTTCTCCAAATAACTGAATTTAATCGAGTATTTTTCATATTGTAGCGAGACCAAATATCAATAGTCAGCTGATCTTTTTTACCAAATTACATGTCAAAATGAAATTCAGATAAAGATTTCACCTTACAGGCTATAGTTCATAAAAATTTGAAATGGTTTAAAGTCGCAATTGGAAAGGTATTGTTTAATTATGTTAGTTAATAAGTTGGTGTCCGCCTTTTCAAGTTCCTTGCTTTTTTTTGCGGCCAGTTTCGCATTGCAAAGTCATGCGTCGAGGCCAACGGACTGTCACCATTTTTACACGGGCGAAAAGAAAACCAGCACGCGTGGGTATGTAACCGAGATTGAAGCGCTTGAACCAGATGCGCCCCATACTATTACTAACATGGACGTTCGTTTAAAAAGTGATCTAGGCGAAGTAGGTTATACGTACGCCAAAGATTTAAAAACAAAATTCATTATCATCGAAGGCCCTTTACAAAAAGCCCTTAAAAAAGCCTTCCAGTTGGGCTACTCAAATCTAGAGGTTGTACCTAAAGTTCGCAGAGTTATTGAGGTTTTTAAAGCCCTTGACCCCTACGGTGAACGAGTCGTGATTGTCGCTCGTGTAAATGGTAAAGATTCGTTAATTCATGCCCAGAGTGTCCTGCGTTTGTCCGGAGTTCGAGCTAATCGTGTGACAACTATTGGTCAAGTTCAAGCGTTACAAAGTTATTATCAAAATGCATTTAAAAAAATAGGATATGTCCCTGACGGGCTAGTTTTTGGGTGGCCAAATTCTTTGGTCAATGCAATTTTTGCGCAAAACAAACTTCGAAATTCAGTACGTTATCTTTCACTTTTAAAGGCGTATCACGAAAAACACACTGATCCGTCCTTGACCGATCACGAACTCGAAGGCCAAGGCGTTCAAGTGCTTGAGTTTAAAAATGGAAAAAAAATATGGTTTGTTAACTACGCGCGCGGAGATCGATCCCTAGACATTTTCAACGCGGCCGTAGCACACGGAATCAAAGACATCACATTGATTGGAACAGCGGGCAGCTTGAGCGGCCAAGACAAAGTTGGACAGATTGTAACGCCACGGTATCAACGAGATGAAAATGGCCGGATCCACGACTTAGACGGAGTGGTAGAGACATTACCAAATTACCCCGCTAGGGGACTTTATCAACGAGTATCGACTCCGAATATTGAAACGGAAACTTGGCTTGGCGAAATGAAAAAAGCAAGTGTCCAGTACATAGATGTTGAAATGGGTTATCTGCTGGATGTTAAGCGAAATCATCCCGAAGTAAAAGTAAGGCCACTTTTTGTTATATCAGATATACTGGATCCAAATCATCGTTCGGATATTACAAAATGGTCTGCAAAAAATGCGAGGCAAGTCGCCCCTAATCTGCTGGAACTATTTCAAGCTAACTTCGGGCTGGAAACTAGTTCTGACTATCAGTTGAACTCGTATCGAAATGTTCCGTTGTATGACTCCATAATAAACAAAGAGTTAATGGGCGATGACATCGAGATAGTTTGGTACCCAAAACCATATCTTGGAGGACATACTTCTTTGGGTGAAAATGAAAACTTTTGGAACCTACGAGGAAATAAATTAAAAACAACTATGACCAATGTTCGGACAAAAATCGCAAAGGAAGCACCCACCAGAGCATTCTATCGTTTTAAGTTAAGGGTTAGCCAAGAAGAGGCTGACTTAGTTCGACAGCTCATTTCAAAACGGATTGGGACGCCTGCTGGTCAATTGGAAACCTGCACAGCAGCTGTTTGCAGCATTGTTTCTGAGGCAACAGGGTTTACAGTTCCCTTTCCTTTCAATCAAGTGCCCCATTTAAACGCTCTCTATCTTTTTCTTTTAAAAAAAGGTGGCTACTCCAGAATCGCGTCGATTGAATACGTGAACCCAAGCGATCCCGAATTAAGGGCAAAATATAAAAGTGAAACAGGTTTCTTAGTTATCAAGGGTGAAAAGCAATCCGGTGATAAAAGTGATAGTGCTGAAGTTATTTCTCTAGAAACCTCCGCCAAAGGTCAGTGATTTCAACTAAGATTTTTATTGAGGCGCAATTCCCAAGTATTGGATCGGGCCAAAATAGAACGTCATTTGCTTTTTGATCGGGAAAGTAAGGAAACAACAATTACCTTGCAGCCTTTTACAACCTTTTCAGTAGTGACCTGATACCTGACCCAAATTTGAGGATTTACGCATCGGGCTTCGAAATCAAAAGATTGTTTTGCGCTTTTACCAGAACTTTTATCAGCTAGACGCTTTGAAAGCAATTCCGTCGAAAACTTTGAACATCCAAATATTTTATCACCAACAAAAGCTCTATTTGCAGCTTTATTGCCGAAACCTCACAAGTCGAAGCGGCGCAATGAACGGATAAAATTAAAACTAGAGGCGGCTACCTTTGCATAATGCCGCTACTGATTTTTCAAGTCTGCCTGCTGTTTTATAGTCGATATTCTCACCGAATAAGCGAACTTTCTCTTTCATTCCGTTTTTAAAGCACGTTGTCGCACCTTTTGCATTTGAACTGATGCAAAGTGCAACCGCTTCTTCTTCAACTTCACTGGCTAAGGCAAAATTCTTTTTACTTTTGAATACTGCGGAATCGTCCATTACAGCTTTCACACATTCAACAGCATCAACATCTTTAGTTTTTGGGAATTTTTCACCGATTCGGGTATTGCTACAAAGACGAGCGTATTTTTGTTCTAAGGCCACGGTATTTACAACCTGCTTTTGAGCTGTAAGAACTTTGTCGTCAGCCATAGCATCACGGAAGCACTTCAATGCGCCTTTGGCGTTTGAATAAGTACACATTCCGATAATTATGCTTTCAAGTTTTGTGGCGGCGTAGTCTCGACTCATTTTCAGGACATCAGAGTTTTCCTCATCGGCCACGGCTTCGTAGCAGGCAAGTGCTTCAGGGGACAAACCAGCAATCGAAGCAAAACCCTTTACAGAAAAAATCATCGCAAGTAACAAAAATGCAGTTTTCATTTGGAATCCTTATTTAAAATAATCGAATTTAATTTCATAGGTCTTATAACAAAATGCCTTGGCAAATTGTGGAATAATGAACACGAATGAATTCAATTCAGTACCGTCAAATATTTTGACAAACGCTTAGTGAAAGCTCATTTTTGAGCCACTCAAGAGTGAAAACATTTCACTAAATCGGCCAAGTTGAAGAAACGCGTGCAAACGAGGTGAGTTTCAAATTAAGTTCCCTTTAAATAAAAATTTTGGAGAGCTTTATGCCTTATATTAAATTCAAGTCCTTATTGTTCGCGTGTTCTTTCGTTTTGATTTCAACAACCGTGTTTTCAAAAACAGCACCTATGGCTGTGCCACCGGCCAAACATGAGCTTACTTTTCTTGATGTAGCAGCCTATGATTTTTTAAAAAAAGAAATGTCACCAGTGCCCACAGAAGGCAGCGCTGCTCAAAAAGCGGACGAAGCTGAGCTGGCGAAATGGGAAAAGACTCGCACTCCCGAACTTTGTGCTGCCGCCAAAGCGGAGGCGTCGGATGTTAGCTTTAGTAATTTATATGCGAGCACCCTAGGATCTAAAGTAGACGAGTCTCAAAAAAAACTTATATCAGAGTTTTTCGAGCCGATCTTAGACGACGCTGGATTTTTCGTTTCAAAAATGAAAAAAGATTTTCCACGGCACCGCCCATTTTCCTACATTAAAGGAGTTACCCCCTGCGTTCCAACTGAAGAATCACCAGCCTACCCAAGTGGGCACGGAACTATTTCAAAACTCTATACTTTGGTTTTGATGGACTTGTACCCTTCTGAAAAGGATAAATTAGAGAAACGTGGTATTGAGATCGGGCAACATCGAGTGCAAATTGGAGTTCACCATCCGACGGATATCGAAGCTGGAAGAAAATTAGCTGACCTATTGTATTCTGAACTTAAGAAATCGAAAAAATATCAAGGGAGACTGAAAAAGCTTAAGACCGATTTGAAAATGAAATCGTAAACTATTTCTGATTGAGTTTTATTTTATAAGCGGCCACTAGATTGGCCGCTTAACCAACAAACTGTTTAGTAAACTTGGCAATTCAAATTTACAAAACTGGAAGCATGATCATCTTTTAAAGACACGTAACCACCAAAATTGTGTCCGAGCTGCAACAAAAGGTTTTCTGGTAAAACGAGAGTAACACATTGATCGTATTTGCAATCGCCATTCGAAACATTTGCGTATTTAATAAAGTTCTTCCATTGGGGATCTCGAGCATTTGAGTTTAAAGCCCCTTTAAACGGGCCAACATTTAAGCTCATTAATGTAGATTTGCCGCCGGTAACATCAATTACTTTAAGATTCGACAAAACGTTTCTTCCAGTGATTTCTGCTTCATAATAGGTTCCACCTAATGACGAGCCGTCAAGTTGATGACAGTCGACTTTTTTAGCCAAAGCCGAAAAACTAACTAACGTAAAGACAAACCCAATTGTAAAACTTGATTTCATATTGTACCCCATATTTTTTAATGCAATTTCACGCCGGACTATAGGGCCATTAGTCGCAATCACAAATACGAAATAAATTCACTGAATTTGTTTCAAAGGGAAATACGGGGATAGGGTCTGTTGGATTAGGACGATATTTTCCTTCTTTTCGGAAGTGCCGAGCGGGTGGGAAGTGCCCACCAATTCAACCAGAGATAAAGTATAGTTCGGCGTAATAGCTCCATCCGACCTAATTTCAAGGGTTTGAATATCCAGCTTTGCCACCGTTAAAAAGGAAAGCGATTTCATTGAAACCTTTCAGCGTTTACTTTAAGGCAAACGCTGAAAAAAATAGACACTAAAACTATTTGCAATCTGTAGTTTTGCCTAATGCAACTGCAGAACCTTGAGTTAACCAAATGATTGAATATTGACCAGGTTCAAATTCAAAGAAATACATTGTTGATGATCCTTCATCTTTTGAAGTTATGCCAACAGCTGTTCCGCCCGTAAAGCTTGTGATGTCTGCAATTGTATTAATAGTTGGCAATGATTCAGGCTTGAAATCAGCCGTTACGAAATCTTGGCTGCCAACAACATCAAAAGCTAAAGTTGCGGTAAAAGCTTTACCAGTCGCATCTTTACCATCAACTTGAAATGCCATAGTCGTGCTGGACATTTGAAATTGTGACTTGTAATCGTTTTTGATACTACAAGCTGTCATTGTTTGTGGTAATGCAGCCCAAGTAAATTGTGCCAATACTAACATTCCAAATAAATACTTAAACATAAGAATCCCCTTTTTATTTTGTTTATAGACCAGAGGTCATTTCAATAGACCTAGTCATCAATTGCAAGAAAAAACCGTAAGTGAAATCTGGGAATTACGCTGTTCAAAAGCCGTTAAAATTTGTCTTTCTTAATTTTTATGCCCAAAATAGACCCATGACCAAACGCAAATCCTTCGACCGCTTATTAGATGTAGCCAAACCCGAAATCAAAACTTTGTCTTGGGGCCTGGTTTTTTTAGTAGTTTCAAGTATTTCCTCGCTTGTTTACCCCCAGGTAATTCGCTGGATGGTTGATAATGTCCTGGAAGCTAAACGATTAGATTGGCTTTGGTGGGCAGTAGGAGTTTTGTTTGTCGTTTTTATTTTGCAGGGAATTACGTCTAGTCTGCGTTATTATCTTTTTACTCTGAGCGGCGAAAGGATCGCATTAAAATTGCGACAAAAGCTATTTACTAACTTAATGGCGCAAGAAGTTTCGTTTTTTGATTTTCACCGCACGGGCGATCTGATGAGTCGACTGGCATCTGATTGCGGCACTCTGCAAAACACGGTGAGTGTGAATATTTCCCAGGGACTTCGCAATTTAGGCCAAGTCTTGGGCGGACTTGGTTTTATGTTTTACACTTCATGGCAGCTGACCTCGATCATGTTTATTTTGATCCCCCCCATTGCTTGGTTTGCCGCTATTTTTGGTAAAAAAATTCGAGTACACTCGCGAAACCTGCAAGACGCCGTCGCCGGCTCGAGCATTGTTGCTGAGGAAACATTATCTGGGGTTAAAACAGTCAAATCTTTTGTCAAAGAAGGATTTGAAGTAAATCGGTATGGCACGGCACTCGACAACGCCTTGGGTTTTGTAAAATCAAGAATCACAGCCATCACGATTTTTATGGTAGTGGCAATGACTGTTGGATTTAGTGCCGTCTGTGTCGTCCTTGCCTACGGCGGGTATCAGGTCATTCAGGGCGTAATGTCGGTCGGCGATTTAACTCAATTTTTGTTGTACCTAATGCTCGTCGCAATTGGCGTGGGCAGTTTAGGCAGCCTCTGGGGCGACTTTGCTGCTGGCCTTGGCGCGTCTGAGCGAATTTTTGAAATTTTAGAAAAACAAACTCAAGAGGTTATTTCAGGTCAGCGTCCTGATCGAATTGCTGGAAAAATTGAATTCACAAACGTTTCATTTAGTTATCCCACGCGACGAGACATCAAAGTCATAAAAAATCTTACCTTTACTGTCGAGCCCGGTCAAAAGGTGGCCTTTGTTGGGTCATCTGGTGCAGGAAAATCCACGATAGCTAGTCTTATCCCGGGTTTTTATCCGATAGATTCGGGCAGCATTAAGATTGACGGAATCGAAATATCTCAATTGAATGTTTCCTGGCTGCGTGAACAAATTGGAATTGTTTCGCAAGAGCCAATATTGATTTCATCTACTATCGAAGAAAATATTAAATATGGAAAAGAGAACACCACCGCTAATGAAATCTCCAATGCCGCAAAATCTGCAAACGCATTGGAATTTATTCAGCGCTTTCCTGAAGGATTGCAAACCAAAGTCGGCGAAAAGGGCCTTCAGCTGTCCGGCGGCCAAAAACAACGGGTCGCAATTGCGCGCGCATTGTTGAAGGATCCAAAAATTCTAATTTTAGACGAAGCAACTTCTAGCCTAGACACAGAAAGCGAAGCGCTAGTCCAAGAAGCACTGGATCGCCTGATGGAAGGTCGAACAAGTCTGGTTATAGCCCATCGCTTGTCCACAATTGTGGACGCGGATAGAATCTTTGTTTTGAGTAATGGTGAAGTTGCCCAGTCTGGCCGACATGAGGATCTTGCCAAAGACAAAAACGGCATTTACTATCGGTTGTTACAAAAACAATTCTCTGGAGATGAAGAATGAGAAAGACATTAACGGAAGCTAAAGTTTCAAATCTGGCCCTAGAATCTATGAATCAATTTCATACAGCAGCCGTCAGCGAAGTCGAACAAGCGATTCAGGCAAATGAATGGGTCATCGTTGGGATGAAACAAAATCCAGTGGTCACAAAAGCTCGGAAATTTATGGATGAAAAAAATATGAAGTTTCATTATATCGAACATGGCAGTTATTTTTCTAAATGGAAGCCTCGATTAGCCATCAAGTTATGGAGTGGTTGGCCAACGTTTCCACAAGTTTTCCATAAAGGTGTTTTAATCGGTGGTTGTGCCGAACTAATGAAATATTTAAAAGCAAATAACTAATATTTAAATATAATTACGGCGCCCCTAATCGTGAGCCGTAGTTCCTAACTACTTCGCCGCCGCTGTGCCAATATCCCTGGGATCAGCCACGGCCGTCAATTCCGAGTTGTTTGTATCCAGAGACGCCGACATCACTCGGCACGGTACACTACCAAGTTCTATTTTATATCCCATATTTTTTAGCTTAGCGAGTTCGGCTTCTGGCGGACCTGGTTTTTCAATAAAAAGCATATCGGGCTGCCATTGATGGTGGATTCGGATATTTTTAACGGAACTTTCTAAAGACTGTTTAAAAAACAAATGATTGAAAATAGTCAAAGCCGTACAGCTTATAATTCGCGTGCCACCAGGCGCGCCCACCGCCATGATTGGCCGTCCCGTTTCGTCAAAAACAAGAGTCGGTGACATGCTAGAGAGCGGAGTTTTAAAGGGGGCAATAGCATTGGCATCCGATCCAACCGCACCATATAAATTGGCTACTCCGGGTTTGGCAGAAAAATCATCCATCTCGTTATTTAGTAAAATCCCAGTGCCCGTCGCAACAGCGCCAGAACCCATCCAGCCATTTATTGTTTGGGTAGAACTGATGGCATTGCCGTCGCTATCAAGAAAAGACATATGAGTGGTTTCGGTGGATTCGTGTTTTTGATCAATAGTTCCAGATCTTACATCAGCCGCCGTCCGAGCCTTAGTAAGCGAAATTTCATTTTTGCGGGCGTTCAAATAAGAATCAGAAATCAACTGGCTGACCGGTACTTTTACAAAATCAGGATCTCCCAAATATTGAGCCCGATCGGCGAACGCCATTTGAAAGGCGGCCGCTTCAAAGTGAATAACCTTCGCTGTGTTCATTTCCATAGGAGTCCAATTTTCTTTTTCTAACATTTTTAAAAATTGAACAACATGGACGCCCCCCGAACTTGGCGGCGGCATCGAAACGATTTTGTAATTGAGGAATTTAGACTCCACGGGTTGCCTATGAATTACTTTGTATCGATTTAAATCCTTGGCGCCAACGATGCCATGCTCTTTTTTTAAAAAAGCGACCAATTTTTTAGACGTGTCTCCTTGGTAAAATTCTTTTTCTCCATTTTTTGCAATAGCCCGCAAAGTATTTGCTAGATCTTTTTGAACTAAAACATCGCCAACTTTATAGGACGAGCCATCACTGCGGATAAAAATCTTTTTTGAATCAGGGTACTGCATAAGCACATTTTTTCTATCGGCTAAAGCGTTTTCCAAATCTGGGTATACAAAAAAACCGTCTTCTGCAATTTTTATGGCTGGCTCTAAAACTTGTGTCCATTTCATTTTGCCAAATTTTTTATGAATTTCCCATAATCCTTTTACTAGACCCGGAACTCCCGCCGCCAAGGCCCCGTCTTTGGAAAGCTGGCTCAGGTAGCTTCCGCTACCGTCTAAATACATGTCTTTTTTAGCTTTGGTTCCTGCACGCTCGCGAAAATCCAGAACAATATTGTCTTTGGAATGCGCTTGATGAAAAACAAGAAAACCCCCGCCGCCGATTCCGGTAGAATGAGGTCGTTCAACAGAAATGGAAAACGAAGCTGCGACATAGGCATCTATCAAGTTTCCGCCTCTATCTATAATGTCCGTTGCAGCTTTTGTTGTAAGAATGCCTTGGGTAGCCAGCGCATAGCGCTTACCAGTCATTACATAATCCTTGCGCTGGGTGCCTGCAAAATCAGAAATAATCACGGAACTCTTTGGAGTTTCTGTTTTAATTGTTGTCGAGCAGCCAAATAAAAATAGCGTGGCTAAAGATAGTTGAAAAAATGTTTTCATGCGGTCCTCTATTTGGATAGGTGAATGTTTTTATAAAACTGATTTGTTAAATCAAACGTTCGTGATCTATTTTGAGTAAATGAATGATCGACTTCAAGTTCGGTGTAGTTCAATGCTTTTCCAAAAAGCGGCAACACCGCTCGGGTTCTTGCTTCTGGTGTGGCTAAATCGTTAAGAGCTTGCAAAATCAAAGTCGGTTTTTGCCAGCCGATCTTTTCTAACGATTCTTTATAGCGATGACTCATTTGCATTTGACTGAATTCTTCAACTACTTCGGCTCGAGTTCGATGAAAAAATAAGTGGGGGTATTCTTTAATTAAGGCATCGGCTAGTTCATCGACCCCCTTGCCGTCAGGAATTTCTGTAAAGGGGGAATAGAGTACCAGAGATTGCAGTTGTTCAGAAAAGTCCGGAAGCAAGTTAAGCGATATAAAACCTCCCCAACTGTGGCCAACAAAATGAATTTTTTTTAAATTAAACTCTTTAGTAATTTGGGTTACGTACCGTCGGGCACGATCTACCGATTTTTTAAAATAAAATAGTCCAAGGGATTCGCCAATCCCTTCATAGTGATGTACAAAAACCGAAGCCTTTGTGTTCTGGAATAAATTAAACGCGAGATCTTTATTTCTATTCTTTTGTGATGGAAAACCATGAAAAATGAAGATTCCATTCTGGGAATTCTGATCATAGGTGTAGTTATAGCAGTTTTCAAAATCTGGTAAACATCGAAACATCGTTAAAATATTTACCAATTCGATTCGCTTTGGTATCCTAATTTTATGAAAACACTTCGATTTAATTGGCTCTATATAAAAATCGGCCTCTACGCGGTTCTTTTGTACTCGGTAGTTATGGTAATGCAATACGTTAAGTCTGCGTCCTTTTCGAGCAATGTCGAAGTGTTGATGGGCTCGCCTTCCCAGTCTCGCAATTTTGAATGGTGCTCAAGTTCTGTGCAGGTTTTGTACTTTGTTGAATCCGACATTACCGTGCGAGAAGCCAACAGAATTCAGGATCTCTGCCGTTTGAGCTATTCAAGTTATAAGGCGGATGAAGTGAACGGAATCGATTGGAAACCACTAATGAAATCCCTTAGTGGTACGGGTCAAGAAACAGTCCTTGAGTCCGACAAGACTCTGAATTTCATCAAAATTGGCGGTTTGATCTACAAGGTGGACGGACTTAAATCTAAACTCAGTTCTATGGGCCTATCTCAAAATTAAGGGTAGGACGGCTTGACTTCAAAATTCAAATCTACTAATTTCAGACTTCCAGTGTTCAGGAGTAGCTCAGCTGGTAGAGCAAGC
>JAYVPD010000214.1:0-15790 GCA_043757515.1 Pseudobdellovibrionaceae bacterium
CGCTAGTACACCAATGATCGCCACAACTACCATTAACTCCACTAACGAAAAACCTTTTTGGCTTCGTAGTCCTTGAAATTTTCTCATTACGTTCTCCTTTTATAATAAAAATCTGTATAGACCCTGTTAAACGAACACCTTAATGTTTTCATAAACTACACCTGTATTCAAGTTTTACTCTGGATTTCTGCATAATTTGTATCAAAATGAACAAACGGTCCAGATACGCCTCGAAATAAAACGCGACTATAAGAATAGACCACTCGACTATTGTGCAGTTGTTCAACAATTTAATAAATTTATTGCATTCGATTTCGGCATAACAGTTTTCGCAATTAGTCTTGCTAAGACTCTGGAACGTAAATAGACTTTGGTCATGATTGAAAAATCTGGATTTAAAATATGGGGATCTCTATTTTTAACGCTTCTGGTGAGTTATTTTTATGTCCTGAATGGCGACTTTCTTGGTGATGATATTGGGCGCGTACTTTTTAATCCCGAATTAAGATCTTATTTTTCAAGTCTAACTGGCGGATTGGCAGATCGCCCGCTGTTAATGCTTTACACGAAATTAGTAGTTCAATTTTTTGGAGCAACAACGACTCCGTTTCGAATTTTGGGATTGGCACTTCATGCCTTGGTGGCGTGGCAACTTTATCTCTTTGTACTAGAGCTAAATATTAAATCGAAATCGGGGAATAAACAGACGATCGCCCTATTTGCAGCCTTCGGTTTTGCACTTCATCCATTGCATAGCCAGGTGCTGACCATGGCGATTCAAACTGGCGTTATTATGGCCGGCTTTTTTGGACTACTTACTATGCGATATTTTGTCAAATACGCTTCTGACGCTACCATTTTCTCGCGTAATTCTTCCTTATTTTATTTCTTGCTCGGTTTACTTTCAAAACCCAATTTGAGCTTTTTACCTGTTTATTTTTTATTCACACCTGGTAACGTAAAAGGTCGCACGTCAAAACAAACACCCTTTCTAGTTTCATTTTTCCTATTGCTTTTGGTGCCAGCTTTTTATTATTCGTTTCTAAAAAAAAATGTTCAATCCGATGCCTTACCAGCATTTTCGTACTTTTTAGTTCAAACCGAAGTTCTGCTTACCTATTTTAAGCTGATGCTGATTCCTTATAATTTTCACTTTCTATACGATTTTACAGCTCCAGAATCATATGGTTTTTCAATTCACTGGCTTTACTTAGCCCTCCATTTGTCAGTAATTTATTTAGGAAATCGATTTCTTAAAAATCGAACTTTATTTTTTTTACTGATGGGATTTTATTTGTCGTTTTTGCCCGAATCTGGATTTTTCCCAATTCGCCATGTGGCCTTTGAACATAGAACCTATTTTCCCATGATTTTTCTATTCCTATTTATCGGCACCTGGCTTATAAATTGGCGAGTAAATGAAGATTTAAATAAAGGACTCAAGCTGATCACGGTCGGATTAAGTAGCTTTTTTATTTTACTCAATCAAAACCGCAATATTGACATCAAGCGCTATGGTTCCTGGGCCATGGATACTCTTGAACATTCCCATACCTATCACTATAGCAATTTTGAATATACGTATCTTTTGGCACGAGGAGGTTACTATAGTGAGCTCCAGCCTTTTTTAAAAAACTATTCTACTTTGTATAAAGACAAAGAGTACGAAGTCCTGGCGCTCCTAGTGGACTTTTTTCACGACAAGGATAACAAATGGACTTACTTTGCTAAAATGCGCGATTTTTTAAATAAGCCCGGATTAGGTGATTATCCTCGATTTTTTATAACCAAAGCGGTCATCGAAGAGTTTTCTAATGGCACTGATAACTTGCAAGACTTAATAGCGGTTGAAGATCTTCTTGCAGACGAACTGATGATTTTAATTCAGAACAAGGAATTTTACCGAACAGCGATTTCCAACTTTCAAACACTGGGCAATCACTTGCTGTCTGGATTTGGCGAGGAATACCGTAAACGAAATATTTTGAGTTGCCTCAGGACCAAATCTTATCTTTTTTTATATTATGAACAGAGCTTCAGCGAGTTACCTTCAGAGCTAGAAAACGCATTGTCGCAGCAGCCAGGTGAAAAATTGCTGAAAGAGCTCCTTTTTCAAGTTAGAACCAAAGTTGGCGGGGCTGGTGCATAGAATGACAAAAATAACATTTGTTCACTTCGTAGATACCGAAATGGCGCAAACCCAAATGTTTGGCGTCCACTATATGCCGGTTTGGATTTACACTTTAGCAGCTTATTTACGGCCAGTTAAAAATCTTGAGATTTCCATGTTTGATAATCGCGTTATGGATATTCAAAAATTTCCAGAATCTGATATTTATCTTTTCACCGGAATAAATCAAGAGTATCGAGCCCTGACCTTATTCTTGAAAAGTTCTCGTCTTAAGCATCCCAGTGCCACTTTTATTTTAGGTGGTCCAATTTGTTGGTCCTACCAACAGGCTGGCAAGATCGAAGTTCTATTTGAGTTTGATCATCTTATTGTAGGTGATGGCGAAGGGGTTGTCCGCAGCCTCGTTGAATCGCTAATAAACAAGGAACCATTAGATAAAGTTCTCACTTGGAATAAAAAATTTGAAGTTAAAGAATCTATCCTGATGGATCGCACGTTGATGGACCAAACATTGCAATCCTACTACGGGGCCGTGATAGAGGTCTCCCGAGGATGTCCATTTTTATGTGAATTTTGCGATATAAGAATTCAAAAAGATAACAATCAACCTCATAATGTATTGCCAGAAAAGATTGTTAAAGAAATAGATTATTTTGTTCGTAAAGGTATAAAACAAGTGCTTTTTGCCTGTGATAACTTTATCGGTGATCCTATTTGGGCAGAAGCTGTTTGCGATCAAATTATACTTTGGAAACAACAGACTGGACTTTCCGTAAATATCTACACTTGGCTGACAATTAATTTATCCAATTATACAACTTTAATGAGCAAACTAAAACTGGCTGGTTTTGATATGTTTTTTATTGGCATCGAAAGCTTTGAGAACAACCAGTTGCTAGAAACCGCAAAGATTCAAAACGTCAAATCAAGTCTTGTTGAATCGATTCAAAAAATTCAATCCAATGGATTTATTATTGTTGCCGGCCTTATTTTTGGATTTGATACTGAACCCGACTATGTGTGCGATTCGACTCTTGATGGAATTTTGAAAAGTGGTCTGATATCGGGTGAACCGTCACTACTGACCGCTTTGCCAGGAACTCCATTATATAAAAGAATGAAATATTCTAATAGACTTCGCGATGGCAAACTCGGTTTAGGTGGATTTAAATATCAGACAAATATAAAATACCTAAAGCCTAAACAGCAAATTATTGATAATTTTTTCTTATTTGTAGAGAAATACACAAAAGGAAAATATCAATACACCAGATATAAAACTTTTTGCTCATTGCTGAAAGTTGATAGCACGTCATCTAATCAGTCCAGCGGTTATATAGACGTTCCGACATTATTTAGAATTGCCTACAAGAATAAACTTACCCTTGTTTTGCTGTTGAGACGGTTTATGCGCTTGCTATCCAATCCTGAGAGGCTTTTTTACTTTTTTAAAGCACTCGTGCTTACTTTTGGCTTTCAACTTCGTGGCCAAAGTCGCTGGAAGTATTTTAATTTTTGGTTTTTCGTATGGAGCAATTCTGTCATTAAATTTTCAACTCTGACCGCAGACCAATTTGATATCGGATCCGTTGATGCAGACTTTTCTTTAGATAAACTAATCCCTGTTGAGTACACAGAAGAGCTCACTGAACCTATACCAGAACATAAAATTCGTGCCCAACGGAAGTATACAACCGAAGCCCTTACAAAATATGCGGCCCTTAAGTCTGCAAAAGATTAAATTAGAGAATTAAAGTCTAAAAGTTAAAACGGTTTTTAAAAAGTATCCAGACTACCCTAAAGGAATCTGTAATTGGTTTAAAGTGGGATGAATTGTTTTTATTCAAATATATTGTTGAAATCGGTGTTTGATGAAAATGAAATTTATTTAGTAAGAGAACGGTGATTACATCCATTTCGAAATCGTATCTACGACTTTTCAAATTTAACATTTGGGCAAATGCACTTCGAGGATAGACTCGCAGTCCGGATTGGGTGTCTTTTAAATCAAAGCTATAAAGTATAAAAAAAATCTTTCTCATAAAAAGATTTCCAATATAACTGCGAAACGGAGTATCCCGTGAATTAAGCAGTCTTACGCCTATCTGTGCACGAAATGGATCGTCTGTGATGTTGTCAATCAGAGCGCAGACATCCCGTCCTTTATGCTGCCCGTCCGAATCTACGGTTATGATCCACTGAATAGTCGCCTCTTGATCAAGAACATGCTGAATTCCCGTTTTAATTGCGTTTCCTTTTCCGAAATTTTTAGTGTGGTTTAATACAGCTACCTGCGGTTGTTTTAAAATTTCAGAAAAAAATTCCTGACCCCGTTCTGAGCCGTCATTTACCACGATCTTTTTTAGATTTTTTAATCTTTCAAACGAGTTTAAGTCTTTTATCGTGTCTACTAACAAAAAATTAGGATTGTACGAAGGAATTACAATTAATATTCGATTATTGGGTGTTGAATCGTTCAAGCTGACTTAAGTACCGTAATTCGATCTCGACCGTTTGCTTTACTTTCATAAAGTGCTTCGTCCGTCTTTTTATAAAAATCTCGAATAGTTTGAACTTCAGGATCCCAACTACAGATCCCCATGCTAATCGTTATCTTAATTTGTTTTGTATCATAGTATATAATACTGGATTTAATTTGATTTGATATTTTTGAAGCCATATCTAGTGTTTCATCCAATGTTTGGTTCGGCGCTAAAATTGCAAATTCTTCTCCGCCTACACGTGAAATGAGCACTTCTTTATCTTGAAACAACTTTAGAACTTGGCCAACATGTATCAGCACTGCGTCCCCGCCTGGATGACCATAATTATCGTTTACTTTTTTAAAAAAATCAATATCAAGCAGAACTAAGTTTAATTTTTCATAACGATTTGTGTAGTCGTTTAATTTTTCTCTGAAAAACCTAGAATTGTGAAGTTTCGTCAAATCATCAAAAATCGATAACCGCTCTAAATTCATATTTTGAATTAAGAGTTTCATTTGTTCAGCCAGAGTAATTACCTTTTGATGGTCAAATTGTTGCGCTTTTTCTGGCCCATGAATCGGAATGAAGATTTCGTAGTTTTCACTGGATTGCGACGATATTGGCAAAATAACCATACTGTGGATATGCGTTGTAGAGAATGATTCTTTCACTTTAGCACTGTCATAATAAGTGTACTTTTCATGAGCCGGTAATTTTTGAATTTTTCTATTTAAAGAATCAAAAACTGATGATTGCCCAAGATGATTCGAGTTAATAACTTTGACAATGTCTTTGTCGGCTTTTTTTAAAAATCCAACACCCAATCCAAAATTATTAAGGATATGTTTGATGAATTCTTCTAATATTTTTCCAGGTTCTTTTACCAATCGAGTGTTTTGAAGAAGTTCAATTAATGAATCCATTTCTTCAATTTTTTTATCTTTAAGACCCATTTCTCGTCGGTATTTTCTATGCAATTCTTCTTCAACAGTCACATCTTTAAAAAACAGAAGGTATTTGCCGTCTATTGGAACAATTGAATACTGCCCAAGGCCTTTTTCGGTGTTTTTTGTTTTAAAGGAAATCACTTTCATCGGACGCGTGTCTTTCATTCCAACAAATGCATTGAGTTGCAAAGGCTGATCATCCACCTCTAGAAATACTTTTGCCAGAGTCAGCTTCCCAACTACTCGGGCAACGGAAAGACCCGAGAATAAATAAAATGATGAATTTGCGTACTCGATCATTCCGGATTCATCATACATTAAAACAATATCAAACGAGTTTTCAAAAATATTAAAATCCATGCCTATTAGATCGGAATATCTGAAGGGATATTTAAGTCATTTTTTTATGTTGCTGCTGGTTATATCTCGCTAACCTAGACCAACATCATATACAGGCAGCGTCAATTGATAGGCAATCAGAAACATCGCCAAAGACAAAACCCCGTTCAAAACAATATGGAAAATGTTTCTATTTGATTTCAAATTAAAAGCAGTTTGAATCAAGTCTCGACTTACCCATCTAAACACTGCTCGCAGTAAAGTAAGAAAGCCCAAGGCAAACAATAGTTTTGATTTCACCATAAAATCCGCCTCAACAAATCCTATGTAACACAAACTGGCAGTAAAAAGAGCATAAAAGCCGAGGCATTTAAGCGCGTATTGGTATTTGAGATCCAAATTGTCCTCTAAAACTAATTTATAAAGCCGTAGGGCTAAATAACGTGTCACCTTTACAGACAATAGTGCGGGAATGCCCACAACTATATGATAAACAAAATATATCAAAAAAAATAGGTTAGCCGCCTGGTGCATTTAAAATTAGTACACATATTATTTGTATCGCTGTCAACTTATGTTCAAAGACAGTTTTCTGGTCTTTTGAATCTGATGACAGTTTTTAACTTTGGGAATAGAATAAAAGAATGGATGAACAAATGTCTCAAGATGGTAAAAATTTGCCGTTTACACCAGATGGGGATTCCTCAGTACAAATTATTCCCAAAGTCGAAACGCCGAAAATGTACCAAGTGATACTGATGAACGACGACTACACGCCAATGGATTTTGTTGTTTTAGTTCTTAAGAAATATTTTGGCAAAAAAGAAGAAGACGCAATTAAAGTGATGCTCGATGTCCATCAAAAAGGGGCCGGGGTTGCCGGAGTTTACACCTTAGAAATTGCGGAAATGAAAGTGATGCAATCAAATCAATTTGCTCAGATAAGTCAGTACCCTCTAAAAAGCATTTTAGAGGAAACCTAAAGCGAGGTCACTATGATGACAAGGGAACTAGAACGCAGATTAGCAGAAGCTACCGAGCTTGCAAAAAAACAGCGTCATGAATTTGTGACTTTAGAACATATTCTTTACTGTTTGGCCCAAGCACCAAAATCGGTTGAAATTTTAGAAGCCTGCGGAGTTAATATTCCGGATTTAAAAAAGGATTTGCTAAATTATTTGGAAAATCACACGCCTGAAATTACCGAGGACCAGCTTGAATCCTACGGCGGCTTTGATTCCTGGACTCCTGAATTTACTTTGGCGTGCCATCGATTGATCCAGCGATCAGCCTTGCAAATGAAAAATGCCGGAAAAAATCAAATTACGGAAGGAAATTTACTAGTTTCCTTTTTCTACGAGCAAGATTCGCACGCGGTATTTTCTTTGTCCAAACAAGGTATTAGCCAATTTGATATAATCAACTATATCTCGCATGGTATTCAAAAAGATGGCGAAAACAGTAGCGCTGAAGACCAGGTTAAAAAGGAATTCGATGGACAACCGGCCGATGATTCAAAAGTTAACGTTTTAGACCAGTTTTGTTCAAACCTAAATGACAAAGCCCGGAAAGGCAAAGTGGATCCTTTAATTGGACGTCATGATTTAATTTTACGAATGACCCAAATTCTTGCTCGTCGAACTAAAAATAATCCCCTTTTGATAGGCGAGCCTGGCGTAGGTAAAACTGCGATTGTTGAAGGACTTGCTAAAAAAATAGTAGATGGCGACGTTCCCGAGTCTTTAAAAAACAAAGTCATTTATTCATTGGACATGGGATCCCTGCTGGCCGGAACCAAGTTTCGCGGTGATTTTGAAAATCGAATCAAAGCTGTCGTAAAAGAAATTAAAAAGAATCCAGATTTTGTATTATTTATAGATGAAATCCACACCCTAGTGGGCGCGGGGGCTACTAGCGGCGGCAGTTTGGATGCTTCGAATTTACTTAAGCCGGCGTTGGCCTCTGGCGAAGTTTCCTGCGTGGGATCGACCACACATACTGAATACCGCCAATATTTTGAAAAAGATCGAGCACTGAATCGTCGCTTTCAACGTCTTGACGTAAACGAGCCCTCGCTGGAAGACTGTTTAGAAATTTTAAAAGGACTCGCTCCACAATATGAAACGTTTCACAATGTCAAATACAGTCCCGAAGCATTGAAAGCAGCGATTGATTTGTCGCAAAAACATATTTCTGGAAAACTACTGCCCGACAAAGCAATTGATGTGATGGACGAATGTGGCAGCAGTTTAAAATTAAAAAATAACACTGAAACTGCGGTCCCTGTAACAGTGGAAAATATCGAAGAGTCTATTGCTCAAATGACAGGTTTGCCGCTTGCGCAAATTTCTTCGAATGAACGAATAAAATTGAAGGATCTTGATAAGAAATTGAAAGCTTTGATTTATGGTCAAGACGATGCCATCGACAAATTGGCAGCCAGTGTAAAACTGGCTCGCAGCGGATTGGGCCGTCCTGAAAAACCAATTGGCAGTTATATGTTTGCAGGTCCGACTGGAGTTGGAAAGACAGAAGTCTGCAAACAGCTGGCCTTGATTTTGGGTTTGCCATTTCACCGATTTGATATGAGCGAATATATGGAAAAACATTCCGTTGCAAAATTAATTGGCGCGCCTCCGGGTTATGTGGGGTATGAATCTGGTGGTTTGTTAACTGAAGCTGTTAGCAAGCAACCCTACTCTGTAATATTATTGGATGAAATTGAAAAAGCACATCCCGATATTACCCATTCTTTATTGCAAGTGATGGATGCAGGTCGATTAACTGATTCCCAAGGTCGAATTGCTGATTTTAGAAATACAATCGTAGTGCTGACCACTAATGCGGGCGCATTTGAAGTTTCCAAAGGCAGCATTGGTTTGGTCGATGAAGGGACGTCAAGACTCAGTCAAGAAGCTATTAAAAAAGCGTTTGCTCCTGAATTTTTGAATCGACTTGATGCCGTAGTTCATTTTAAAGATTTGAGCGAAGATATAATCGTAAAAGTAGCTTACAAATTTGTAGATGATTTAAAAATGAACCTGGCGGAAAAGAAAATCGAACTTCTTGTTTCAAACGAAGTCATGAAATGGCTAGCTAAAAAAGGTTATGATCGCGCTTACGGCGCTCGTCCGATGGCTCGCGCCGTGGACGAACATTTCAAAAAGCCGCTGGTTGATGAAATTCTGTTTGGACGTTTAACAGACGGTGGAAAAGTCGTTATCGAATTAGAACAGTCGGCTTTGAAATTCCATTTTAGCAGCAGTCATCCGCCGTTATTAGGAACAAAAAGTCGTCCTGAAACTGTATAATCAAGTAGACCTATTGACAAAGTTAGGAAGAGACACAAAATTAAAGACAACCTGTTTAGACTGAAGGAGCCTCGTATGCAATTTTTTAAACGAATTTTTTTATTCTTGCTAACCAACATTCTCGTGGTGGTTACCATTGGGATTGCTTGGACCTTGATATCTTCATTCTTTGGCCTTGATCGTGTCAGCAATTCGATGGTTTCACTATTGATTTATTGTTCGCTTTTTGGTTTTGGCGGCGCCTTTATTTCACTCTTGCTTTCCAAGTTTATGGCGAAATGGATGGCCGGGGCCAAAGTAATTGATCCCAATACCAATGATCCAACCCTGCGGCATTTAGTTAATCGCATACATGAAATGGCCCGAAAAAGTGGCCTACCAAAACCGCCTGAAGTCGCTATATATGATTCTGAAGATGTAAATGCGTTTGCAACCGGACCCACTCGAGGAAGCGCTTTAGTCGCTGTATCAACTGGGCTTCTGAACGCGATGAGTGAGGATGAAGTAGACGGAGTGCTTGGCCATGAGATTGCTCATATTGCCAATGGTGATATGGTTACGCTTACCCTTGTTACAGGAGTCGTAAACACGTTTGCCTTCTTCTTTTCCCGCGTTCTTGCTGGATTAATTGCTGGTCAGGTCGATGAGAAAATAAGACCGATTGTTCGATTTGTGGTTACAATTATCGGGGATTTATTATTTACACTTCTAGGATCCATTGTTGTGAACTACTTTTCTAGACGCCGTGAATTTCGGGCTGACTTGGGAGGAGCAACCTTTTCTGGCAAACAAAATATGATTGGTGCCCTAAGACGCTTGCAATCGCTTTATGCAATCCCCGCAGGACCTAGCCAAGAAAAAGATATGATGGCGACGATGAAAATTTCAAATCGAAAAAATCAAGGAATTTTGGGTTTGTTTAAAACACATCCAGATCTTGAAGATAGAATTCAAGCCTTACAAAGCGCCCGAATATAAATGGGGTTTTTGAGACTCGCAATTTTAGCAGTGGTAAGCTCATTTCTGGCTTCCTGTACGTTTTCAAAAGATCATCAAAAAGTTTCAAGTGAGGTTAGTAACCTTCCGCCCAATGAATCTGAATCTAGTGATTTAAAATTGGTCACTAGTTGGGATGCCATGATTAAAGAGCCCAGCCAAAATAAAAAATGGTGGTTGCAATTCTATTGGGCACAAATGTATTTGAAAGATCATGATCAATTAGGCACGGCTTGCAAACTTTTGGAAGACCTCTCTGCCGACAAACGATTTCCATTGAACTCCTATTCATCACTGTTACTAAAGAAAAACTGTCCAACTAAGATAGGAATTGAGACCGAATTATCTGATAAACAAAAGTCAGTCTATAAAAAGTGGCTGAAAGAGTTTGATTTGATTCAAGCGCAATCCGAAAATAATCAAAAGCAAAAGTTTGTGTTACTTTTAGAAATGAATGCTGACGAAAAAGACCGCGCTTTGAAAAAAGAAACCTATTTAAAATTACAGACCGAAGCAAAACGCTTGAACGACAACAGTCTGCAGAATTTAGTGCTCGCTGAACTTAAGAAAGAGTTTCCTCAGTTTCAAGACGACGTTGCTAAAAACTATTTTGAAATTAGCTTAGATTTAATAAAAGATAGATCCTTTGAGAGCGCCATAAAACGATTGAATGCTATAATATCCTCTTCGGCTAGCCGATCTGAATTAAAATATAAATCTTTTAAAACAGTTTTTCGCATATATAAAAGTACACAGAACAAACCGGATCAATGGAATTTAATCGAGCGCTGGGGAAAATGGATTCAGTCTCAGAAAAAAACGGCAGATTATGACAATTGGCTTAATGAATGGGTCATTTTGAAAGCCCGCTGGCTTTGGACTGACGACCAAACCAACAAAGCGGTCTCAACCTTACAAAGCTATTTGGCCAAAGCAAAACGGGACAGCTTGAAAGAAGAAGCCTCTTATACGTTAGCGCGAATTTTTGATGAAAGAAAAGATTATGAAAAGGCCAAAGCTCTTTACAAAAAGAGCCACGACCAATCGTCGATGAAAAACTCCCCTACGATCAAATCAAAGAACTCACTATTTGAAAAAAATCTATGGAGTTTGGCCTGGCTTGAATACAAAAATGGGAAATACGAATCAGCAAAAGATGAATTTAAGGAAATTGTTGTAAAATTAGATGGTGATTCAGACGCTAAATATTTATATTGGCTGGCCCAATGCTATTTAAAGTTAGGCAAAGAAGACCAATATAAAGACGAGCTTTTAAAGCTTCGCAAAAAAGAACCTTTGTCGTTTTACACCTTGCTGTCATACAAGGACCTTAGAGAACCAATTCCCCTACTAAAAAAGTCCTCATTAAGTAACAAGCGCGAATTTCTGATTGAAAATCTGAAAAACACACTTTCAGAAAAAGAATATTTAGAAATCGTCTGGCTGATTAGCTTAGATCAAAGTGAAGTCCTTCAGGGCTGGGCTAAACTTTTAGAAAAAGAAGTTCCGGATAATTATTTGCCTATATTATTGCTTTATTCCCAGTCTGGACAGTTTCAAAATTTGCTGAATTCAATTCAAAGTTTAAACACAGAACAAAAAAATACTATCACCTATTCTTTTCCGGAACTCTTGTTCCCAAAACCATTTTTTGAAGACGTTCAAAAAAACAGTCAGCTAAGATCGGTATCCATGAGCTTTATTTATTCCATAATGAGACAAGAATCTGCGTTTAACCCTTATGCGCGAAGTCCTGTGGATGCCCTGGGACTTTTGCAGCTTATGCCCAGCCTTGCAAAGCGATTGAGCGTTGGTGAACCTGTTACGTTGCGTGATGAGTTCGATTTATATGACCCCAAGACTAATATTTTTCTTGGCACTAAAGAACTAAAAAATCTGCTTACGACTCATCAAAATCGATATATTCCCTCAATTGCTGGCTACAACGCATCCTCTGCGGTTTACAAAGGTTGGGTTCAATACAGGAATCGTGATAATGCATTGGAGTTTATAGAGGAAATTCCCTATGAAGAAACTCGCACTTATATAAAATTGATTATTAGAAACATGATTTTTTATGAACGAATTTATTTTCAAACTCAACCGTTTGCGTTTCCCGTCTCGTTGTTAGAAAAATAGAATCACCTTTTGGCTTTTTCTTTATGCTAATACCGATGATATTTAGTCGCACCAGTTAGGTCGTCAATTGTTTCCTGAATATACTCTTGATGAGATTTATTTCTTTCGACAACACTTACTATACTTTGTACTAAAGCTAAAACTACTGATTCTTGACGAAATGTGGGTACAATTGTTAGGTGCCTTTTCGAGACTCGGTCATATTCTGCAGCAAGGTCATCAATGGACTCCAATTGAAATCCACCACCCGTACTTCTAACTAAATCGGCCAGACCATTAAATACAAAACTGTCAAACCCATCTAAGACCTCTAAATTGTTCATGAAAAAAACTTTTGTCCCCGCCGTTGTAGGTTCGACAATGTTTATTGGACCGCTCACAAATGCGGAGTCAGAAATATTCAGGATACCAGGCATGGCTCCTTCTAAATCATTTAGTACAATAAATTTTTTTCCTGATTCATATGCCTGTGACCATTCTGAAAGATTAATTACTTTATACTCAGAATAGTAGGCGTCCGAAATTCTTTCAAATTGAAGTCGGTTTCCCCCACTCTCAGAAATGAAAATTATATCTGGTTTTTTAGTTAGCTTTAAAAATTCATCAACAAATGCATTTGATGAAGGCGCTTTTTTCGAAGATATTTTAGGTGATTTAAGATACAGACTAAATATCGTCTGATCATTTGGTATACCCAACCGGGGACGAAACGATTTATGAGGAAAATTGCCAATACCAGGATTTGCCAATTTCACTTTGGGCATCGGTACATTTAAAAAATGGGATTCTGTAAAAAAGCCAGTGCTATCAGATAAAGCGATTTCAACCAGTTGCTTTCCCTTATGTTCAGACCTAAATTTTTTTAAGTTTTCATAACGGACCCAATAGTTGGTTTCGAATGTTTTATATGAACGTTTAATGATCTGAGCTCTGGGAAACAAGACTCTGACAATTTGTTCTATGTATTTGGCAGCTATATGACGTCCTATGGACATGGCATTAGAATCTATTCCATCGATTGTTAAAATAACATTTTCGCCATCGCCGATTGAACTCTTTAGGCCTCGAGCTTTAAAGTCATTAATTATTTTTAACACGTCTGCGGGCAGGACTGATTCAAAAGCACTAGGAAGTTGTTTAAAATCTATTGGAAGAGATCGGTATTCAGGCAATACGGCCTGCGATTTCTGAACGTGCCCATTATCGGCAGACAGATGATAGAATCTTGAACATACGTTCGCTCCGACTTCGCCGACGGCCCCAATGGTAAGAGCTAGAATAGAAAGGAGAACCGTATTAAAATTAAGTGGTTTCACAAGGTTTTATTAAGCAAAAAAAAAGCCAGCGGAGTTACCTCCGCTGGCGATGTTGCATTTTAGTTATCGGCTTTGACCAGATTGTTTGACCAAGATTTGATTGTATTGACCAAACCTTCTTTGGCTTCAGAGAATTGAACTCCGTAGGCTTGATTGGCTTCCGACCATACAACGCGACCTTCAACTTCTAGAACAGCGCCATCTGGGCCTTTGATCTGCATGGTTAACGAGCCGCCTTTTTCTAGCATTTCATCAACATTGAAGCTGACTCCGCCAACTGATATCGAATTCATCTGTGCGACTAGTTCGCGGCCGCCAATATTAACTTTGATATCAGATTTCATCACAAAGCGATCATGTTTACGTCTAGAAGCTGGTTTTCGTGTTCGCAAGAATACATAGTAGGCGACCGGCATGGAAAGCATCAATATCAATGAAACCACATTGATTGGGCTCATTCCCGTTGGTCCACTTCCACTGCCAAACTGGTTCATTACTGCGGAACTTACTAGGCCGCAACCACCGCTTGATTTTGGCGACGAGGACTGGGCTTCTGCAGCAGGTTCTCGGCCCGCCTCATAACTCGGTTTGAAATCGGGTTGCGCAGCTAAAGTTTTGGTATTTGATTTGGCTTGCGAAACTAAATTGTACTCATCAACGCGAGCACCCGTTTGAACTTTGCCTGCCAATGTTCCCACTTGTGCAGATGACGCCATAATTAAATTTTTCAATTGATAGCCCGTTAAGGCAGGTGCCTCACGAAGCGCCATCGCTGCAATTCCGGCAACAAAAGGAGCAGCCATTGAAGTGCCTGACATCGAACCAAACATATTTCCTGGCAGCGAAGAATAAATATAGACACCCGGGCTAGATATTTGGACCGAGTTTACGCCATAGTTTGAAAACGAAGCGAGACGATCGGTATCACTAGAAGCTGCTACGCTGATGTTACTTGGAACAACGTAGTTCGCCGGATACATCTCGGTACTGTCATTGTTTTTTGCGCTATTACCAGCCGCTGAAACGATCAGAACTTGATGTTGATAGGCATAAGAAAGCGCTTCTAACAATGCACTTGAATAGCCTGGGCCGCCCCAAGAGTTATTAATAATTCGGGCGCCATTATTGACCGCATAATAAATAGCTTTAACTGCATTGGAAGTTGAACCAGCGCCTTGGTTGTCCAAAAACTTTAAAGGCATAATTTGAATTTTCGATTGGTCCAATTGGGCCGCAAATATATCTATCCCTGCTCCAACAACAATTCCGGCAACATGAGTTCCATGACCTTCATCATCTGTAAATTGAGCCGTGTTGTTAATAAAGTTCCAACCATTGATATCATCTATATATCCATTTTGATCGTCATCAATTCCATTAGCGGGAATTTCTTTAGGATTAATCCAAAGAGCATTCGATTTTTTAAATAAATCGTGATTTCCGTCCAAACCAGTATCCACGATAGCTACGATTGGACGATTATTTGGATTGGCCGCAGTCGCCTGCGCCCATGCTTGCTCGACATGCACATTGGAATAGTTCTGACTAAAAGAGATAGACGATTGGGCAGACACATCCGCCATAGATAGACGATCAACAACTTCACCAGGACGCGATTCATCTGCTTTTTCAAAAATATAATTTGGTTCTACAAACAAAACTTCGGGATCACTCTTGATATCATCAAGGGCTTTTTCTTGGCCAGGTTTAAGTGCAAAATGAAGCATGTTCATTTCAGGAAATGCGGCTTTTAAACTGACTTTGCCAGATATTTTACTGATGACATTAGAGGCTCCCATATCTACGCGATACTTAATTAGGTATTCACCAGGAACAACCTTAGGTGTCTGGGCCTGCGTAACCGCAGAAATCAAAAATAGAGATAGGCTCAGATACAATTTTCCAACAGACGTACTTTTTACTGTCACATAGCCTCCAGTTGCTTGTCCCCTATTTAATCGGACGTAGGTCTAGATCTCTTTAGAACTTTTATGATACAGTTTAGGGCACCTTTGACGACGGGCCCTAACTAGTGAGAGTTCGGGTCATCGTCTCAAAGTGATATATTTAAATGGGTTTTTATGAGATGCTTTAAAAAATATTTTGATTGGATCACCTGATTATG
>JAYVPD010000215.1:0-15467 GCA_043757515.1 Pseudobdellovibrionaceae bacterium
AAAAACAAACTACGCGAAAGAAAACGAGTAACCACTGATATCGACACAGTTCAGATAGCAGTGGGAGCCATTGCCGAGACATCGTTAGTTCATTCTGCGTTGTCCGCTGAAATACAAGTAGAGATTGATAAATTGCCAACTAAACAACGAACCGCTTTGATCTTACGAGTATACGAAGATCTTAGCTTCAAGGAGATCGCAGATATTATGGAATGCCCATACGACACAGCGAAAGCTAACTACAGACATGCGTTGATTAAATTAAAAGACAGTTTCGAACAAAAGCCCGAGCTAAAGAGCCGCGGCGAAGCCTTTACCGGGATCTACTCTGATATGGTACAGTTTGCGGAGGTCGATTAACATGAACCCGAGACGCTTAAACGATGAATTAAAAACAGCAGAACGTAAATTGAAACATATGGACATCATGGACGTGGAAACCCAGATTCCAGACTCGGAAGACTATTATCAGAGATTGCATGATCGAATTATGGCAAGCGTAGAAAATCTTGAGGTGAAACCGCCGCCGCGGTTTCATAAGCCGAAGGATTTACTAAAGCGACATTGGCGAAATGGACTTTACCTGATTACAATGAGCGCACTTGCGGCTGTTGTAGGAATTCGAAATATTGACAATGCAAATTCACAGTTTAGCAACAACCACGCGGTGGTAAAATTTAAAAATGAAGACCAGCTAATAGGTCTACTGAAAAACTCTCCCGAAGTGATGGACAACACGGTTTTGTCTACATACGCAAACCAGGACTTGATGAGTGATGGATTATACTCAAATATAGACTTGACCAAAGAAGTAATCGACTCAATGTAGATTGTTAAAATAATAGAGCCAAAATAAAATATAGTAAGCCTCGAAGTGACTTCGGGGCTTATTATATTATGCTTATAAAAATAGTAATCGCCTTCACTTTTTTTCTAATATTCCCGACTCTGGCTGAAACTGACAAGCAGGTCAAAAAATTTGAAGATCTATTTATTTGGAAAATCTCTGATGAACTGAAATTGACCCCTCAGGAAGAAGTCGCCGTATCGACAATTATTCGAGAATCAAACAAGAAAAAATCAGGCACTAACGAAGAATTAGAGTCTCTTTACAAAAAATTGAACCAGGACAGTAACGAATCCGATCGCCTATTGACCTATTCAAAAATTAAAAAAATTCAAAAAGCTCAATACACTTTGACGCTTGAGGAGCTGGAACAAATTAGGAAACGCCTAGGGTTAAAACGTTTAGGGCAATATCTAGAACTAAAGCGCGACCTTGCGGAAAAGATAAAGAGCATCTGGACTCAAAATGAAAAAAAAGGGACTAGCAAATTGCCCCCACCAAAAGTTATCGAGGAAAAATAACTATATGTTTGTAGCAATAGAAAAAAAACTCTCTGAACTTAGTATTTTTCTATTAGCCGCTCTTATATTTATAATGGGAAAAAGCGCATTTTGCTTTTCTAAGGAAATAAAAGCAAAAATGGTAACAGGTATCTCATCCAGTGGAAAAAATGAAAAAGTTGAGATTCAGTATGCAGACGGACACAGAGAAGTCCTCGAGCTAACCCTGGATCAATATCAAGAATTTAACAAGGCACAAGACAAAAAGAATATCCATTTTCTTAGTAACCCAAGTGCTGAAACGTTTGCTCAGTTAGATGAACGGCAAAAATTTCAAACAGCCATGTTATACCTTGAGGACCCCTTAAATTCAAAATCGCACCCAAACACTGTATCTGCATTAGGGAAGAAGCATTTTGAATCAATGCTTCCAGAGGACAAAGTAGAAGTAGGAATTTATTCCATAAAGAAAATGTTATATAAATGCAGAAGCGACTTGACCGGAAATAGAACCTGCGAAACCCAGCAGACCGCTCGAATTGCAGACATTTTTAAAAATATAGAAAGGTGGAATAAATCGGACCTAGAGCGAAGCGCATGTGAAGTAGTCGAAGATGGTCTATCGTTTTGGAATCCTGCCGCTCTTGGCCCCGAGTTAGACTCAAGCGATCTATCCAAAATCAATACATCCAATATTTTACTAAATTTGCTTGAAAAATCGCCTCAATTTAAAAGTGTCAAAAATACTTCCTGCATTGGATTTTCAGAAACATTCAAAATCGAAGAAAAGCTAATGTCAATTAAAGATTTTTTACCATCTCTAGAGGCCCGAGCAAAAAAAAGAACTTCCGTTAATGACAAGCCCGGCGGCGCCATTTTTAAATCGTGTCCGGAAAGTAGCTTTATACAAAAATTGTTAGAAATTACACAAAGAATATATAAATCGAAAACGAACTATTCCGAAATCACAATCTTTGACAAAGGGTCATGTGCCGGGGCAATCCGAATAGAAAAACTTTCTGCGAACAAATATATTTTTGAACCCAGAAATAATCTATTTATGGCAACTGGAGATCCTATTGAATTTTCTAACGATTCAGAGCTACTTTCAAAAATTTACGGAACAAAAATACTTAAAGACCCCTCTGTAAAGAGCTGATTAAGCTCACAAATCGATACTGACAAAGCTACCCCTCAGCCTCCCCCGAAGTAAGTCCAGGGCGAGGTTAGGATTATAAAATACTTTCAATATAGATGATCGAAAAATTAGCCAACGCTTACTTTATTACGGCCGGTTTGCTTTGAGGTATAAAGGGCTTTATCTACGCGATCAAACATAAACTGCCATTGACTGTCGTTGGGTTGCTTGGAAGTAACCCCTACAGATACGGTAACCGGGATAATTTTGCCTTCAAATTTGAATTCATGATTCTGGATCGTGGTTCGAATGCGTTCCGCAATTTCTGCTGCTACCTTGTCAGGAGTACCACTTAAGATAAGAACAAACTCTTCACCACCATAACGGGCAAAAAAATCATTGGATCGAATAAGTTTAGTAGACACGACCCGTGCCATATCTTTCAAGACAAAGTCACCGCAAGGATGTCCATGGGTATCGTTAATCTTTTTAAAGAAATCGATATCAAAGACAATCACGCTTAAAGCTTCATTTAAAACTTCTGAACGCTTTATAGATTCGGGGCCTTTTTCAAGCAATGCACCTTTTGAATAAGCGCCCGTGAGCGCATCACGATTGGCTTTTTCAAATAAAATTTGGGCAGACAACACTTCAATATTTCCAGTTTCTAGAAATTTAAAAATTACGTTTCCCGTTTTGATTTGATCATTATTTTTCACTTCACATAAGACCATCGGTGGCAATATCTGGCCATTTACTATTGTTTTATTAGTCGAACCTAAATCAACGACATACACTTTGTTTTCTTTGATATCGACACGGGCATGGGATCTCGACAGACTTTTATCATCGATAAAGACATTAGATTCAATGGCCCTGCCGATTACAAACGCATCCGTTAGTGCCCATTGTTTCCCCTGATAGCCAGGAGGCCCCATTAAAACAACAAGAACCGGCGGCGCACTGTCTGAGCGCAAAAGTTCGCGCTTCAGGGTCGTGTCTGAAGCCACCATCGTTTTTTCGTTTGTATCATCTTTTCCCGAGGACATATAAAAAGAATATCGCTAAATCCACTAAGCTACAATTATTTTTGCCAAACTAGGCTATTGATAAACTTCGCCATTAAATAGAATAGAGACCACCGTTTAACTGATAACTACATCTTCTTCGATACGATAATACCCACGCCACTCTTTGAGTCTGGCTCTAGGTCTTGATTCATCGGTTGGGTATTCGATAAGAACGTAAGTCAGTTTGGACACACGCCCCAGAGACATAATGTCCAAAGACGTAATTTCAGTCCATGTCCCTACATTAAAAAATTCTTTGTCCATTTCCCATTGCCTGTATTTATAACCTTGGGACTGCCCAAAAATTACAGTGTGTATCCGTTCATTATTCAATAACCGTCGTGCAGACAACGATAGGTCTGGGAAAAGAGCACTTTGGATAAGCATTTTAGACAGAGTTTTCAAAGAAAAATTTTTCCTAGGATTTTTGGTAAAAAAATTAGAAACAATAAATTGACCTATTGAAAAAATGGAAATGAAAAACAATCGGGTGTGATTGAACAGAGTCCAGGTTACTAACTTTTTAAAAGGCCTAATTTTGTCAATAAATGGATAACGCATCTTTATTTTTAAAACGAGTTCTATAAAAAAATGGCTACCAATCGGCAAATTCAAAATGGGTTCTGGCAAATTCTTTTTCAAAAAAAACTTTTTAGGATCGACTCGATTAATTGCGTCATACATGTGCCCATGCTCAACATGAAACCCATCAAAATAATGCATTATATTTTTGAACCGAATCGGTGACCCAATCACCTGATTGAGAAATATTTTGCAGCTCGGCCAAAGCATAGCTTGGTCTTGGTTGCCAATTATATAGGTAATCTGCTTGGTTTCTTTGGATGCAAATGTAGCCAACGCATCGAAAATATTTTTATGACCCTTGACGACCTTTTTAAGAAGTTCTAGCGATACAGATTCCGTCAGTACGGATAAAAAGTGTCCCTTATAATCTACTTGCAAAAAATTAATGAAATCACCATTTATTATTAACTCGACTTCGTAGTCTTTGTAAACGCCGCTTGAATAGTAGTTTATATATTCGACAAATTTTTCGTTAAAATAGAATTCCTCTAACGGATTCATACCGCCGTTTTCCAAGAATCTGCCTTTTCCCAAATGCAAATTGCTAATCACAAGCTTGATTTTTTTAGGGCCTTCTTTTTTAACTTCAATTTCTTCGTTCATTGATCTGGTCGTTCAAGCTTAGTTAGCTTTTTTGATTGTGATTGCTGCATCAGATTTGTCCTCTATATGAGAAAGGGCAATTCTTAACGCTCGTACTGTCATTTTAATCTGACTATGATTATTCTCTAAGCTTTTATTTAACTCTTGGACTTTTTCGCGATAGGTTTCGATTTCGCTCTTGGACTGGTCGTTCTTTCGCTGAAGGTCTAATAACAGCTCGTCCTTTGACTTAGCCACTGCTTGTTTTTCTGCCTTTACTAGTTCAAGTCGATTCTCTAGTTCGCGCTCGCGAATGCGAATTTTTTTAAAGTCGGTTTTAATTCTAAGCTCAAGCTCTTCTACTTTGGTTTTTAGTTTTTGATTTTCATTTTCTTTATAGGAAAGATTACCTTTCATAATGGCAATCTCATTTTTATAATCTGTTTTATTTTCCTGAGCCTCTTTTTCAAGCACAGAAATCCGGGTCGTAAATTCTTCGGCTTTTGAACGAAGAATTTCTGAGGCCGTCAAAATTTCATCATTCTCTTGTCGGAGTCTTTCAATTTCTCTTTCTAAATCAAGAATTCGATTTTGCGCCATTCGCAAATTTTCAGCCTGAGCCAAACTTGCATCGATGGAAACCTGACTCGAATTTGATTTAGCCACTTTTTGCTGGGTAATCAGCATAATCCTATCTTCACTGTCTGGTTCAGAACTATCCAGTGGAAAATTTTTAGGTGGCTCATTTTCATTTTGATTTTTAATTCGGTTTTGCTTTTGAGCAAACTGAGTAACTGCGACGGTTCGATCTGCGTCCATACCTTGACCCGTTACCTGAGGCAACTCCATGCCTTCATGCCTAGAAATTGGCACTGTATGATCATTGTAGTCAGGCTTTTCCTGTTTTATTTCATTTAAGATTTCGGTGCTTTGATTGAGTCCCTGTATAAATTTGCTGTCTTTGACTTCCGGACGACTGTCTTCGTAGTTTGAAACGCTTTTGCTGTCGTAACTAGATTTGTTAGAAGCCCCGTCAGAGTGGGTATTTACAACGCCCGATTTGTGGACAGGTGACAATTGTGCATTTACTTGATCTAGGAAATCACTACTAGCTTCTGGCCCTTTATAGCTTGATTTTTTTTTCTCTAAATTTCTATAGTCATCAGATTCATTCAAGTTGGCATGATCGACTTGTTTTCCCGCCATTTTTTCAGCTTGTTCCCAAAAATCGTCGGCGGCAACATTTTCAACAGAGCTTTGGCTAAGCCCGACGCTTACCCGAGATTTTTCGGCCTCAAATCCTGGCATTAAAAAATCACTTGAAACTTCCCTATCTTTTACTTCAGTTTTACTTTTAGAATTTTTCTTAGGCGACCCATAGACAGTGGGCTCTAATTCCAATTTTTCATCAGAATTGGCTTCAAACTTATCGACGTCCTCTAGCAAGGAGCTCAGCAAGTCATCCGCAGCTGAATTTTTTTTATTCGAATTTTTCTTCAACATTCTAACTATTTATCGGCTAATCCAGGAAGTACTTAAAAGAACTCTCCTGTGCCGGCAAAAATAGCGACGACTCTATGGAATTGTCAATTTTCTAGACAATTTATAGAGCCAAATTGAATTAAACTAAGGAACAAAAACTGCACCACCTAGACCAAAGGCGGAATTTATGAGACGTATAGTTGCCACAGCCCTTAGTTTTATTCTTTCCATTTCTTTCAGTTTGCAGGGATTCGCCAAAGATCCAGATGTTAAAAGCAGCCGCAGATCTAGGGCCAAAATTGGAATTGAGTCTGACACAGAAAGACGACTAGGTATACGTTCCGTGGACGCCAGAAACCCTGTTATTTATCAGGGAGCCGAAGGCTTTTTTGCGAATGGTGTCGTTCCAAAAAGCTTCAGCGATGCTCAGAGAAACTCACCGGGTTGGAAACAATTTGAGACCGAAATAGTAGCTCGAGTTGCGGCCGATCAAAAGCGGAGTCTTGTGAAATTCGCAGTTATTGACACCGGTGTTGACCCAGGAAATAAAGTGGCACGCGATCATATCGCCTTCAAAGTAGAAAACGGAAAAGTGGTAGGTGCCGGTCTAGATCTTATGGGAAATTCTGGTTACGCGTTCCCACATTTACTTGACCCTTGGGCCATGCTAGTTGGCTCTGGCGGCCTAAATGAAGATGACTTGATCGTTGCTCCAAATGAAAATCCAAATAAGTATCTTGCAGATCTTAATGAAAAGGTAATGGTCCAAGTGATGACCGCGATCAAAGCCAATCCAAAACTTGCCAACACTTTTTTTACTAAAATGAATTCAAAAAATACAAATCTAATCGGATTGCTTCGAATTCTTAGCTATGAAATCAATGCCGACGCCAACAAACAGTTAGCTTCTACAGGCCACACAATTCAGCCCACTATGAAAACGGATTCACTCGCTGGAGTTGAAAAATCACTTTTCACGTTTGCAAACGGAGAATGGATAATGTCCCCGGATTCGGGTCTTCCAGATTTTTTTGGTAATTTCGATTTAGAACGCCTTGAAGGTATTGTTGAGCTAAAACAAACCATAGCCACTATTGTAAATGAAAAAACAGATATCGGAAGGGCCATTTTTAAAATGACAAAAGATACCGCTCGATACTTTCGTGCCTATCATTTTGACTACAACGATCCACTTGAATTGGTCTATTCCTATACTTTTGAAAAAATATCCATGCTGATTGCTCAAAATAAATTAGGCTCCCAAGTTCACCATCCGGCGTATTCTTTTTACCTTAGCCTAAGGAAAATAAAAGCACGCGCACCACAATTGACGTGGGACCAGATAATCGAAAGTGCATTGGGTGTCTATAAAAGTGTTATCTTATCGATACAGCAAGACAAGGTTACCCAACGACGAGCAGATGAAATGAAGAAATTGAATGCCCAGTTGCTTGGATTAGACCAAGTACGTAAATTCATTCTTTCCGCGGTTGCTGGAAAAAATATTGATAGTATTTTGGCGCACATAGATTCCGTGGGCAGTTTACCATGGGTCCCTGATGAAAGTTCTATAAACAGGCAGTATTCGCTTAGGGTCAAACACCATTTACTGCACTCGTCCTCTATGGACCAAGATCATGGAACGCATGTAGCAACTACTCCTGTGGCGTATGTCGGCGACAACTATAGGATCTTACCTTACAAAATTGGCTTAGGTTATATTAAAGCCCCACCTTCAGTTGAAAAACCAATAGTGAAACGAAATTTAGATGCCATGTTTGAGTGGTTTCAAAAGCCTGTAGTTGCGCGATCTCTTTTCGATCTACTAGCCAATGAAGCAAAAGTTGAACTTATGGTCGATGTTAATACTACTGACGGCCGATTAAAATTAGCAGAATTTATGAAAGTTCGATTTGAATCCTACCTACAAAGGGACATTTCAGCATCAGGAATAGTTGGCCAGGAATTGCATTGGAATTTGGTCACCGCTATCACAGATGTAACCAAGGAAAAAGCGGCCGTAGGTAATTTGTCCCTTGGCGGTGGCTTTACCGAACCTGAATATTACCCTACCACTGACACCGACGAAGAAAAAATTGGTGCGACTTTAGATTTTATTTTTGGCGAGTTTCAAAAGTACACAGTGGCTGATGCCATCACGACGATTGGAAAAAATACTCTTTATTTTATGGCTGCTGGAAATGAAAATCAGATTTCTGATGGTTTTACTCGCACTAACTATCCAGCAGATCTTCGATCCCCTTGGCTTTCTAATCATAAAAAAGACGGAGACGATCCCCTTCCTGGTGAAAATTTAAAAAATATAGTCATTGTCGGAAGTCTAAATGCCCAAGGCCGACCGTCAACTTTTACAAATGAAGTCATGACTGATGGAGACGTATTTCAAATTCGCGGAGAAAATATTCGATCGAGCACGATGACATTTAATATGACTGGTGCAGAAACTGTATTACAAGCCCGTTTTCCTGAAATATTCCGAACTCAGATGCATTTAGCTTCATTGAATACCCAGGACTCTAGGGTCGCCGCCGCCCTGCAAGCTCTTCAACTGCCACCAGAGGACTATAACACCTTTCGCACCTTAATTATTCAAGCTATTGAAATGAACGTTCATACGTTGAAACTACAGAACAATGATCAAATGGCAGTAAAAAGTGGTACCTCAATGGCGTCCCCCGAAGAAGCGTCAAAAGCTATTGCAAAGCTAGTGGATTATCTTAATGCTAGTAAATTATTAGAAGCTGATGCCTATGGAAAGCCTGGCTACACGCCTACTGACCTAGTAGCAGCCTTAAAAAAAGATGGTATATTTGTTTCGACTGGTCAAAAGAGTCGACTTCAATATTATTCTTTTGCAGGGCTTGAAAAACTACTACCACCGTCAGAAATTGAATCTAGATTCATCGCAAAGTTAAACACTTTGCGCGGCGAAACCAAAAATCAGTGTTTGAAAATTTATAGCGGCGCCGGTTCTAAATAAACCGGTAACCCTTTAAAAACTCGGCTCTAACAATCCAACAGATTTTTTAAACTCAGAGTAGCGTGCTTTGAGTTTTTCTTTGTTAACTTCAACAATTGCTTTCACACCAAAATTTTGAATGGTGAAACTAGAACACATAGTTCCTACAACACAGGCTTTTTTAAGGGCTTCAAAATCAGGTTTTTTGTTGAATGAAGTCAAATAGCCAAAAAATCCACCCGCAAACGTGTCGCCCGCGCCTGTAGGATCTACAACATCTGGAACCGGCATAGCGGGTAATAAATAATACCCGTCGTCTTTAGAATAAAGGACAAAACCATATTCGCCCCGTTTCACAACTACATATTTTGGGCCTAAAGCGCAGATTTTGGGAGCCGCCTCGATCGCATTTTTTGATTCAGTCAATAAATCGGCTTCGCCTTCATTTATCAAAATTACGTCTACATGTTTTAATACTTTCAACAAAGCTTCTTTTTTAGACATAATCCAAAAGTTCATTGTATCCATACCGACAAAGAGTGGATTTTTGACTTGATTCAAAACCTGCAATTGCAATTCAGGAGCGATATTTGCCAAAAAAACAAAAGGCGAATCTACAAAACCCGCTGGCAATTTAGGATTAAAATGTTCAAAAACATTCAATTCTGTTTTTAAGGTTTTGGCTTCGTTTAAATCGCCTTCGTATTTACCTTCCCAATGAAACGTTTTTCCTGGAACCGTTTCGACTCCGGAAAGGTCCACTTTTCGGTGCTTTAAAATTTCTTTATCGGCCGCTGAGTAGTCTTCCCCTACTACACCGACCACTCGAACTTGGGCAAACAAGCTAGCCGCTAACGAAAAATAATTTGCTGAACCGCCCAATGTTTTGTCCACTTTGCCTGACGGCGTTTGAATAGAATCATAAGCAAGAGATCCAACAACTAGTAATTGAGACATGTGTTTTCCTTTTTTTAAGTATGGGTAACGGCGGGATTTGTTTTTAAATGAAACGTTCTAATTAATTTAGAATTGGATGTGTCCATCTGCCCTGGATGAGCTTCTGATTCGCTGGTTAGCTGTCCGCAGGCCGCAAAAATATCTCGACCCATCGTGCGACGCAATAACACGTGGGATCCAAGGCGCATAAGTTCTTGCTGAAATTTCAAAACTTGGCTGTCTAATGGACGCTCAAAGCCAGAATCGGGATGTTCATTAAATGGAATAATATTAATCTTGCATGGAATATTTTTAGTGAGCTGATGCAGTTTCTTTGCATGTTCCACCTGATCTGTAATTCCTTTAAGCAAAACATACTCAAAGGTCACGCGATCGCCGGTTTCTTTGATGTAGTCATCACAGGCTTTTAACAAATCTTTAAGTGGATACTTTTTATTGATTGGCATTATCGTAGTGCGACTTTCATCATCGTAGCCATTCAAACTAACTGCCAAGCGAGTCTTATTATGAGCGACCTTCCACATTTCAGGGACTATACCAGATGTCGATATAGTCACCCGCCGTCTTGAAAAGTTCACTCCCCAAGGTGAATTCAAAATTTCAACCGCTTTAAAAACTTCGTCAGAATTATCTAACGGTTCTCCCATACCCATAAAAACAATATTGGTTAGTTTTATGTCGGGCCCAATTGTATTTTGAACTTGTAGGAACTGCCCCACAATTTGATCTGCTGTTAATCGTTTTTGGAGCTTTTGTTTTCCGGTGTAACAAAACTTGCAGGCCATGTTGCAACCGACTTCAGAAGAAATACACAATGTCATGCGATCTTCTGCCGGAATAATAACCGATTCTACTGTTTTGCCGCCGCCGACATCGAATAAAAATTTTTGAGTTCCATCGACACTTTTTAAGTGCTTCACCATACCCGGCAAAGTAAACGCCAGCATCGATCCCATTTCTGCTCTAAAATCTTTGGACAAATTGGTCATCTGTTCGGGTTCTAAAACATTTTTATCGTAAACCCATTTGTAAATCTGCTGAGCGCGAAATTTTTCCTTTCCAAAGGCCTTAAAAAGCGTCTCTAGATCAACCAACGACAAAGAAAAAAAATTACGAGGATTAGGTAGGGAAACAGGCTCGATTTGCATGCAAAAAGATATGCCTTTTTTCTGGAATAAAAGCTAGTGTGAAATAAATTCAATCATTTCATTTAAATCGCACGGGACACAGCCGACCTTACTTACAACATTACCCGCCGCCACGTTAGCTAAGAGACAAGACTCATTAAGCGAAAATCCGGCCACTTGTGACAATCCTATTGTAGCAATAACAGTATCCCCGGCACCGGTTACGTCAAAGACGCGTTTTGCAAAGGTCGGAACTTCGGTTATTCTATCTCCTGAAAATATGGTCATGCCTTCTTTTCCGCGGGTGATAACAATGTCTTTTGTATTAAGTTTTTTTTGTAAATTTTGTCCTATCTCATAAACTTTATTTGGATTTTCACGAAGGTCTTCAAAATCAAGACCGGATAGGACCAGTGATTCATCATAATTTGGTTTAAATAACGAAGCCCCTTGATAAAAACTCAATGGCTGGGTCCGATGTGGATCAACAAAAACGGGCTTTTTTAGTCGATTGGCTTCGGAAATAAATCTTTGAATCAGTTTTTCCTCAAAAATACCTTTAGCATAATCCTGCAAAATAACGCCGTCATAGTTTCCGATTGTAGCTGAATAAGATTTAAAAAGGCGCTCGCTCATTGAATCTGAAAGGTATTTTTTCAATTCATAATCAATGCGAACAATATGATGGGGCCCAGCCATGACTCGGGATTTTCTTGTGGTTGGGCGCTGCGAATCGACTTGAATTAAATCCCAGGGAATTTTCGCTTCTTTAAACAAAGGCTTCAGTAGCTCTGCTCCGAAATCATCTCCGACGACAGACAAGATTCCGACCTGTCCGCCCAAACTTGTGATATTTTGCGCTACGTTGGCCGACAAACCCAATCGCTTTTCCTCTGATTCAACGTCCATCACTGGGACAGGGGCCTCAGGTGAAATTCGTTTTACCGAGCCAATGATGTATTCATCTAACCCGACATCACCGACCACCAAAATTTTCTTACTAGCCATTAACGGGATTTTTTTAAGAATCTGAGCCTTCCGCGTACTGTCTAGTTCAATTTTCTCTATATTAAATTTCACGGTAGCCTATCCCTCAATTGAAACATTTGGCTTGGCTTGATTTCCTTTATCCATTTTTGCAATAGAGGCTTGGGCTTCCGAAGTTAATTTGTCCATTTGAATAACGGCTTCTGCCATTTGAGGCAATGCCTTTTGGCGGAATTGTGAAATATCATCCATAGCGGTTTTCATATCTTGAAACGCAACTTTAAGCGTATCCATATTTATGCTTGCCGAGGACGCCTGTTTTTGAATTTCAACACCCTGAGTTTTTAAACGGGTAGCGGTTCCAGCAATCAAATCGTTTGTGGTTTGGTTAACACTATTTATTTTGTCCAATACTATTTTCTGATTTGCTAGGGCCATCGCGACCGTTGCAGCTACTTGCAGTGCGCTGACAGTTACATTCAAAGAACGATTAACGCCGCGAACGAGTTCTTTATTGTTTCGCATAATAATCTCTGTTGCGATTACACCTTGCTGATTTACGGCCAACTGTTGCTGTAAATCAATAATACGCTGACGAAGTGGAAACAGAATTTCTTCACTTAAAAATTTTTGTTGATCCGAACCCGGCGTCACTTCTCGATCTAGTTTATATTGAAGTTTAGTGTCGATTACTTGCGACAAGGAAATAAGCTGACTCAATTTAGTACTGATTTCCCGCATGCCTTTTTGATCTTCAAGCAAGGTAACATTGTCCCTCTGCAATTGATCCCGTCCATTTTCAAGTGATTTAATAATAGCTGCAATTACGTCCTGAGCCGATTCAAATTTTGAAAAATATTTTTTTAATGGATCACCAATGCCAGGTAAAAAACCTAGGGTCCTAGAAACCCAACCAGGTTCAAAGCTAAATTTGTTCGGATCCAATTCTTCGACTTTTAATTTTAAATTTACTAGGGAATTAGCGACTTCGCCGCCCTCGGTAGATCTATCTGCGAGTTTTTTTACAGGCTGTTTTAAAAGTTCACTTTTTCTGGCAGCTTCCCGTTGTACATCTAGTCCAAAGGTATCAACTGCTGCCTTGTTGTCTTCTTTGCCGGTAAAATCTTGTGGATTCAAATTCATAATCCGATCAATAAATTGATTGGCCTTGTCTTCGAGCTTTGCCTCGACGGGTTGACCGGCCGCTAACGCTTTATTGTCGGTTAATGCCAAATCTTTTTTTATTGTTTCCGTCGAAAATAAATCATCAATTTTTGTTTGTTCGGCAGTTTTTGTTTCCACACGGACTCCTTTATTTAATTTGCTTTAGTAGTTCGGCTTTTTTTGCGTCAAATTCAGAATCTGAAATGACACCTTTGGTTTTCAAATCGTGTAACTGCCCAATTGTTTTAAGTATATCATCATTGGATGGACCAGGCTCGTTGCTAGAATTAATTGATTTTGAAACCGTTTGCCCCAGCGCCAATGCCGTTGCTAATTCAACTCCAGCTGAACTGCCACCGCCGCCTTCTTTTGTTAAGCTTTCAGCTGCTTGAAACTGGGTGAATTGTTTCATGTCCCCAGTAATTTTCATCGACGACATTTTATCAATTTGTTGTTGGACTTCATCGGGCAACGACACACTTTGCAGATAGAAAGATTCTAGGCTCAAACCATAGTTTTCAAAACTTCCGCTTAGTTCTGTTTTTAAAGTCTGTGAAAATGCTTCTTGCTGTGCTGCCATATCTAGAAAAGAAATTTGAGATTTACCAAAATAGGTCGCAAGCGAAGTCAAAATAGTGGATCTTAATTGTCCTTCTAGTTCTGAGGACATATAGGATTCTTTATTAGACGATAATTTTTGATAAAACACTTTGGGGTTTTTAATTCGGTAACTAAACGAACCAAAAGCCCGAATTCGTACAACACCAAAATCTTTATCCCGAACAGTTACAGGTGATGCTGTTCCCCATTTTTGATCGATTTGTTCGTTAGTTGAAAAAAAGATAATATCTGACTTAAATGGTGATTGAAACATTTTGTCCCAATTCTGCAAATTGGTCAAAACAGGCAAATTTCTGGTTTCAACAGTGTGCATGCCGGGTCCAAAAACATCGGCTACTGTTCCTTCGTTCACAAATAGTGCAATTTGAGTTTGCCGAACGGTCAACTGCGCCCCATTTTGAATTTCACGATCTTCCATGGGATAGCGAAAGGCTAACATACCCGGAGTTTCATCCGGCCATTCAATAACATCAATTAATTGCTTTTTTAAAAATCCAAACATTCTAAGCCTCCCAAGTCGCTCTGAATATATCGGGAGTTAAAAATATTGACAATAAACTTCTTGTAAAATGCCATTGCAAAAAGCCTAGGAAGCGATTTAATAGTAATCAAAATTGACCACGAGGTTTCTATGGTATGGTTCATCATTGTCTTAGGTATTGTTGCGTTAGGACTTTTTAGCAAAGCCTTGATTAAAAAGAGCCGGGGATCCTCACAAACCGGAAATCTCAAGACTGTAAACGACGCCTCCAAAGCAGCTAAAGCCGACCTATTTAAGCTGCAATTCATAGAACATGCTGAAAAATACGGCGAAAAAACCTACCTACAATTTGAAGAATTAGAAAAGAAATACAACGCCTACTTACAAACCCTTGGTCAAAAATTCAACCCGTCAGAAGTCACCTATGACCGCTACCTAAACCCCGTCCAACTGGTTAAAGAAACCTTAACAGAAAATTTTAAAAAACTAAAAGACGTAGTCATTTTCATAGGAAATAACGTCGACATTGTAACCGAACTCTCAAAAAACACAAACGCCACCCTAACCCCCGAAGAAAAAGGCAAAGTAGACATCCACAAAAAATACCTAACCTATTTCGACGAACTCTATTCAATCAACCAAAAAGCCCTAAACGAACTAGACAACCTAACCCTATCACTATCCCAAGTATCCTCCACCCAAACCGACCCAAAACAAATCGAATACCTAGTTAAAGAACTCAACGTACTGGCAGACCGAGCAAAAAAATACAATCTGACGTAACAAAAGTAACCAAAAAACATAAATCTATAGAAATGAAACTCAAGTACAAACTTAAAAAATGGAACCCACTCGACAAACCAAAATTTTAAGAGACATAGACAAAACCAACTCGCAGCTTTTTGAGGGTTTTCTTCTTTCCTGCAACCCCAGCAGGAAAGAAGAA
>JAYVPD010000216.1:0-15361 GCA_043757515.1 Pseudobdellovibrionaceae bacterium
GTCTAGACGTGGTTCGACAAGTAGTTCGTGGCGTTGTTTCATATCATCCTCTTTCAAGTACTTTTAAAAACAATTAAAAGTTCGTTTTTGGTTTTGCCAAAAGTGGTTTTGGCATGAATCAAGAGAATTAATCCATCTACCCCCAAACTGCAAGGGGAAACGAGCGAATATTTCGGCTAACTCTTCGTTCGGGGACGCCTAGTCTTGTCGGTTGCCGCTCCTACGACGTAGCTTACGCTACGCCTCCGTCGGGCGCCCTCCTGCGGCCTCGATTTGGGCAAAATCTTCGTTCGTTGACGGAGGTGGGGCCTGGGGGTGCGCGGAGGTAGGAATTTGGAATTCTCTTTTTTAGTCGAATAGACTGCTTACGGAGTCGTTTCCGTGGATTCTTTTTATGGCTTCGGCTATTACTGGGGCTATTGAGACTACTTCGATTTTGCCGCTTTTTTTGGCTTCTTCTGTTAGTGGGATTGTGTCGGTTACTATTAGTTTTTCTATTGGGCTTTCTTTAAGTCTTGAGATGGCTGGGCCTGATAGTACGGGGTGGGTGCCTAATGCTAAAACTCTTTTGGCGCCGTGTTTTAGTAAGGCGTCTACACCTTGAGTGAGCGTGCCGGCGGTATCGACCATGTCGTCTACGATAATCGCTGTTTTGTCTTTGACGTCACCAATTAGGTTTAACGCTTTGGCTTCATTTGGGCCGGTTCTTCGTTTGTCTATGATGGCCATGCTAGCATCGATGCGTTTTGCAAAGGCGCGGGCGCGTTCGACTCCGCCGGCGTCTGGGCTGACCACTACGAAATCACTGCCTGATCCGTAGGATTCGCGAAATGTGCGGGCTAGTGTTGGAATGGCAAATAAATGGTCCACTGGGACGTTGAAAAACCCTTGAATTTGAGCGGCATGTAAATCTAAACAGACAACGCGGTCAGCGCCAGCCGTTGTTAATAAATCTGCTACACATTTTGCGGAAATAGGCGCTCGGGGTGCTACTTTTCGATCTTGTCGTGCGTAGCCAAAATAAGGAACCACGGCCGTGATGTGTGCCGCCGAGGCGCGCTTCAAGGCATCTAGCATAATAAAAAGTTCCATGTAGTTTTGATTTACAGGAGGGCATGTACTTTGAATTAAGAAAACGTGTTGGCCGCGAACGCTTTCTTGAATTTCTACTTGAATTTCACCGTCTGCAAACGCCGATGTTTTTGATTGTCCGAGAGGAACACCCGCTGCCTGTGCTATTTTGAGAGCTAGTTCAATATTCGAGTTACCAGAGAAGATTTTCAAATTTTCCATCGATGCCTCACGGTTGGGGCTTGTATAGCATCGCTAAGGAAAATTAACAAAATTATTATGGTTTACGGAAAAATTTTTACTGCGTCAGCGACAAACGGCTAAGCAATCGTTTCAGCCAAAAATCGCAGATAAAAAAGCAAAGCTAAAAAAGCCAGCTAAACGGCCATTGTGGAAAGGCGTTCTAAAAACTTTTTTAGAGCCAAAGTTCTATGTGAATGAGTCAGTTTATAACCGGGACCCAGTTCTGCCAGAGATTTGGTCTGGCCGTCAGGAATAAAAATCGGGTCATAGCCAAATCCATGCAGGCCCATCGGAAGTTTGGCGATCGTTCCCCACATTTCGCCTTCAAAACTCCACTCTTGATTGTCAGGGGTCATCACCACAATACTGCTAAAAAATCGCGCTTTGCGATCACCGACATTGCGAATTGTCATCATTTTCAGCATCTTGGCGACGTTTTCGCTGTCCCTAGCATGAGGACCAGCATAGCGCGCCGAGTGCACTCCTGGCAGATTGCCAAGACCGACTACTTCAATCCCTGAATCGTCCGCCAGAACCCAGTCTTGATCGCGAACTGATTTTAATGTTTTGGCCTTGATCCGTGCATTGTCTAAATATGTTTTTCCATCTTCGGGCCTAGGGGAAAACGCTTTGAGTTCATTTTGATGATGCAGCTTAATTCCAGGAATCGTAGGCTCCATAATCATTTTGATTTCTTTTATTTTATCCTGATTTCCTGTTGCTATCCAAAGTTCCACAAAATTGTATCCTATAGATTTAAAAGTCCGTTAAGTACTTTTCTTTGTTCTTCAATTAGGCTCATGCAGCCCTGGCGTGCTAAGGTCATCATCGAGTTAAATTGTGTTTCAGAAAAAGGTTCGCCCTCAGCCGTTCCTTGAATTTCAATAAAATCGCCTTTCGCGTTGATTACAAAATTCATGTCCGTGTGAATTTTAGAATCTTCATCGTAATTAAGATCCAGCAGTGGAATCCCATTATCCAACCCAACACTGACCGCTGATACATAGCTTTTTAAAGGCAATGCTGCGATGTCTTTTTTCATTTTCATTTTATTCAACGCCAAAGCTAAAGCTACAAAACCGCCGGTAATGGAGGCTGTGCGAGTTCCGCCGTCGGCATTAATCACATCGCAATCAATTATTATTTGTTTTTCAGCGATAGCTTTTAAATCAACGCACGCACGTAGTGAGCGTCCAATCAATCGAGAAATTTCTTGCGTACGACCACCAGTCATCGATTTTTCACGCTTGATCCGCTGATGAGTCGATCTTGGCAGCATGCCGTACTCAGCCGTGACCCAACCAGAGCCACTGCCGACTAGCCAAGGTGCCGATTTATTTTCAATAGATGCAGCACACAGCACGCGTGTTTTTCCGAATTCTACCATTGCAGAACCTTCGGCGTATTCGACAACATCAGTTGTGATTTTTACGGGACGAAGCTGGTTGTATTTGCGGCCGTCTTTACGTGTGATTTTCTCGAAATCTGCAAGATTAATACTCATGAATTCTCCGAAGAAGTGGTTACCTTTGAATGAGGCCACTATCTCGGAATGGAAGTGTTTTCGTCAAGGGAATTTGACTGTAAATTGGATTGGCCAATGGTTTCAGGAGCGTGAGCCTGAGCATAGCGTTTAATGGAATCTGCAATTTTAATAGCCAGATCGTTTCTGTATTCTTCATTTAAAAGCTTTTTATTGTCTTTGGGATGACTTAGAAATCCAACTTCAATCAGGACGCTGGGAATTTGAGTTTGAGCCAGAACATAAAAGGGGGCTTGCTTAATATTTCCCGGTAAATCTGACTGTAACGTACGCGTTAATTTTAAACTTTTCTGTGACTGAATGTTTTGTCGAATATCTTTTAGAATCCGCGAGACGTCTTTTGATTTTGATAACTCAACAGGCGAATCCAGCGTGGTATCCAAAACAGCCGCTGGTTGCCTGGTGGTAACTGACGCAAAACTATTTTTACGGCGAGAGGTATTCATAAAAAACTCAAGTCCGTAGGCTCGTTGATCTGTCGAAGCATTCGCGTGAAGGCTCACGAACAAATCACCTTCCCATTTTTTTGAAAGACTCACTCGTTGTTTTAGGCTGACGAATTCATCTTTGGATCGTGTCAAAGTCACTTTGAATTTTTCCTTTGAAGCAGTACTTTCAAGTTGGCTCTTGATTTTTTGCCCTAATAGCAAAACGATTTTAGACTCTTCAGCTGCCCCATACACGGCGCCTTTATCAAATCCGCCATGTCCAGGATCAAGCACGACAGTGAGGCTCCAAAGGCTTAAGGGCATCAGAAAACAAAGCGCAATCAATTGAGATTTCATCTTTTAATTTTCGTTTATTTTAGTTTTTTTGAATAGTCCAAATAAGGAAGAAAAGGTTGACGACCAGGTTTGGGGGGGGGGGGACCTGGCCGCCATGGGGGGTTGCTATTCTATATTGCAACGGTAGGGCCAAGGTCCTGAGTTTGAATTGTGAGCCCCGCTAGCGGTTAATTTGCTTCCGAGGCAATGGCCGCTGTCTAACTTTTTGATAGGGCTGACAATTGCTGTATGGCTCGGAATGAGATTGGAATGAGATTACTATAAAATAAACGAATTAATTGATAGTGCAGGCATTGGTACTGGTAGTTCCCGAGATCCAAAGGGTACCCGTGCCTCTGTTGACGGTGCCTGAAAAACAATTGAATGTTCCGTTACCGTCAAAAACAAAATTATTTAAATTTACGCTTCCGCCGGTCGTAATGTCCAAGTTTTGCGAGGTCGATAGGGACACTGCGGTTGATAGGTTAACCTGGCCTGACGATTTTGAAATCGTAAATTTTTTTCCAGGGAACTTGTATCCTGTATTGTGGGCAACAGTTTGGTTTAGAGAACCCGTGAGTATAATCTCGGTATTTCCTACGCCTGCTGATCCGCTGCCCGTGCTAGTTATGCTAAGATTGCCTTCGACCGCTATCTGAAAGCCGGTTACCCACACAAAAATGGTACTCACCGTTAGATCACCTTTAACTGTCATATTGGCAGCCAACGTTTTTCCTGTTGAATCATGATCAATAATTACATTTCCAAACTGAACACCAGAGGCAGAAATAGTCCCTGCGGTATTGGCGCCAGTAAAGCGGGTGGTGGCGCGCCCAGCAGTTATATTATTGAAATCAACTGTCCCTGAGGTATAGGTGAAATTTTTTGCAATAGCCATTCCGCCCGTGAAAACGGCTGTTCCGCCAGTCTTTGCGATTTCTAAATTGGGGATCACTCCGTTTGTCGTTCCTGAAATTAGTTGATTTGCGGTTCCTACGATCTTCAACACCATTGCATTTCCAGAGCTGGTCATTTTTGTCGCTGTCACGTTTCCATAGGCCTTTATTATTCCGCCGGTTACACTGACAAAAGTTACATCAAACAGTAAATCGCCCACGATATTCATCGTGCCGGTTAAAGTTTTAGAGCTAGAGTCATGTGTGAAGTCTACATTTTGAAAACCGATACCATTGGCTAAAGAAATAGTGCCACCAGCCGGCGTCGTGAAAACTGCTTTTGCTGGTCCGTACCCTGAGCTATTAAAATCAACAGTGCCCGATGTATAGGTGAAGTTTTTTGCCACAGATAGAATTCCCGAAACTGTTAAAGTGCCGCCAGTTTTTGCAATCTCAATATTTGGCAGACAACCGTTAATCGTGCCAGTAAGCAATTGGTTTGCCGATCCAAGAACTTTAATTAAAGTTGTATGGCCACCGCTATTTATTTTTGTTGCTTCGATATTTCCATAGGATTCGATAGTGCCGCCGTTTATGGAAACAAAAGTGACATTGAAGGATAACGTGCCATCAACAACCAGTGTGCCTGATATATTTTTGCTGGTGGAATCATGTGTGAAACTGACATTTTTAAACCGGGCGCTGGATGGGAAGGTCAGAGTCCCACCTGTATTAGCACCTGTAAATTCAAACGTACTGGATTGACTAGAAAAATTCACGCCGGCGGCTATTGAAAAATTTTTGAGACTTACAAATAATCCGGATTGCCCGTTGATAACACCGCCTGTGAAATTTACATCTCCAGACGAAAGCAGTTTTCCCTGCCCAAGTTCTATTTTTCCCGCAGCAAACTGGACTCCTGAGTTTCCTATAGTTAAAACCGCCAGCAGTGATGTTTGATTGTCAAAAGAGATAACGCCCGTAAATAGATTGCTAGTGACAATTCCTAGTATGCTCTGAGCTCCGTCTAATGTAACATCACACTGTGTGCAAGCGTCTTCAAAATAAGCTAAATCGGAAGCTGCCGGTAGTCCGCCGATCCAATTGGCAGAATTAGACCACAGCTTATCGGATCCAGCACCACTCCAGGTGTGAGCGCGCCTGACTTCGATAGTAATTGTGCGAGTAGAATTAGTACCTTTATCGCCGACTGCTGTATACGTGAAGGTGTCTTTTCCTACAAAACCAGCATTGGGTGTGTAGGTCGGTACCATACCAACCAAAGTAAATGTGCCGTTGCTCGGTGCTGTAACTAAGGACACTGAAACAAGCGATTCACCACTATCAATTTGTTTATTATTAAATACGTCAGGAAACGAATTTAAACCCGAGTCACCGACGACGCTGATGCTTGAAGGAACAGGGGCCGTTACAGGAACATCAGTTTTTGGACCCGGCGTGGGCGTTAGCGAAGGAGAAATAGATTCTGAAGCAGAATTGAGCCCGGTGATCGAGGCATTAACAGAACAACCTAAGTTTCCTAAAACTAGTAGACTTAGTAAAATCCATTGAATGCTAGTAGTTCTTCGTAATCTCATGCCTATAAGTCGGCCAATTTTCAAAAAGTCTTGAGAAATAACTGCTATAAGTTCGACACTAAAAGAGAATTACAGCGTAATTCTCTTTTTTATACACACGAAAATATTATTTTGCTTCATTTTGAAACAGGAATGTTTTGGAAAAAAACTGGATTAACTTTAGTCCTAATCCAAAACAATAGTTTTAAAAAGCTTACGCATGCTTTCACCGTAAGGGTAATAGTGAGTTTCACCAGGTATCAACAGTGAATCCACTTCATAGCCTCCTGCTTGCATTCTGGCCGCAAATTCTTGCGACAATGTATTAGGCACTACGGAATCATTCATGGCCATGACGACTTTATAGGAAATATATTTTGGTAATTTAATTGGAACTGAATAGTCTAAGAAATTTACATTTCGAGAACCATTGATTAATGCAATGTTTGTGAAAACCAGTTGAGTTAATAAAGCGGGATTTCGTTGCCACGCAGCTAAGTCTTCCCAGCTAGCATTTGCCATCATATGGGACGGGCCCATCAAAAGATTTCCCATTGTGTTTGGTCCAACGGACAGCATTTCACGCCATATTTTCATTATTGGCATTCCATTTACAATAGTATCGCGCCAAAATTGTGAGTACGAATTGCTTGTAAACAAAACTTTGTTAACAGATTTGTCGTATGAATTGATCATTCCGGGTGGAACGCCCATCACATTCATAAGCGGATTTGCTAGGTCACCCATTATTTGCGGAAGTTGCCCCGACATCATGGCATCGGCGTAATAGGTATCTAGGTTTTTTGCCAAGCCGCTCATTAAAACGACCTTTGTAATCGGCAATTTAATTCGCTTTTTATGCAATTGAGTTAGGGCTTCTAAGACAATTCCTGCGCCATAAGAATGAGGCACAATTCTTAATTTGTATTTTTGTCCCAATTGCTTAAGTACATAAATTAAATCTTCGACATTGTACTCCGCCGGAATCGCCTGTTGCCATGCTAAATCAGGATTCAATTTAAATGTTTCGCCTTGACCTTGCAGATCCAAACCAAAAACAGCTTTGCCTAGGCTAAGCGACGTTTCCGTGAATACTTTTAAATCTTTATAGGATTTTCCAAGACCACCAATTGGGACAATGATTTCATCGCCGTCTTTTAGATTTTCTGTGGGATGAAAATAGACTTTCATTTTTCGTCCACTCGGCAAACTTAAAACTTGTTGAGGCGAATAAACTATTTTATTAGATGAATACCAAGCGTGGCAGGTATTTGCAAAACTATTGAGTCCATAGACCATAAGACCTAAGAAAAGTATTAGATTTTTCATAATTTATTTACCTTGAGCTTCTTTTAAAAGTTTAATTCCGTGTTCCTGAATTTTGACTAGCAGGTCAAGGTTGGCCTTTAACAAATCTATTTGCGCTCGCATTTTTGTTTTAGATTCATCATTTAATTTCAAATATTGAAGTTTTTGATAAGGACGTTTTGGATCTTCTTTAAAATCAGGAGGCATTGGAACCGGCCCCTTTAATCCGGCAGCAAGGTCTTCAATTCCTTGAGAGGCCGAAATGACGCGAGACTTGAAAATCTCTGGAAAAAATATAACTTCAAGAACAGATGGAATTCCAGGTCCAATGCTTAAAGCATCAATTTCAGCTTTAAGAATATTAAAGGCTTTATCATTCAAAACTTTTACTGAACCTTTCATGTCCATTCTGTGCATATAAACTACAGTGCCATCGGTTTTCTGAGCCTCTGAGTTGTCCATGATTGTAGTCATAATGTGCGCAGTCTGGTAAGGCGCTGTCGCCGTAATAGCGTGCTGAGCATCATCCATAATTACCAAGTTCGGCGCATTTTTGCCTAACTTTGCTTTTATCACTAGAAAAGCTTCAATCTGAGATTTTAATCGTGACGGTTCTTCATCACCGGCAAAATAGATGGTCGTATTTCTAAATTGTTCGATAAAATCTGGGTCATCTAATCTAAAGCGATCAGGCCGAGCGGCATCCATGTCACTATTCAATCCGCGTTTAATAATTTCAGATATTCCTGGAAAATCGATTTCCCATTTGGCGACTTCCGGATCGTTTTTTAAGGCACCATCAACTAGGTCCGACGAATATTTAGAAGAGGCTGATTTGTACACCATATCTATTTGCGCAGTCATTGCGGCCTGAGCCCAGCCAGCAGTGAATGGATTCATTAAAGCAAGAGAATAACTGGCCTTAATTGCATTAATCATCCCAGCTTGCATGGCTGTTTCTTTCGGAAAATTATCACCAGAAAATGCAAGGGGCGCAATAATGTGCTTGTGCCCAATTTCTTTGGCTAAAAGCGGTGACGTGTGAATGATTGGCCCGACACCGTAGGAAAGTGAAACTAGATCAATTTTAACATTAGCTCCGATCTGTTTTTGAGATCGCAGATGATGTACAACATCGACTATATCATTAGCATGATCGTCAAGTGTTGCCGGTTCAGAATTTATGGCTGATGGATCGGCGTGGTTTTTAAGAGCAACCATAACGGATTCTGGCTGACTCGAACGTGCAGTGATTATAATAGGATGGCCGCTAGTAATTAAGTCGCCGATAGAGCTACCTAACATTTGTTCTGCACCACTAAATGCGTTTTTAATTAGAGACTGCTGAGTAAACACTTTGTTGAACATATTAAAGTAACTAATTCGGTACCAAAGGCCGCCACTAACTACTATTGGAGCTTTATCAAGAGAACCAGGAATAAAATCAAAGGCAACGACTTCACCTCGACGTGTTTTAATTGCTTTCTGAACTTTTTTACCGTATGCGGTTTCGGTCATTCGACCGATCATTTCAATGCGGGCCGTTTCATCAGAATAGAACCATTGGCAGCTTAACTTGTCCGCATGTGCGACTTGAAATGTTAAGGATACCAAAATCAATAGAGAAGGAAAAAAACGAAACATCGCGCCTCCGGTGCTTCAAAATTCAGATTAAAGAAAATACAACGTCGCCGTGTAAAATGTATTATTATGACTGAGATTCATACTGTAGAGAAATAGCCGGGAATTAAATTCCTGGCGTTCTATGAGACAAAAAGCCAAATTTTGTCACCTAAAAAGCTGTAAAATGAGGGTTGGGTTTTTAACTGGTCACTTTTTTACTTTGGCCTGCTGATAGCGTATTGTAGCGTCGTCCAAAACAGCCTGACATAAGATAAGTTCGCTGGCCAGCGCGATGTTTACAGTGGCCTCCGTTGCCCTATTTATTGCGTATTGTATGCGAATGGCCAAATTCAAAATCAGACTGAGTTCGTTTTCTTGAAATCCTTTGTCCACAAGAATTTTTCTAGCTTCCTCGCGATTTCCTAGAGCAATTCCAATTGGTGACGACGAATTTAATTCACTTGGAATATCGGTTTGAATAATAGAATGGATTGCTTCCAAACACTCGCCAATAGTTTGAAAACGGTCGGCAACCGATTTTGCCATCATTTTTTGAATCAGAACTTTTAATTTAATGGGCAGCACATCCGACACGCCTTCAGGAAAAGTCAGAGGCTCGGTCATGATCAATTCCATTGTGTTGAGATCATTGGTTCCGCTGAAGGCCGGCTTGCCGAGCAGCATTTCAAAAAAGACGCCTCCCAAACTATAAATGTCCGATGGAATCGTGGCTGGCAGGCCTTTTATGATTTCTGGCGGCATATATTTTATGGTTCCCATTATCATATGGGGTTGGGTTAAGGATTCACCAGTTTCAAAAAGATTTTTTGAAATTCCAAAATCAATAATTTTAATTCCCAGGGCTTTAGTAACTAAAATATTACTTGGTTTTAAATCTCGATGTAATACTGAAACGTTGTGAGCAGCCTGAAGTCCTTCAGCCATCTGTTTAAATAGCCCCAATTGTTCGCCCAAACTTAAAAGTCCCTGGCCTATCAGCGTATTTAAAGGCCAACCTTCGACATACTCCATGACAAGATAAGGCTGCCTTTCAAATTGTCCCAGAGAAAAAATCTGAACAACATTGGGATGGCTTATTTTAGCAAGAGCCTGTCCTTCGGAAAGAAATCGCTGGGACGTTTGCTCTTCTATATTTCCACGAATTCTTTTGATCGCAACCAATCGATCCAGATTCAGATCTTTGGCCAAATAAACATCGCCCATGCCTCCATGCCCGATCGGGCGAACGATATCAAAGCCTACAAGTTTGAAAGAATTAACTTCAGAGTCGTCAAGATTTGAAAAACTATTTTCATCATCCACATCAAATGTTTCAGACGATTTTATTGACTGGTCTGGAAAAAACGTAGAAACCGATTTGATTTGGCCCTTAATTGTAAATGTAGTTTTTGATAAAAGAATTCCTTTTTCGTAGTCCAATTGATATTTGAGGATACCAAGGGAATTAAAAAATTTAGAAGTGCCTTGCAGAAAGCCGGATTGATATATTCGCTCACTCGACAATTTTCCATTGGGGCCATAGTGACGTTCATAGCCATGGATGAGGTTTCTAGTATGTGACAAGTTAGGTTCAATTTGGCAATCATAATACATTTCACCAGAATCGGTATAATACCGAACATAATTGATTTCATTTGGTGACATTTCAAGATGCGATTCTAATTTTCCATTCTCAAAGTAAACTAAGCGTTGAATCAGCACGTCGTCAGAATACAACTCTTGGATGTGTTTGGCTCCGGATTCTTTGTTAAGTATTAAGGGGCCATTTTTTTTACCGATTGAAAAAGTAGTGAATTTTTCAATGATTCCATTTGGAAAGTAATAGGATACCACGCCGTCAAATTTATCGTTTCTATAACTACCCTCTTCGACAAGTAACCCGTTTGCATTGTAGATTCGATAGGGTCCGTTGCGCAGGCCAAGATCATAGCGAATTTCAAATTGTTTAGTTCCATTTTGATGAAATAGCTCGACGGTGTGAGGCCCGGATTGGCCATCTTGAAGCGCGCTTAGATTGTTTGTGAACTCGCCATGAATATGGCCACTTTGGCTTGTCAGCTGTCCGGCTTCATTGAAATACTGTTCTATGCCATGTGGCTTACCAGAATAAGCAGGGTAGCGACGCTTGAGTTGCCCGGACTCATAAAATTCATCCATGTTACCGTGAAGTTCACCATTCATATAGGGCATCACTGATTGCAGGATTCCATTTTCATAATATTTTTTTCTGGCTCCAATGTAATTTCCGTCCCGTATTTCGCCAGATTCTTCTAACTGACCGTTTGGATAGTAAATATAAAATTCACCGTCGTTTTGGCCCCCTTTATAAAATGTTTTTGATTTTAAAATTCCAGCGTATGGAGGATCATAATATATTTCTGATAAACCGGAAAACGAATCATTGCGATATTCTATTTTAGATAAAAGTAGACCGGTCTTTTCAGAATAGGTTAAATGCAGGCCATGTTTGTAGTTGTCTAGATAGTCACCTTCAAAAAGCAAAATGCCGGAGTCAGACCACTGCCATCTTTTAATGGCAATTCCGCGACAGTCGTAGAGTGCTCGATGCAATAAAATGCCCATTTTATTGTATTGAAAATACTCAGCTTCGTTGCCCGTATCAGAATAAATTCGATCTACCATCAGGGTTCCAGCTTCGTCGAATTCCTGATACAGCGCTGGTTTTTTGTTCTCCCGATAGGTCCAAACACGTTTTCCGCCGCCAGAGCGATCAAAATGCTCTTCCTTAGTAAATCCTTTTTCGTCTGTTTTTGTCATAGCTTCCATCCTAGAGGATCCAGAAGAAAAGGGTCAATAACTTCTGGACTGTAGTCGGTCACATGGCCGGCATAAGATTGTCTTTTGGTGATTTCACTTTAAAATAAGAATAGTTAGAATGGCGTAGGACTTTTTCTGAGGCCGGCTTTAGATCCTATTTAGCAGAGGAATTGTATGAGCAAAATGAAGGTTTTAATGGGCGTGTTGTTATTGTCAGCAGTGGGCTTTGCTCAGGTAGACTCATCTCAAATCGATGCTGAAGAAGCAAAAATTGACTCTGAAGGCGCAAAAGCGGAAGCAAATGAAAGCAAACGTCGCGCCGAAGATGAAAAGAGAAAAAAAGAACAAGTCCAAGGGGAAGCTAAACAATTAATTGAAAAATATAAAAAATTAGAAAAAGATTCCAAAGAACAGGAAGTTGAATCGGAAAAGCAATCGCAGGTTTATAGAAAAGAGCAAGACGAAGCCCTTGGGCAAACTAAAAAAGCAAATGAAGACATTCTACGAGTTCAAAAACACATTCAAGACGTCAAAGATAAAACGGCCAAAGCCAAAGACGATCGAGACAAACAAGTTGAGCAGAAAAAAGAAATAGAAAAGCAGCTTAAAAAGCAAACTGATGATTCTAAAGAGGCAGAAAAAGAGCAGCAAAAAACGGAAGCGGAAAATGAAAAGGCCAAAGCAGATGCTTTAGCTCTTCAAAAAGAACAGCGAATTAACGAGCAACGGTTAGCAAAATCAAAACAAGATACGGAACGTTCCAAGGCTCTACTGGCATCCAGTAAATTAAAATTAGATCAGGAAAAAGCAAAGACCGAAGCAGAGCTAAAAAAGACCAATGCCGAAATAGATAAAGCAGCCGCTCAAATTAAAGAACTTGAAACAGAACATAAAAGCTTAAATGAAAAAACAGAACAAGTGCAGCGAGAGTCCAAAAAATCCAGTACAGACTTGGAAAAAGCAGGGTCCCAACGTGAAGAATTAAAACGGAAAGGCGAACAAGCTAAAAAAGAATTTCAAGAGAATTCGAAAGGCCTAGAAAAAGACAATGCAAAACTGCAGCAAGAATTGGTTGGATTGAAAACAGAAACAGATCAGCAGCAAAGTGTTTCAAAATCTAATGATGAAGTCCTGAAGCGTTTAGGGACAGATCAGATTAAAATAAAGGACGAAATCGTAAAATGGAAAAAGGAACGGGATCAAAAAGCAGCCCGCAACAAAGAATTAGAAACTCGTATTCAAGAAGACAAAATAAAAATTGAAACTTTGACTTCGGAAGTAGAAACAGAAAAGACCAAACAAGAAACCGAAAAAATTAAAAATGATGCCTTAGAAGCTCAAAATAAAGAAAACAAAGCCAAACTCGATGAAAAGAAGGAAGCCCTTAAGCAGCTTAAGAAAAAGAAGTAGTCTACACTAAATCAGTAGTTATTGCTTGCCCAGAATTGAGTGCGGATACAAATGATTTCTGGGTCGGGTAAGCCAATTCAATTTTCATTTTCTGAGCTAGCTCAAGCACGAACAACAAGAATTCTTGCTGGGCCTTAGCTTCTGTGGCTGATTCATTTCCCAATACGTAAAAGGTAATTTGTACGTCGACGCTATAACTGCTCAGTGCCGTCAGAGAGGCAGTTATGCTGTCTCTTTCAACATCTGGGCGACCGGATAAATAAGTGCTTACCGCTTCAATAAACACTTTTATAAGTGGCAACTTTGTTTCATAAGCTAAATTAATTGTGTGTCGAATACGTCGATTTTGCCGAACTGAAAGATTTTCGAGTTTCTCTTTAGCTAAAGTAGAATTGGGAATATTAACGACAGAATTTGTGAATGTTTTAATGCGGGTTGATCTGAAACCTATTTCTGTAACAATCCCTTCAACCTCTAATACTTTAACATGATCTTGAAGCTTGAATGGTTTATCTATTAAAATAGTAATAGAGCCAAAAAGATTGGCGACGGTTTCTTGTCCTGCAAGGGCTATGGCCAAACCTCCGATTCCTAAACCGGCTAGCACACTAACGACATTGATCCCAAGATTTTGCAAAGTGAGCAGCACACCTAGAATAACTAAAACCACTTTTGCTGTTTTTACGGCAAACGGAATTATCTGTGTGGAGGTGTCGTCCTCGCCCGCAAAACTTTGGCTCCATTTGGCGGCAATTACATCAATACTCATGATCAAAAGTTGAATCCAGCGAAATCCAATCAACACCTGAGCCAGCAGAATCATATATTTGCTGATGTTTTTAGGGAAATCAAACATGTCCACTACTGAAATAAAAATAAGCAGTGTAACAATCCAGGCAAGCGGAATTTCGAGCGGTGTTTTTATAATTTCAGATACGTAGACGTTTTTACTGTTGGCAAATAAAGAGCTGTTTTTAATTTTTAAAACAAAAACACCCATAGTTCGCCGGATAAATGGAAATAGAATGAGTAGAATTACTAGTGAAAACCATTTCCAGGTCGGCATTAGAATATATTCTGTTTCAATAATTTTAAAAAAAGCGTCCACCAAAAACCTCACTTTATTAATACAAGAATCAGTGCACCCACAATTATTCTATAAATTCCAAAATATTTAAATCCATAACGGCTTACAACTGAAATAAATGATTTGATGGCAATGATCGCAATCACAAAGGATAAAAAGCAGCCCAAAGCTAACACAGAAATTTGGTCAGCCGTGATTGTTGGAATAATCTTGTAGGATTTGTATAGGGTTGCTGCCGTTATAGTCGGCACAGCCAGGAAAAAAGAAAACTCCGCAGCCGCTTTTTTATTATATTTTAAGGCCAAGCCTCCGACAATGGAAGCACCGGAACGGGAGACTCCGGGTAACATAGCCAGACATTGAAGGAGTCCGATATAAAAAGAATCTCGGTAGCCAATACTTTCAAGCGATTTACCCTCGTCAGCTGTCGCTTTAAAAACGTAGTCAGAAACGATCAAAACTATCCCGCCGATTATCAAAGACCAAGCGACTATCACAATGCTTCCAAGCCATACATCAATTATATTTTTAAGCAAAAATCCAATCACGGCGGCCGGTAAAAAAGCGACAAAAAGATTTTTATAAAACTGAATCGACGTAAAAAAGTTTTTCCAATAAATAACTAACACAGATAGAATGGCGCCAAATTGGATTATGATTTCAAAATTTTTTACAAAGTCTTCGCTTTCTTTGGCCAGCATATGCGAAAAGATAATCATATGACCTGTTGAGGAAACAGGCAGAAATTCAGTGAGCCCCTCAATTAAAGAATATAAAAATATTTCTAAGAAAGTCATAATGTCCCCACTGGCGGCGATGTTGCGCAGCGACAATTCCGATCATTTAGTGCGCTAAAAAAACTGTTCTACTTTATCTTCACAATAACAGATGTTTAAATGACAGTCAGTATTGCACAAGTTCAGAGTCAAAGTGAGTTTTTTGAGTTGGTATTGTCATTGCTAAGTACCTTTTCAAGTTCTTTAAATCATCAGAAATATTTCTGAATTAATCAAGGGGGAAAAATGAAATTGAATAAACTT
>JAYVPD010000217.1:0-15320 GCA_043757515.1 Pseudobdellovibrionaceae bacterium
TTTAAAAAAGAGATTTGGACGCTTTTGAAATCTAGACTAAAATCAAAGCAAATAATCACGATACCTAAATATGAATATTTCTACAATTTTAGGATTTGTAAGTGCCGGTCTCGTTCTTTGGTTTGGCGTCCTATCGTCCACGCCTAATCCTAAACTATTTTTAGATCCCCATGCCCTTATCCTTGTATGCGGGGGAACCATTGCCGCTTCAATGATTGCATTCCCAATTAAAAAATTGCTTAGTTTTTTCAATTTCTTTTTTTCTGGTGTGCTTTTGAAACGAAAAGTATCAGCACCAATCATAGGTGAGCAAATATTTAGATCCTATTCATTTCTAAAAGAAGGCAAATTAGACCAATTTTTTGCTAACACTCACTATCATCCATTCTTGGTTGAATCAGTTAAGCTAGTTTCAAAAAATGAATTCGAAGACCACGAATTAGATGAAATTTTAGAAACCAGAATTGAGCAGGTCAAAAACGATTACCAGTCTGATGCAAAAATATTAAATGCAATTGCAAAATTTCCACCGGCATTTGGACTCTTGGGTGCATCAACCGGGATGATAGTAATGATGACCCGTTTGGGATCGGGCGGCGCAGCTACTATTGGGCCAGCAATGGCAATTGCCCTAGTAGCGACTTTTTGGGGTATTGCCGTAGCAAATATGGTTTTTCTGCCCCTTTCTGACTATGCCAATAAAGTAGCCTTTGAAGAAGTTAATCAACGTAAAATGATAGCTGATGCTGTTCGTGCTATGAATAAACAATGCACGTTTGCGTTCCTGATAGAAAAAACTATCGGCCATGTTCCCATTTCCGAACGAATGGCTTTCAAAGACAAAGTAAAAGACTACCTTGTAGAAATGAAAGAGCAAAAATCAATACCTAAATCGGCGGCCTAAGTGAGCCTCTACGATGATAGTTCCCCTACTTTAAAAAACATAAAACCACCAGCGCATCCTACTGATAGTCCCAAGCCTGTTGTTAAAATCATATACAAAACTCGTCATATAGAAGGCGATCACGAAGAACACATTGATGAACGATGGCTAGTTTCCTATTCCGACATGATGACCTTATTGTTTGGCCTATTTGTAATGTTATATGCCATGCAGGACCCAGAAGCGACTAAACAAATGCAAGAGTCTATAAAACAAAATTTTGCTCAAGAAAGCGTAGACGAAAATAAACCGCCGCCGCCCAATCCTGCTGAGCTTCAAAAACAGTTGGCAGAATTAACGGCCCAACTTGAACAGCAAAAAATAAAAATTCAGGAAGCAGAAGACGTTAAACTGAAGGTTGCCTTATTAGAAAACGATGCCAAAAAAAACAAAGATGATCTGGAAAAGCAAATTCAAGAAAACGCAAAAACATTGGCAGAACTAAAAAAATTAGATTCAGAAAATAAAGAGAAAACCCGTTCAATTGCATCGATTGAAACAGAAAAAAAGTCCGCCAGTGAACTTGAGAAAGACAAAAGGAAACTTGAAGAGAGCTTAAAATTAAATAAAAACGAATTGGACGCCAAAGCATTAGAGGTCAAAAAGAAGGACGATGAGCTTACAAAACTGAAAGAAGAACTGGCAACTAAAGCAGCCATTATTCAAAAGCTAGATAAGCCCAAAGTTGATAAAAAAGATTTTGAAAAGGAATATATTGCGGCCATAGAAAAAGAAAAAGTCCTAGACACAAAAAACAAGGACTTGGAGACAAAAATAAAGGCCATCGAACAAAAAGGGTCTTTTTTGGCTATCGTTCTAAATTGGACCACAAATGAACATGATCTAGATCTAATAGTAAAAGATCCCAATGGTAAAAAATTTACATTTAAAACGAAAGAATACCCAAATTATCCAGGAAAAATGGTACTAGATAGTCGCCGTGGACCTGGAGCAGAAATTTGGCAAGCAGACAAAGTGATAGCAGGCACATATGAAGCCGAAATTATTTTCTACAACCAATATGGCAATCCAGTTCCGGCAGAAGCTAAACTAGTTATATTTTCGACTCGAGGCAATGTCGAGATTCCGGATATTAAACTAGATTTAGCAAAAAGTCCCAAACGAACCATTTCGTTTGAGATTTCACAGCTTGGCGAAATCAAGCTTAAATAACTGGGGACTGCCTTGACCACTAGAATTATAATTTTGCTGTGTTTTTCTCAATTCGTATTTGCCGATCCTTCTGATAGCCTATGCTGGACTAAAGAAGAAAATCCAAAAACACTAAAACCTTATACTTCGCAAGCTGAATGGTCGGTCGACTTAGATGCCTGGAACCGTAGACAACAACCTCAATTTAATTTAATTCAATTGATCAAAGCCTATGGGGTGTACAAAAAAGAACTGCCTAGAGCACAAACGTTTCCAAATGATAAAATGGAACATTGTTATATTGGCTGCCGGATATCGCAAGAAACCAGTTTCAAAACGGCTCGCTATGTTGGTTGGCTAAAGGAAGATATGGACCTGACAGATTGTAAAATCACTACCCATTTTGATCCAAAGGATTATATGGCCACCCTTCGAGGTGCAGAAGCGGGACAAAACAAAAAAGTCCAGTGCGAAGATGTCTGTCCGTCTTTAATTGAGACACTTTAATTAGTTACATCAAATAATGAGATTCTATTCCTTTTGAGATTGTCGATTCTGAAACGATCTGCATTTTGATTTAGAATAATTTCCCAACTGACGATAACCTAATAGAGTTTAGTGGGGGAACATGAACGTCAGAAAAGGCATACCTTTTTCATTGTTTTTTTGTCTTTTTCTAATTCCTTTTCTATTTCAAAACTGCGCTCAACAAAATTTTGGTAAAAATGAAATGTCCAGCACTGGAACAGTTAAGTTGGCATCTCCTTTTGAAAAGCAAAAAGTAATTATTGATTTTAAATCTCTTTATTCAAAAGCGGCTGCAACTTCAAAACTACTTAAAAATAGCAAGTCGACTGATCCCGTAATTCCCGCTCAAAGCCATCTTGTCGTGAATATCAATAATCAGTGTGCAGTGGGATTTTGTGAAAATGATAAAAACCCAAGCTCTCAGACCTGCCAACTATTTAAAAAATATTTTGATGCCCGTTTAAAAAATTCCTCGCAAGCGTATGTCTTAGTTACCGACAAAGAGTACACACAAAAAGAATTCGAATCTCACATGTTTTCACATGAAGTCGACAATTATTGTTTGGTGGGTATTTCTCAGCGAGAATCCTACAATGTAAATTTCGACAACACCTCTGCCGAATACCTAGCGTCTTATCACCACCAAATTATAAAGACTAACGAAGTCTATGACTTCTTTAAAGCGCAATTCAGAGCATCGGATTCTGCACTTGCAAAATCACAGGTACGGGTTGGAATAGTCGATACTGGCGTTGATTTTAGCCATACAGAGTTCCCCAACGAAGTAAAAGGTAAATCCATGAATTTTTCTGCGGCCTGCCCCAATGCCATTTGCAATTTCCATGGTACTTTTGTAGGTGGTATCATTGCCGCCCAGTTGAGCTCAAATCAAGGCGGCTTTGGCATCGCATTAAATTCTGTCGTTTATTCCTATCAAGTCGGCGATAAAAATGGCGCGATTCCTTCTGAAGAACTTATCAACGCCATTAAACAAGCCACAACTGACGGTGTTGAAATTTTAAATTTAAGCTTAGGAAGCTCAACAGGAATCGACGCCAGCTACCAAGCGGCTTTGACAGACGCTATAAACAAAAACATTTTAATCGTGGCCGCTGCTGGAAATAGCAATAATAATCTAGATATGTATCCCAGCTATCCGACCTCATTTGGATTTGACGGAATCATAAGCGTTGGATCAGCAAGTCCAAGCTCTATTGCGCCACTGCAACAGGGGCAGCCTACCCAAGATCAAATTTTATCAACCATTAGAAAAGACACCTTTTCAAACTACAGCTCTAAATTGGTAGGCATAGCCGCGCCAGGAACTGCCATTTTTTCCACCGTCCCGGGCGGCTCCTTTGGTGTGGCCAGCGGCACTTCATTTTCGACGCCTATGGTAACAGGCGCAATGGTTTTGGCCCGTGGTTATTTGAAATTGAAGGATTTTTCATCCGATCAGATATCTCCGACACTTTTAAAAAGTGTTCTTTATGACTCTGCAGATATATTGCCATCGCTAACAGAAAAAATAGATGGAGTGGATGTAACCTATTTTACAAACAATCGTTATTTGAATTTAACAAAATTGAAAAATTATGTAGTCGACTATGTAGCTCGAATTAATAGTTCTCCCGCACGTATTGAATTAACTGGTTTTGAGGTCGTTAAAAACGGAAATGGAAATAAAACTGGAAAGTTTAAAATTGAGGTCAAAGACGCAAACCCTACTTTGGGTCTAACTATGAGAGTATACACTGACAGAAATTTTAAAACGGAAAGCGAAGTTGTTTCAGCTCAATGCTATATTGATCTTTCACGAAAAATCTGCGAATTTGTGATCCCTTTTGAAAAAATGTTGATCGATCCAGAAGTCTATATGGAGATTACCGATTCAAAAGGCGTCGTAATTTCGTTTTTGCCTATTCCAAAGGAAAATTTAAATTTTGGAATCAAAGAAGATGCGTTTCTTGCCGGTGAAATTGTCGCGGTTTCACTTGCAACCGGTCGTCCCGTCGTCGAAGGTTGGGCTTGCCTAAAGGGATTTCCAGATAAATTGGATATTGTAATTAGGAAAGACGATCCTGTGACAGGCGCTATAGTATCTACCATAAAACCTAATAGGCAAGCTCGAGGAAATTATCTTTCACTTTGCGATAGCGCAGAAATAACTTTTGGATTTACTTGGAGCGTTCCAAGTACTAACAAATACTATATCACTGCCAAGCACCCGACAGTTCCCGAGAAAAATATCTTGCTAAAAGCCTATGCTTATTTGCCTAAATTTGATGATACGATCCCCGCAGAATATATTGATTTCGTTCAAATTGATAAAAATTGGAGTTCGGAAACCCCATCCGTTCCAAATATCGACATTACAAAATTTACCCAAGATGGTTTGCAGATTGAAGCTAAAGGATCTGCTTGCTTTGAAGGAGTTTACAAACCCACTGTTGTTTCACTTGATTTTTATGCGGACAGAATAGAATCCGTTTTTGACAATCCAAATCTGCATTTCACCCAGGAAACCCCTTCGGTTAGTGATAGCGGAGGTGGCACCGGCGGCGGGAGTGGGAAATCCTACGGATACTATAGCAAAAGGCAAACATACAACAACACTCAGTTTGTAAACCGAAGTGCTGAAAAAGACGAACTTGGAATATTGTCTATTGTTGAAAGCTACAGTGAAATTGCCTACTATTATACTTTTTCTGGCAGTAGTAAACTTTCAGAGGTAAGTAAAAATATTTTGGCCGAAATCGGTTCAAGCCAAAGACGAATCGCGTCTACTCAATACCCAACAGTTATTGAAAATGTCAAATGTCCTTTGCCAAGTTCCTTTGACTTTAATATCAATCTATCTAAAGAGATTAGCAGTCTCCTGTCTATGGGCGGTGTTGGATATCGTTCAGATAAAATTACTTTAGACCAGATATTTGCGATAGACCCAGGTCTAAAAAGTTTTTTTGATCTTACAATGGTCGATAAAAAATTTGACGAATTAAATTTCAATAAACTAAGTCTAGGGATAGAAATTGTTACAAATTACTCAAGCATGACAATGGTAACGCCAAGCGCTTTTACTAGCCCTTATTCACCCCTTCTTTCAGTAAGAGATAATCCAAAAGGTTTCAGTATTCAACCGATTGCTCCCTATGCCCAATATTTTGCTCTGGATAAATCAGTATCTTCGACATCAGAGACCTTAGAAGTCATCTTTGAATCTGATTGGATAAATTTAAGCTCTCCATCCAAGGCAAGCCTAGTCAGTTTCGAATTTGATAATGGTTTAAAATTTGGTACTATTGGAGAAGATTTTACTCTGGAAATCATCGAGGAAGACCAAGTGACTGTTACTAAGCCCATTTTTGATATTAGTGCTGCTTATTTAAAGCCAAACTATTATGGAAAAATGTACGCCGAAGTGTTTACGAAAAACAAGAATTCAAAAATAAAAGTCCGTTTGAATACAAATTTAAAAAATCAATTACATCTTAAAGCATGGAGTTTACTAACTCTATGAAGATTTTTTATTTTTTTCCTATTTTTATGATTTTCATATCGGGTTGCACCTCGAAAGTCGATCAGATACTGGATGACCAGACTAAACAGGAACGCGCCTTAAAAGAAATCCAGGCCGCCAAAGATCGAGAATCCAAAGTAGACATTTTAGAAAATTCGGCTACCAGTACCCAAGCTGTTTGTATTTCTACGAATCAACTAAAACTAATAGTCACAGAAAACGCAGCTCATCCCATTAAATGCCAAGATCAAACAAAATTATCTGATCAATATAAAGTCGGTCCCATTTGTCCCGGCGGAATTAATATTGCGGCCATTACTCCCTCAGCGGCTTTTGTATCCTGCTCTGACATGCCAATTTGTGGGGTCAGGCCCAGCAAAACAATTCCATTGTCTACTGCCGATTCGAGTCTTAAGATGACCCAATTGATCTATGAAAAATTGCCGTGGGGCTGCACCGGAAAAATAAACGTAAAAGGTGATACCACGATTGAAGTTCCGTTTGATATAAAACCTCCGCCCTGTGAATACTGCGCAGCCAAAGCCATTTCTACGTGCGAAGCGTGCGGCGATGATAAAATTCCACCAAAATTTAATGATGTTGTGGTCGACAAAACTACCAAATGCCATACGTTTAATATTCTTGTTTTTGCCGAAGACTTGGAATCAGGGTTAAATCGCGAGCCCTATTCCTATGATGGTGGCAAAACTTGGACGGATTCAAATCATTATACTGTGACGGGTGCGACTTTGAATATGGCAACGGAAACTATTTGGATCCGCGATCGGGCTGGCAACATAACAAAATATGCTAAAGCACTTTCAGATACGGCTATGCTGTGCAGCTGCAATACACCCTGGGGCGAAACTTTGGCTCATGGCGATTCTCGATCCGTCTATCAGGTAACACAAGTTGAATGCGATCAATCGTGCTCTGGCCAAATTCAATCTCGAACTTGCACGGACGGGAAACTATCAGGTTCGGACAATTATAAATATTCGTCGTGTGTAACTAAAGACTGCCCAAGTTGTACTACACCTTGGGGCGACATGGTTAAACATAGGGATTCTGTTGTGGCTTACAAGCAAACAGACGTTAGTTGCAAGGATCAATGTGAATCTAAAACATCAACGTGCGATAAAGGAAATTGGTCGGTAGATTTAATTGGTTATGTACAAAAGGAATGTAAATTCACTTATCCCAAATGTGACTGCGATCAAAAAGGTCGAGTTGTGAAAACGGGAACAAGTCTAGATGTCTACACGAAGGAATCTTATGAGTGCAGTGAAGCTCCTGTAAAAGGTCAGGTTTCATGCCTAATGGGAGCGCTGACCGGAAACACAGATTATGGGTATGTAAGCTACACGGTAAAACCCTGCAAATGCCTGACAGCATGGGGCCAGATGCTTGATAAGGATCAAATAGTCGCCGCCTACAAAGCAAAAATTGCAACATGCACGGACACGTTTTCGTGTGATGATGCTACTAATCGAATCAAAATTAAGTGCGTTGATAATATAAATAATACTCTTGAAATGACCGAAGGCTTGGGTCCAATTGGATCTTACAAGGAGCCAACCTGCGCTTTCAAGCCTTGCAAATGCAAACACCTAAACGTCGAGTTCGGACCGGCCGATCCACCATTGGCAGTTTATAAACTAAATACCGCCAGCTATCCAAGTCGCTGCGATATGAATGGCAACAAAGGGTCCGTTAAATGCACCTCTGACATTTTATTAACTGGTGACACAAGTACATCGACCTTTCCCTATACTGAATGCACGGACGCTAGCGGCGCTGGCACTGGCAGTGGGGATAGTGACTATGACAAGGGTCTCGGCGTTGGAGGCGGTTCAGGCGGGGGCGCCGGCAACGATAAAGGTGACGGCGAAGGCTTTCGCAGACGAGCAAAAGGAGGCAAAGGCGCTGGTTGCAATCCAGACATTGCTCCGTACTATTGCCCTGGCTCAATACTTTTTTTAAACGTTGGTACATCCGGACAGTTTTGCCTTCTTCCAGGCTCAGATGGTTATTCAATCTTGAATACCGAATCAACTAATTTCAAACAACGAATTGCCCCTGGCGGCTGGGTATCAGCGTATTCAGTAAAACAAGTCAAAAAGCCTGACTCCTGCGCCAACTACATGGGAATTATCAGATGCACCGATGGAAAAATGAGTGATTCAGATAAGTATAAGTATATGCAATGTACGGAGACAGATTGAAATTAAAAATAGTATTTAAACTAATTTCGACTCAGACGTTTATTCCAATAATAAATGGATTTATTCTGCCATTAATACTGATGTTTACCATTTTATCCTGCACTTCAAAAGTGAATGAACTCGATGATACCAAAAAAGAAGATTCGCAGGTCGAAGCCGCTGGCTGCAAAGGCAAGGAATGCCAAGTTTGCGTGCTACCTTGGGGCGATGTTTTACCACATGGGCAAGTTTTGAAAAACGCTTTTACTAAAGAATTGGCAGGATGTGATGAGCAATGTGATTCACTCACTATATCTTTAGAATGCGAGTCGGGAACATTATTACAGGTGACTCGCACAGACCGCCTGCCCTTTAAAGGTCAGGCCTTTAAGAGCTGCTATAAAAAAACCTGCAATTGTACCTACAAAGAACAAATAATTCCAGATGGACTTCAAAAAGATTTTTTCAAAACGTCTTCAAAAATTTGCGACGATAAATGTGAGAAAAAATCACTAAAATGTTTGTCTGGAAAACTGGTAGATCCTTTAAGTCCCACGTCTCCTGCAGATTTGACCAAAGAATATTCTTACCTAAGCTGCGATCAATTGCCTTGCGCTCAATGCACGACACCTTGGACTGATCAGGTCAATAGCGGGGTTATAGTTAGCGCATTTAAAAACGCTACTCTTACTTGCAAAGATAGCTGTACAAGCGCTGCCAATAAAAAAGACTTTACTTGCTACAACGGTGGGTTCAAAGAAAGTGGCATCGCCGGCTATGCAAATAAGACATGTGCCTTGAACGCCTGCAGGCAGTGCGATCTTCCTTGTGGAAAAACAATTAAAGATGGTGAAAATTCATATTGCTTTAATACCACTAAAAGTACGACCTGCGGTGACACAAACTGTTCAAGCAATAACGTCAGATTCTATTGTTCTGATGGAATTTTGAAAAATTCCTCGGGGACCGTATTGGATGCGAAAAACTACACTGCCTATTCATCGCCGAGCTGCACGGCCGATGATTGCCGTAAATGCACTGCTTTGTGGGGCACTGAATACCTTAGCAGCTCGACTTTTTATGGCTACAAAGAGGCTAGCGTTGCCTGCGGCAAAGATTGTAATACAACTCAAAATCGAAACCTGTTTAGATGTGACAATGGCGATATTAAAGATGGTGTTAATTCCGATTTTCCAAATGACAAATGTACGGTGACAGCGTGCAAACCCTGCACCCTTCCTTGCGGTAAAATTGTGAGCACAGGGGGGCACAATACTTGTTATTCAATGGACGCCCCTAAAATCTGCGGTGATACGTGCTATAGAAATTCCAAAGATTTTTACTGTTTTGACGGAAAAGTTACCGATTCAAATAAAGTGGAAACACCGCCTGACGAAGTTACATTGTATAGCAATAGTACCTGCGCGGACAGCAATGTGGCCTGTATCCAATGTAAAACACCAGAGGGTAAAATTATTGATGATAGTAAAAAAGTCACCTTTTATAAAAATAATTTAGTAGAATGCACCGATTCGTGCTTAAGCGCAACGAATGCGGTTACCCTAACTTGTTCGGACGGTCAGTTTGGAAACAAGGTGCTGTATCCAGATTTTAACTACACTACGTGTAAATCAAAGTGCGACGGTGTTGCCGATGGCAATCGCGGTATTGGACGAATCACAGGCGATGGCGGGGGCGCTCCCGTCTATCTTTGCCGGTTGCCTTGGTCGCGCGAAGTAGTGACTCACAATACAGAAGTGACGGCCTATTCAAAGGGCAGCGTACCAAAGGGTACAAGCTGTGAACCTTTCAAAAAAGTAATTACTTGCAATGCGTACAGAGGATTGTGGACTGGCGGGGCCGTCTATATTTATCCAACCTGCTATGTAGAAAAGTAAGGTCCTGATAGTTTGTTAGCTTGGGGGAATTAAATGACGATCGGTAAAAACAAATCTCAGATTGGGCTATTTTTCGTATTGTCGATTCAATTTATATCCCTTTTATTCTTTTATACAAATTGTGGACAAGCCGGATTTAAAATTCAAGATCTAGAATCTAAAGCACCTCCAACGCAGCAAAGCATTATTGATGATTTTAAAATTGAAAACTTTGAGATAATTCAAAAACCTTTGGACCTTTCTAAAATAAAACAAGCGTCTGCTAAGTTTAGATACAATGGTGTTTTGGATCCAAGAATTCATTTTGTTTGTCAAATTGATAGCGAAGAACCTTTTTCATGCGATTCGTATTCTGTCGAACTGGCTTCTGTGCTTGATGGTACACATAGCTTGAAAATTTATTTAAAATATGACCAAGAGTTACGACTTCTGACAGATCTTGGATTTCAAATTGATTCTACTATGCCAATTGTAACCATGAACTCACGGCCAGCCACTATTACACCGGACCGAAATTATCTATTTTCATTTAAAGCTACAGACAATCTTTCGGGCATTAAATCAATTGAATGCTCCCTGGGAACTTCGGCTTTTGTCGATTGTTCGAAAGACCAACAATTTGGCGGAAACGGGTTGGTTGAAGGCGATTATGTTTTGAAAATCAAAGTCGTTGATAAAGCCGGCAATATTTATTTAGAGAATTACCCTTGGACAGTCCAATTTGATCACGCTTCAGTTAAAATTTCAAAAAGTCCGGTGGCTTTAACCAAATCTCGAGATGCGCTTTTCGAATTTGCAGGACTAAATCAAAGTGCTGCTTACACTTATATTACTGAATGTAAAATCGATAATGAATCTTTTGGGGCCTGCACAGTATCTAAAACCTACACACAAATCGTTGAAGGTAGTCATACTTTTTCTGTTCAGATTAAAAATAGTATCAATGGCCTAGTTTTAGCAACCGATGAGGCAAGCTGGACAGTTGATTACACACCGCCCGACGCACCAACTGTGTCAGTTGATACTATGAACCTGAGAACAAAAAAAGAAGTGAAGTTTTATTTTTCAGCAACAGATGGCACTTCGGGTATAAAAGGTTTCAAATGCCACGTCGATAATCTTGCTGATGACGTTTGCAAAGACGGACAATATACAATGTCGAATGCTGCGGACGGCACACACTCCTTTACGGTCAAAGCTACAGATAACTTAGATCAAGACTCACAAGGGACAGTCACTAATTTTACGGTTGATACGACTCCTCCTGATATTACAGTTGTTAATAAACCAACGACTGTATCGGACCAAAATCAATCGCCTGTTTTTACTTTTGATATCAGCGATGTTGGCGGCATTATGCCTGGTAGTGTTACCTGTCGATTGGACGGCGTTGCGTGTCCAGCGCCTGCACCTCAAGATCAGTACCCCTATCAATATACATTCAATACTATTGGAACGGGCACAAAAAACATTACTATCACCGCCACTGATATGGCGTTTAATTCCAGGTCCTATAGTATCATGTGGACGATTGCTGAATCAGCGCCTCAAGCGATTCCAACTTCACTGGTTTCAAATTCACCAATGCCGGGAGGTCCACGGCCTGCTAGCCTTTATTCTAAAATAGATTTATCAGAAACTCACGGCTGCGCGCTAAATCAAAACAAAGAACTTTTCTGCTGGGGAGACAACGAATATTTTCAATTCGATAAAAGAACTAAAACTTCGATTGCGACATTGACCAAAACAAATTCAATTAATGTATCCGATTTTTCTGTTGCAAATAGTATCACCTGCGCGATTCAAAATGGACAAATCTATTGTGTCGGCAACCTAGCGCGATTAGGGCTAGACTATCCGGAACCTCATGCTGAATGGATGATGCCTCTCCAGGGTATGAGCACAGCGACGTCTTTGTCGTTAGATAGTTCCGGTACCGCACTTTGCTTTATAGAATTTGGCCAAGTAAAATGCCTTGGTACAAATCTCGATGGACATCTTGGGCAAGGAGCTTCCGGCGCAGCCAGCAAACTTCCACTGGTTGTTACGCTGCCTGAAAATAGTAAAGCTGTTTCGGTCTCAGCACTGTCGTGTGCACTTAGTGATGTTGGAAACGTTTATTGCTGGGGACTTGGTCATTTCAACAATGATTCTTCTTTAGTAGTGTCTGGTCTGCCGTTAAAAATTTCTGGATTTGCTCATATAAAATCTTTAAAAACATCGGGTTCTGGAGTGTGTGGGCTTAGTGAAACCGGAACTATTACATGCTGGGGAGTTCACTTTACCGGCAATTCATATAATTCTCCGTCTGTTGTAGTGACTCCAGGTCCACAGGCAGTACTTGATTTTGCATTTTTTGCAAACACACCGCTTCCGCTCCTTTGCGTGAATTTAGAAATGGTAGGTGTTCAATGTGTCGGAGATAATTCGCGCGGTGGAATTGCTGGACAGCCTCCACAATACTATGAATCGTTTGTTCCGCTGAATGGACCGTTTTTGCGAAACGTACGTTCTATGGTAATTAAAGATCAAACGGCCTGTGCCATCGATGAAACTGAAAATATAGAATGCTGGGGTGACAACACGCACGGACGCGCCGGCCGATCGCTTGTAAATGGTGTTGGTCTTGAATACGAGCCTCCGAATATGATACTAAATGATCCTCGCTTAGTTGCTTTTGGAGCATCGGGATTTACGTGCGCTGTGCTTAAGGACAATTCTTTGAAGTGTTGGGGATTGGGATTCAATGCCCCGGGGCCAATGGCGCCTCCTCCCGTTCGAATACCAGCGGCTTCTAACATCAAAGCCCTTTCCGCAGAAACCGCACGTGCTTGTTATGTAAACACGTCTGGTTTTGTATATTGCTTTAACAATACCAGTTCGAGCAACGTAGTGGCTGCAAACTATTCCTATACTTTCACAACACCAACGCTTATGGCGGGTATTGTAAACGGATCAGATGTCGCCACTGATATTGTTTCTGGATTACGTCACACCTGCGTATTAACCTCAGGCGGACGTGTTTTATGTTTTGGAGATAATACTTACGGTCAAGTCGCTCCGGTTGATTTATCAACATCTATTGGCTTCCCAACGCCAGTAACCTTATTTGGAAAAAAGGCCGTAAAATTAGTTGCAGGCAAAAACCACAGTTGTGCCATATTAGAAGATAAAACAGTATCGTGTTGGGGTAACCCAATGGCCGGCATTTTGGGACAAACACTACCGTTTGTGGGCTTTAGAGGACCGTCATTGGCGGTGGGACTTGTAAGTATAAAATCATTATATGCCGGCGGCGATAGTGTCTGCACAATTTTAGAATCAAATGAAATCTATTGCTGGGGCCAAAACTATTGGAACGGAAGCACCACTCAAATTATTTCGCCTTTACCAACAATAATTACTAATTTCCTTCATGTCCCCGAGACAATAATTCTATCGACGACCGGAATCTGTTCACAATTTAGAGGGAAACTTTATTGTTTGGGTGACTCTAAATTAAATGGTCTAGGATTTAATATGGATCCGTTTTCAGCTAAAGATTCAAGCTTAGTTTTTAATCAGTTTTTTCCAGTACCTAACTTAAACAATGTCATTCAGGCGTTTGGCTCAAATGAAAACAATAGATGTGCTATCATCGGCGTTGGAACAGCCTCGAGCTTAAAATGTTGGGGATTAAATACGTATCTTCGCGGCGATGCCGGCGGCGGTCTTTTTACCTCACAGCTGATTTTGATGCAGCCATGGAGCTTAAAAAACCCGCTCTAGTATTTTATTTAGTTAGGGACGCGATCGAATCCCGATATCCAACCGTAGACAATCGTCGTCCAGCATCTTCATATGCTGGATGCTGTCGCGGGGGCGCCATAGTGGCAAGCCCATCAACATACCGATTAAACATACAGAACGCAGCTGAGATCAATACCGTGTCGTGGATATCTGTTTCTGTAGCACCTAAAGATTTAGCAGTATTGATATCCTCGGCAGTCAGAGAGCGTGCATCTGATTGTACTTTTTGAGCAATTCCAAGCAGGCTCTGAAGTTTTTGCGGAATTTGATTCCAATTATCTTTGGACCACAATTGACGGGCTTTTCCTTTTTGCTCCCAATAGACGTCTGCAACAGCACCATGTGTTTCAGAACAAAAAACACATTGATTTAAAAACGAAACGTAACTAGCAATTGTCTCGCGATCCGCTTTTGAAAAGGTAGCTGTTTCTTGCCTAAGCAAAAGCTCGGCGAGTTCATTCATTGGTTTTGCTGTTTTTGGATATGCCATCATTGGTCCAAGAATTCCAGGAACACCTTCAGGTAAATTAATATGCGCCATTTAAACTCCAAGCTTAAATTTTTAATTCGAATTATTTAGATTAGGATTATTTGACCACTTGATTTTTCAAATTCCAAAAGAATTCATTGGTGTCTTGACTCAAGATACCAATGCGATCTCCAGAATTTAACCGGTCATTGACCTGAATAGGTTGCAATAGCCCTTTAAATTTCATTTGACTGGTTAGGCCATTGTCATGATTCATTTCTAAAAAATATTCATCAGCACTGAGCTGAACCTTTTTACTTAAAACGCCAGACCAGGGGTTAACGGCTTCGATCCCGCCCGGAGCTTCTTTTTTCATACCTTCAAAATGGAATTCAAATTTGGAATTAGCGGCATCAAAATTTCTGCGCATATTCAGCGTATCTCGCTCGGAAATATTTAATGGCCCGGCCGGTTTATCTTGATGAGCTTTTAGGCCATAGCGTTCGCCGTATTTTTCTACAAGATCATTGTAAATCATATCGGACAAACCGACGCCGCCCTTTTCGCCCCATTTTTCGACGTATTGGTCATCAAGTTGTTCTTTGAATAATTTTTCGGCGTTATTGACTTTGACCAAGCCACCTTCGGGAACGCTGGATCTCATTGATTTCATGAGTTCGCGCAAGAAGTGCTTTTCGTACATGTCGGACACTTCTCTGAACTGAGTTTTCACTTTCTCCGCCGTCGGAGCTTCTTTAAGTGGAAGTGCACCTTGTAACTTGATCATAATTTAAAAAAAGAAAGAGGGGAGTTTGAG
>JAYVPD010000218.1:0-15270 GCA_043757515.1 Pseudobdellovibrionaceae bacterium
AAAATATGTATTACTCGAGAAGCTGGCTTCGGGCGGAATGGCCGAAGTGTATCTAGCTAAAAACTCGGGCGCCAATGGTGTTAGCAAATTCGTTGCTATAAAGCGAATCCTGCCTCAATACTCTGACAACGAAGAATTTATTGAAATGTTCAAAGAAGAAGCCAAAATTGCCGTGAATTTAAATCACAGTAACGTGGTGCACATTCATGAATTTGGCATTGAACGAAATCAGTTTTACTTGGTCATGGAATATGTGGAAGGTAGAAACCTTCGACAGATTCTAAATGAATTGAAAAAGAAGGGTAACCATTTTTCAATGGATCAAATTGTTTACGTGATTAAAGAAGTCTCTGCCGGTTTAGATCACGCGCATCGATGTCTTGACGGAACGACTGGAAAGCCTCTGAATATCACTCACCGAGATATGAGTCCACAAAACGTCATGATTAGTTTTGAAGGCGAAATTAAAATTATCGATTTTGGTATTGCTAAGGCAGAAAATCAACTTGAAGCGACAAAAGCGGGAACGTTAAAAGGCAAATTCGGGTACATGAGCCCCGAGCAAGCGGACGGACAAAATATCGATTTGCGAACTGACGTGTTTTCATTGGGAATCGTGCTTTGGGAATTATTAGCTAAAGACAGATTGTTCTCTGGTAGCAGTGAAGCTGCAATTTTAAGGAAGATTCGTGAGTCCAATATTCCATCGCTTCGCAAACTAGACCCTTCTATACACCCTGAACTTGATAAAATCGTAAGTAAGGCCTTAGCAAAAGATAAAAATCTACGTTACCAAACGTCCGCAGCCTTGCACAGAGATTTGAATCGATTTCTAAATACACACTACCCCGAGTTTTCTCCACAAGATTTTAGCGTATTTATTAAACATGCCTTTGCCGATGCGTATTCAGAGCAAAAAGGCAAATTAGTTGAGTTCTCTCATGTCCAGCCCAATCCCGACGGCGGTGTAGAATCCAACACCGTGACTCGAGTAAATGATCGGGTCAAAAATTCAACTAATCAGAACAATCAAAACGATAATGGAAAAAAAGAACAAGGAAGCCCGATTCTTGTTAGCTCTGGAGTATCAGAACATAACGTTGAAAATGTACACTTAAATGTTAACATCAATGAAAACATTGATGTTAAACTTAAACGTAAAGATAAATATGACGACGAGCCAAACAAGGGCCGGACGTCGCTTACCTCACTTTCAAACTCGACGCCTAAAACACGGGCAACTCGATATAATTTTGAAAAAACACGAAATAAAAAAGACTCGAATTTTCTAATACCTGTGCTGCTGGTGATGTTAGTTTTCGTTGGACTTATGGGCTATCAGTTTATGCGCAAAGATCCACCAATTAAAGGCGGGGTCATAGAGCAAGGATCAGAGCAAGTTATTAGAGAAGCTTTATTAACAAAGTGCAAAAAAAATCCCAAAGCAAAAGAATGCGTTTCTAAATGCAAGGAAAATGACATTGCTGTTTGCGAAGCTATCGCCGTACCAGTCGTCAAACCAGAAGTAGGACCTGTAGCAAAAAAATACACGGTTCATTTTGATTCCGAGCCAAAACAAGCAGAAGTTTTTCTAGATAATGTTTATCAAGGTCGAACTCCGATTAAAGTCGAAATTTCGGCCAAAGGGGACGTCAAAGTCAAATTTAAGAAAACAGGTTACTTTGATTTTGAAAAACCAATGCTTATAAATCGCGAAAATATGGTAGTGCATCAAAATCTGCAAGAAGAGCGTTATGCAATTTTAATCATTGATGCTTTGGGAGCCGGCGGCGATTATAAAATTGCGATTAACAATGACACCAAGAGTTCCTATTTGTTACGAAAAGAAATTCAAGTTCCAGCCAATCAGAATTTGAAAGTTGAAGTTACTAATTCGTTAGGCTTTAAAGCTAGCGAAGTAGTCAATGTTCAAGAAAATACAAGACGTACAATTGAAATGGTTCTCAAGAAAGTTGACTAATGGAATTTAAACCACTCCCCTACACCGTTGCTGAGTTCAGCTTACGATCTGATACTGTTGCCTTTTTGGTAAAAAACCAAGGTCAATGGAACAAAATATCGTGGTTAGAATATCAAAAAGATATTTACAAAATCAGTCATTTTCTTCTTAATACCGAGACTTCTTTAGAGGGAAAAATAGGGCTCGTATCAAGTACTCGCTATGAATGGAATATCATCGATTTAGCCTCCCAATGTGCGGGAAAAATATTAGTTCCATTGTATCCAAATTCGACTCCGGAAGAAATGGTCTATATTGTTAATCACGCGGATGTAGAAATCCTGTTTCTCGAAAACAAATCCCAAGTAAAGTATTGGGATAAAATAAAATCTGAATGCCCTAAGGTAAAAACAATCGTTTTAATTGATAAATTTGACGTGATAGACTCGGCTTTAAAAACCTGGGATAGCCTCTTGGATATTTCTTTGTCTCCAGAAGAAGTTAAAACTATTCGAGCATCCATAAATAAACTTCGAATTACTGACAGTGCGACAATCGTCTATACCAGCGGTACAACTGGAAACCCGAAAGGCGTTTTGTTAACTCATAAACAAATTTTGAGCGAGGTTGTCGAAGCGTTTAACACGTGTCAGGTAAGTACAAATGATCGCTCACTTACTTTTTTGCCTTTTTCACATGTATTTGGGCGTATCGAAAATTGGGCACACGCCTATTTTGGCTATGAAATGGCTTTTGCAGAAAATATTGAAAAAATTCGAAGCAACCTGGTCGAAGTAAATCCAACATTCATTTTTGCAGTTCCACGTATTTTTGAAAAGGTTTACACGGCAGTCATATCTAGTATCGACAATAATAAAATAAAAAAAGCTGCTTTTGAATGGGCGATGACTCAATCAAAAAATAAAATCGAAAAACAGAAAACATACCAGATTGTATCTTTAAAAGAATTGGCTCTTTCAGAATTAGCACATCGATTTGTATTAGATAAAGTCCGCCTTGCCTTTGGCAATCGACTTCGTTTCTGCGTCAGTGGCGGTGCTCCCTTAAATCCAGTAATTGGTGATTTTTTCGCTGTTTGCAATGTTTTAGTACTTGAAGGTTATGGCTTGACTGAAACAACGGCAGCCATATTCGTGAATACTCCCTTTGATTACAAAGTTGGTACAGTAGGAAAAGCCATTGGTGATGTAAAAATTAAATTTGCCTCAGACGGAGAAATCTTAGTCAAAAGTGACAAAGTTATGAAGGAATATTTCAAAGATACGAAAGCCACTGAATTGGCTTTCGAAGATGGCTGGTTTAAAACTGGGGATATCGGTGAATTGACAGAATCAGGCCAATTGCGAATTACAGATCGAAAAAAAGACTTAATTAAAACAGCCAACGGAAAATATGTGGCTCCTCAAAAAATAGAAGGATTGTTGAAACTGAATCCTTTAGTTTCCAATGCGCTCATTCATGGGGATCAAGAAAAATATGTTATTGCCTTGCTTAGTCTAGACTCGGCTCAAACAAAAAAATGGGCACAGTCAAACGGAATGGAAAATGCCACAATTCATGAAATAGCCCAAAATACTCGGTTTGTAGATGAGATTAGAAAACACGTAATAAAAGTGAATTCAGAATTAGCAAACCATGAATCCATTAAAAAATATCAAATTATTGAAGAGGAATTTACTGTAGAAAATGGCTCGTTGACCCATTCTTTAAAGGTAAAGCGAAAATATTTAGATCATAAATATAAAACTTTAATTAATAGCCTATATTAAATTAGCCCTAAAGATAAAAACGAAAACCAACAGATAAGGTGTATCCGATAAAACTAAGTGTTTTATCTGTCCCATCGAGATTTGTGATCAAATCACCTGCTGCTTTAGGACCTTGAAATGTAGTAACATCTTTTGAATATTTGATTTCTTTGAAAACTAAACTACGATATCCGACTTCCAAAACAAAAGACGTTGTATCGACAAAGCTAGTTTCAAACCCCAATCCTCCGCCCGTTTCAGAAGCAGACGATTTCGCTTCAACTGTATGGTCAGCATTGGGTGCCGCTACCAGCGTGTAAACATTGGTCATAGCCAAATTTGACGAGCCATAATACCCATATAAATATAATCTAAAACCTGGTTTTCGATTGAGATGCAATTCGATTCCTAGCTTTGGTGCAATCGCAGTTACGTCCGAATCAACAACATACTGAGTTGCTGCGCCAGCAAGCGCGCTCACTTCTTTTAATTTTGCTGGTTTTAAAATCTCAAAAGAAAACCGCCAGCCAATATAAGGGGATGAATATAAAAATCCAAACTCGCCACCAAGGCCAGTCTTATAGCTTTGCGAATAAGAATCAACTGAAGCCAAGTTCTGATCAAAAGGGCCAGTGCTTAAAAGCGATGAACCTGTTTCGATGGAAAAATAACTTGCGAATTTTTCATCACTTAGACTTAAAACTCGAGCTTGAACCAACAAACTCGAAAATAAGATTAAATAGAAAAAAATAGTTCTCAAAAGACCTCAGCTATCGGCTAGTTGTAAAGATCAATAACCAGTTTGCTGGTATCCTTTTCGCCACTAACCTGCATGACTTTCATTTTTCCTGGCTTTTTCAAGTTTAAAATCATGGTCATCGTTTTATCAGTCGGATCAGAGACCAGTCTTCCACTTGAGACTAAGACAGATTTTTTGATCGTTTTGGTTAAATCATTTTCAAAAACCCTAGACACTGGCATTTGAGAAAAATCGATTACGACCTGAGATGGGTTATTAGCGAGTTGAACATGATAAAAACCCGGTAAACCCTTTAATTTCTTTCCACGTAGGTCACCTATATCAAAAATAAACCGCTCAACTTTGGCATTTGCCATCGAAACCAACTGCATTTTAAGCATCGAAAACCCAACTCCCGCTACGCCTCCGCTGATGGCTCCTTGGCCTACAATAAGACTTTTCTGAAAACTTTGAGTCGTTGGCAAAGCGGCCTTAACAAAAAAAGGCAAAAATATAATAAAAATAAATTTCATCATTAGCACTCCTATTCAAACTTGTTCTAAGGCTATCGAGACACGTCTTGTATTGTCAAAACCATTTTATCGGGAGAATCTTAATACCCCGGTCAATCCAATAAATTCACTGGAAAGCTGTAGAATTCATTAGACATTTCTTTCGAATCAGAATCGATACAGACAAGAAACCTCGAGTTCCATACACAAAGACCCTCTGCCTTCTTAAAATCCAAAATTTTTCTTATTGCAAGTACTCGGCGGGTTTTAAAATCATATCGCCCTATAAAGCTACATAAAACGTCCCCGTCATCAATTGCGTTAGCTGTCTTTTCAATTGTAGCCAAAAATAAAAACTGAGACCCATTTTCATAGAGGGCATCAGTCCACTGAATACGGTTGCCTTCAAAAGTGCCCAAGTCAACCTCATGACGCTCAATCAAGTAATTAAAGCCGTCATCAGAATCACCGAGGACAGCAGTTTCTAGCCACCTAGCGCCATTTTGAATCTGAATCAGCTCGTTTGAAGTGAATTGATTTCCCCTGTTTAAAAAGAACACTGATCCTTCACTGGCTGTCTCTTTGCAATAAAAATGACCTTCAAGGTTTATTTCCTTGTTTCCAATAGCTATGGCCGTCAACAAAGCATCTAATCTGAACGTCTTTTCTACAAATGCGCTTGAAGCCGTGATTGGTGGAACGCATTTTATAATTCCTGCTTTCGTGCGATTTACTTTTGAAAGCGACGGAAGGGCCATCAAATAATCATTTCCTAATATATTAATAATCGAAATGCTTTCGTGATCCATTTTAACTTTTTTACGCTGCGAGTAGTTTAAATTTTTGAATTCGTCTGTTTCAAAACTGAAAAACTGATCGTTTTCAATGTCTCTTACAAATAGTCCATAAAACTCATCGCTGACCCCTATGACTAGACCTTGGTAGTTAACCAATCCGCTCAATGACCTTACTAACGTCGTTTGTTTTTCTTTTAGCACCATACTCGGCTCTAGTTTGCATGAAAGGAGGTTGTTTTTCACTGCAAAAATCTAAATTTTTTCCGATAAGATGACAAGAGAGGAGTCAATATGTCTCAATACGATCCAAATGAAATGTACGAGTTTTTGTCCATGACCCCAGAAAAGGGGCTTCGTCAAATTCTGGTAGACAATAAAGCATTCACTGATGTTCACTTTAACATGCTTTTAAAAGTAGTAAGAAATGGCAGCAAAGAAACTTTTTGCGAACACTATTTAAAGAGCGACTTTCCAAAAATCAAATTTAATCCCAATGAAACTAAAGTAAAGGAATCCTTTTGGGCTACTTTAACTTCGGTTTTAAGCCAAAAAGGAATTATTCAGCCTTCGGTGGCCAAAGCTGCATAAATGAAAATATGGATACGTTCAACAAAGATCAATTTAATAAACTAACTAATGAGGAAAAGGGCAAGATTATCGGTGAACTTGTCCTTCACCCATTGGAAATCATTTGTAAGTCTAAAGACGAACTTTTCATTGTAAAACCGTTTTCTATAAAACCCATACTAAAGCTATTCATTCGGTTTCTGCAAAAAGAACCTCGGCTAAATCAGGGTGAAGAAATAATCGGTCAGTTCTTACACAACAAGCAAAACCTATACATCTTTAAATGTGATTTTTCTCGGGAAGGAACGCATCCCGTTTTAATACTAAATAGTGACTTTTACATGATTCAGAGGCGAGAAAACTATCGCGTTACGTTTCCGGCTTCATTGCATTCAAAAGTACTAATTAAAAGCCAAGAATACATCATGATTGGCCGAGTCGCTGATCTAAGTCGGACTGGAATTCGAGTCGGCTCAAAGGAAAACCCTGAAGTTCTGCAGGTTGGGGTAGAGATCGAAATGGAAATTCAAGTTTTAGGCCATCAGCCTCTGTTTATTCGGGCTCAAGTTCGCCATCGCACTGAATCGACCGAAATGGTTAAAGAAAAAAAAATGCCCTATTTTTTATTTGGTTTTCAATTCATCGATATAAGTATTGAAAATGAAAAAAGTTTGTCGCGAATCAATATGGAACTTTATAGAAATTTTTTTCAAAAAGTTAATTCCTAGTCAGACTCTGATTCTAATTTAATTCTTCTGAGCTCGTTAGTTTGATCCAATTTAGACTTATCTTTTTTACTGTTCAGCTGTTCTTTCTGCTCTTTTTCTTCTTTTTTCTTGTCATTGTAGTCAGCAGTATAGGCCTTAAGGTCTGCATTGAATTCATCATTTCTTTGTTTCATATAGTCTTCAAAGTTTTTCTTTTTATCTCGAATTTCTTCTTCATAGGTGTCTCTTTGCGACTTCTGGTTTTGATTAAACTCTTTTCGCTTGAGCTCAATCTCATCCATTATATCTTTGCGCTCTTTAGACGTTTTTTTCTTGTAGCCTCGAACTGTTTCGCGCTCCTCACGATTCGAGTCTTCAAATTCTTTACGTGACTTTCTTTCTGAATTTGAAAAATCCTGACGACTTTTATTAATATCTTGATTAAAAATCTTTCGTTTTTGAGCTACCATCTGGCTAAATCGATTCCTAATTTCAGATGGCATCAATTTTTTTTCATTCATCCATTTCAAATTAAGAGCAATTTCATCGTTTTGCTGACGCTTTTCTTCCGGAATTTCAGAACGCAATTTATCGATCGCTTCGCGATCTTCCTTAAGTCTATACTGGTCCTCGACCAAAGTAGGCGTGGTTTTTTTCTCTTCAGTTGAAGAACAATTAATTAAAAATAAGAGGCCAAAAAAAAGTATAAAATAGGTATTCATATCGTCTAGTTTAGCTCTTTTCTAAAGAACTGCAATCATCTTTTACCCGGTCTTTCCGATTAGTTATTATGCTTTTAGGACCCAGAAAATGGCTTCACAAAAATACCCAGCGTAAACCGCAGCAAAGTTTGCACGATAACCAGTTCGAATGGAACTACGTATTTATCTTTGCAAGTATTTCGACCTTAGTATTTTGCGTTTTTTCCGTGCCGCTTATTTATTTTTTTACTAAGAACTACTATTTTTTTGAAATGATCGCCTTCAATACGTACCCAAAGTTAATTACTAATCTTTACCAAGAAAAATCGTGGCTTTGGGTCTATTTTATCACAGGGGGAATACTTTCATTTTCTCTTATACTCTATTTTGGAAAAAAATTTACAGCCAATACCATAAAACCTATTAAAAAAATAGAAGACCACCTTCAACAGTTGATGATTGGTAATTTTAAAGACCCCATCGAATTTGACGCCAATAAAAATGAATTGAATTCAATTAAAATAAATTACGAATATTTCTATCGGGTTTTACGTTCAAACACAGAACAGGAACTAGAAATTCTTCGCAATTTAAATATTGATCAAAACAATCGTGATTCGCTGCTTGCCTGGCAAAAACTAGTTCAAATAAAATGCAAACAATTAGGGTTAGATTTTGAAGAGTTTACGAGGACTCGAGACGACTCAAACGTAGTCCCAATTTCAAAAGATGTCCTTATTCACAATCGAAAGACCGGTTAGCGGGATTTACGCATTGTCTGTTTTAAATCGCGATCGTTGTCTCTGGATTTAATGGATTCACGTTTGTCGTGATTTTTCTTTCCTCGAACTAACGCCAAATCTAGTTTTACAATCCCTTTTTTAAAGAAAATCTTTAATGGAACGCACGACAACCCTCGCTCTTGAATTTTCACAATAAGGTCGTTGATCTCTTTACGATTGAGAAGTAATTTTCGAAGCCGCTCTGGCGTGTGATTGTTATAGCTACTAGATTGATAGGGACTGATGTGTGCATTTTGCAAAAAAGCTTCTCGATTGGAAAAAGAAACATAGGAATCTTTTAATTGAATATTTTTTTCTCTAATTGCTTTTACTTCGCTGCCAACCAATACAATGCCGGCTTCAAAGACTTCCAGAATCTCGTAATCGAATCTTGCTTTTTTGTTATCCTGAATGACTAAAATACTCACTTAAATCCTAAATCTTTATATAAAGCTACCCATTGATCCGGTGAAAGCTCTTCGGCCCGTGCCGTTTCATTCAAGTTTAATTTTTGAAAAGACGCAATAACTTTTTCAGACGTTATTTGATTAAGCGATCCCAGATTCTTTTTTAAAAGTTTGCGTTTCTGAGCAAATCCAGCCTTACAAAATGTCAAAAATGTCGAACGCTCTATTACTGGGGTTTCCCGGGGTTTAAAACACAAAACACGGCTGGCGATTTTAGGTGCCGGCAGAAAATCCCGAGGACTTAGATCGCAAACCGTTTCGATGCTCCAAAAGACTTGGGAAATTACGCTCAGCATACCAAATTCTGAAGACTCTGCTTTCATTCGAATTTTTTGAGCTACTTCTTTCTGAAACATCAGAATCATTCCCGACAGTGGTTTTGAATCGAGCGACCGATCGATGACTATAGAGGATGAGATTTGGTAGGGTAAATTGCTAATAAGTACGGTTTGGCTTGGGTTCTTAACCTGATTCGACCAATCCCATCGTAAAGCGTCGATATGGATCGCCTGAAGCCCTTGCTTGACCCAATAGTCATAGAAAAAAGGATCCAATTCGATTACCCGCAATTGATCCCCATAGGCCTTTAAAATATCGGTTAAAGCTCCTGGACCGGGTCCAATTTCAATCAAGTCTTCAAAAGTAAACGTTTTGAGGCAAGCGATCATTTTTGAAACGGCATAGTCTGAAATTAAAAAATTTTGTCCCAGCGACTTCTTAGCTTCCACCGGAAACTGAGAAAAAAAATGGTCCAATCTCTCTTTGGTCGTCTGGTTAGTACTCATTTACAAAATCCGTTTTTAAGTAGTCTGGTTTAGGTCCTAAAGCCATATCGGAACGCTCGCCTCGATTTAAACGCTGAATCCCAGCAAATCCAATCATGGCAGCATTGTCTGTGCAATACCGTTTCGGAGGAACAGCTAAAATAAGTTTTCGCTTATTTGCCCAATCTTGGGTCTTTGCTCGCAACCGCGAATTGGCACTGACCCCGCCAGTTAAGACAACATTGGTCAAACGGTATTTCTTATAAGCCAAATCCAATTTTCCAACTAAAGTATCAACAATCGCTTCTTGAAATGATGCGCAAATCGAATTCATATTTTTATTTTTATCCTGTTCCGACAGTCCTTGCACGTAGCGCATACCCGAAGATTTCATTCCTGAAAAACTCATATCCAAGGAATCTGCGCTCATCATTCCACGCGGAAATTCGAAAAAATTTGGATCCCCGGCTTGAGACAATTTATCTATCTTGACGCCTCCTGGAAATTCAAATCCTAAAATCTTTGCAAATTTGTCGAACGCTTCACCCGCTGCATCGTCTTTGGTCCGTCCAATGATTTCATATTTTCCAAACTCATGAACGACATACAAGCTAGTGTGTCCACCGCTGACAGCTAGGGCTAAAAATGGAAATTTAAAATCTTTCGGAGCTGCATAACTTTCATCTTTTAAAAAGGGAGCTAATAAATGCCCCTCAAGGTGATTCACGCCAATCATTGGAATGTTCAAAGACATCGCTAAACTTTTTGCGGTTGTAAGACCCACAATAAGAGCGCCAATTAACCCGGGTCGATTGGTGACAGTAATTCCATCCATCTGATTAAGTTTCAAATTCGCTTTTTCTAAAACTCGAATAATCAACGGCAAAAGTGTTTGCGTGTGATTACGACTGGCGATCTCGGGTACAATCCCGCCGTAAAGCGCGTGATCTTTATCCTGATTGGCAGATTCCATATTAATAACGTTGCCGCCAGCATCAACGACGGCGATCGACGTGTCATCACAACTGGTTTCGATAGCCAATACTCTATTAATGGGTGACATGATGTGCAGGCCTTAAAATCTTAAGCATAGTTTTTGTGGCATAGTGGTTGCTTTATGATTATGCATGAATAAAAATTATAAATCCAATAAGGCGTACTACGCAATTTCTCTTGTTTTAAGCCTGTTTTTAGCGCTTGTCATTGAAAATTCTTCACAGCTGACCAGCGAAAAGGCGCCAATTGCCTTCACGGAACTTATACCAACCGAAGCAGCAATTGATCGAGACTCTATATTAACTGATCCGAAAAGCCTTATAGACCCTGATTTCTCAGTGCCTGAGGGACTAGAAAAGCGCGTTTCCTTTTGGTTCGATGTGTATTCGAAATATGACTCTTCAAATAAAATCATACACCATTTAGATTACCCGTGGATCCATTTCGAAATTTTTAACATTTCTGATATTCTAGCCAGGCCAGCTCGATTTCCGTGGATCAATCCCGAAAAGGCCGACAAAGAAACTAGAATCAGGCTGCATACAGTGCAAGCAGACCTAAAGGCGTTGGCTAAAAAACTCAAATCAAAATCTAAATTGAAACTGACTGAACGTGAACAGACCTGGATTACCCAGCTGAGCGCTGTTCCTGGATCTTTAATAAAGAATGTAAATAAAGCCTCTCAGCGAATTCGCGTCCAAACAGGGCAGAAAGATTTTTTCTCTAAAGGACTTTCTGTCGCCAGTCGCTATTTTCCCCATATGGAAAAAATATTTCAGGAACACGGCCTACCAAAGGAAGTGGCTCGGTTGCCGCTGGTGGAAAGCAGTTTTAATCGATTAGCTACCAGTAAAGTGGGCGCAGCGGGTTTGTGGCAATTTATGGACGATACAGGAAAGAAATTTCTGTTAATCAATAACTACATTGACGAACGACGATCGCCATTGAAATCAACAGAGGCTGCTGCTGACCTTATCAAAGAAAACTATTTAATCATGGGAAAGTCTTGGCCTTTGGCAATCACCGCCTACAACCATGGACCAGTTGGATTGAAAAAAGCGATGAAAAAATTGAAAACGAAAAGTCTTGTCAAAATCATAAATGACTATGATTCCAGACACTTTAGTTTTGCCTCTGAAAATTTTTATTCTGAATTTTTGGCGGCACTTTATGTTGAAAAGTATTCCTCAGAGCTTTTTCCAAACATAGAAAAACAAATGGCATTGGAATATGAGCCATTCAAATTGAGAAAGCGAATAAAGCCCTCACGGATATTTTCGAATGCCTCAATTTCAAAAGAGGAACTACTTGATTTGAATCCTGATATCAGGAAATCAATTCAACTAGACCTAATGCTGCCTAAAGGATTTATTCTTTATGTGCGCCCTAACAACATCTCGCAGCTTGAAAAACTGCGTGGACAAGACGTTGCCAAGAATAAAGACTTTAATTAAATATCATTTTGAGACACCTTCTTTCCTAAAGCCAGTAGGGATTTGATCCGATCTAACGTTGTTAATATATCTCAACAATTTCTGTGAGTTTACTAATGACAACGTTAAATTTTTTCCGTGATCACCCTGGTTTTTCTAAAATAAATGATCTAGCCGATGATACTTTTTTTAGAGATGTCCCATCGGACTGGTGGGTCGTACTTACTGATGTTAAAAATTCAACTCAAAGTATTGCAAATGGCCGTTACAAAGAAGTTAACGTGGTCGGCGCATCGTGTATCATTGCTGTTAAAAACGCTTGTGGTGATTTAGTGTTCCCCTATATTTTTGGTGGCGATGGCGCTACCTTTGTAATCCCCAATGATTACAAAACTAAGGTGTCCCAAGCCCTTGCGTTTGCTCGCAAAGAATCAGAAGAAAAATTTGGGATCCAATTACGAGTCGCTCTGGTTCCTGTTTCTGAAATCCTCAATGCCGGTCTTAAATTGCGAGTGGCCAAATTTATTCCTTCCGAAAATAATTATATATCTATGTTTTCTGGCGGCGGAATAACTTACGCCGAAGATTTAATGAAGTCTCGCGAAGACGAATATTCCCTTTCCGCATCCGAAACTCCAATTGGCAATTTTAATGGGCTGGAATGCCGCTGGAATCCAATGCCAGCGCGGCAGGATGGCATACTGACCCTAATAATTCAAAATACATCCAAAGGAAAAAGCTTTTTCAAATCCATAATTGAAAAAATTCATTCGATAGCACCCGATAGCCAGCCCGTGACTTTAGATAACCTGAAAGAAACGTCGCGTCCAAAGGATTTGGATATCGAAGCTAAAATGAAAACTTCGGGGCCTATTTCTAAATTTTTCTATTTAATCCGCATAAAGCTTTGGCTCAGTATGATCTTTGGGATTGTTAAAAAGAAACGGCATGATCAGTCTTCGGAAGTGTATCGCTATTTTAAACAACTCACCGACAACACAGATTATATAAAATTAGATGACACCCTTAGAATGGTTTTAGATGTGTCCGACAGCCAAAAACAAAAGATTTTATCGGTCTTAAATACTCATCAAAACAAAAGTGAGATCATATTTGGAAGCCACTGGTCTCTTGAAGCTTTGATGACTTGCTTTATCGAAAATTCTAATCGGCATATTCACTTTGTTGACGGTGGAAATGGCGGTTATACTTTAGCGGCCGTTGGCCTAAAAGAACTCAAAAAAAATCGACTGAAAACAGCTGCCTAGTTAAAAAATCTGATTAAATTTCAAAGAAATTCGATTTGAACATCAGAAATATATTCTAATTTATAGCGCTTAGATTTTTGATCAACTGGATCAAGTGCCTGCAAATAATCCCCGTCAGGCGATCGAACCACCCCCTGGGGCATCAACCGACGTGTTTCATTTTTCTTTTCACCTTTAGAATATCTCAATAAAACAAATCTATCAGCTTCAACAGCTTGTATTAAATTTTGCACATCCGAATTTTTATTATTTAGAAGCGAAAAATTATCCCAAACTAAGCGTTTTCCCTGAACTCCAATTACTTCTTCTAATGTGTAATTGCCTTTCATTCGTTCCATGCACTGATTAAAAACCATCATACAGGAGCGAGCATCTTCATAGGCGCGATGCGCAGCCAAACTATTGAACTGAAAATGTTTAACCAGTGTTTGTAGCTTATGATCCATAGTTTCTGGAATTAATTTTCTAGATAAAAGGCTTGTGCACAAGACTGGCAGATGAAGCGGCTTCATACGCGCGCGTTCAAATTCAACAGCTAAAAATCCCATGTCAAAAGGCGCATGATGGGCGACCGGTATCGAATCCGTCATAAAATTTTTAATATCTTGAAGGTGGGCCCCAATTAGTGGCGATTCTGCAACCATTTCATTGGAAATACCATGAATGCCGATTATAAAATCAGACATGGGCCGTCGAGGTTTAAATAAAAACTCTATTCGATCGACTTCTTTTCCGCCCTGCCATTTGACGGCGCCGTATTCGACTATGTCTTCTTTGATCGGGAAGGCGCCAGATGTTTCTGTGTCAAACGCAACAAAACTTAAATCGGATATTTTTTTGGAAAGGGCCGTCGGTGTATCTAAATTTGAACCCAAATTAGGCACTATAGTCTGAATGTCAGAAGGAATGTTATTCTGTTTGTTCATTTTTTTCTTTTAAACTCGTCTATTTTGATAAATAATCAGAGCCATGAACCTTTCTATGCGAACTAGTCCTAGCACTATAGGTCTTTTAACTCTAGTATTATTTGTTTTTGGAGCTTTTTACCCTGTTCAAAACAGTTGGGCCGCAGGAACTAAAGATTCTAAAGATGACTATCAAACAGAAGGTACTACGTCGATATTGTCGCACTACGTGCTTCATGGCCTAAGCCAAACCAACAAAGATCCTAGTTTGCAAACATCAATATCTATACCTGTTGGCCCCCAATTTCGAATTGGTTTATGGGGATCCAATGTCAGTTTTGAAGGCTTCGACAATCATATTTTAATTAAAATCCCTCTAGAATTGAAACTAGATTTTAACAAAGACGTTAATCTCACGATTGGCTATGCTGCCAACCAGTTTTACAAAAGCCATTTGCGAGATGGCAATACGACATCATTGAAGCTAGAGGTATTCAATTATAATATTCTTTATGAAATTGAATCCAATTGGGAAGGTACAAGTACCAAATCACGCTATTTTGCCTTCAACAAAACATTCAAAATAGGCGGAGATTTTAATTGGGAAAATCAGCTTGGTTACACAGTTATAGGTGTGGAAACCTTACAAAACTATTTTGACATCATGACGTCTATCAGTGGCAAAGCCAACAAGCTGATTTATAAATTCGCCCTCACCGCAACCTCTAATCCTGGCCAATTCAATGGCGCTGGGGACCTTTTTGGCATTTTTAGCCTGGGATTTGCCTTTTAGGCCTACCTCTATAATGGCCTAATCATGGGTAAAAATAACAATTTTATTTAATAAATAGGCTTTTTTTGAGTAATCCTGTAGATTGCCGCCAAATGAGGTTTTCATGAGTA
>JAYVPD010000219.1:0-3980 GCA_043757515.1 Pseudobdellovibrionaceae bacterium
GGCTACCGACTAGAGGCATTAGCCTTTGATTGGTACCTCAATTTGGAGTTCAAAAGAACTTCCAAAACACTAACGAGGAGCCGTCTATGAATGAACAAATAATCTATGTTGGACTTGATGTCGATGATCAAAATTTCCATGGAGCAGCGCTTATTGCTGGCTCCGGAGAAGTGATTGAATTTAAATGCCGACCAAATACCAAGGGTCTATTAAACCAACTGCAAAACTTGAAAGATAAGTTTCCTGATTCTGAATTTAAAATCTGCTATGAAGCCACCTATATTGGTTTTACTCTGCAGCGAGATTTAGCAACACATAGTTTTGTCTGCGATGTTATCGCACCAAGCAGCATCCCAAGAGTTCATGGTAATCAAATCAAGACAGATCGCCTTGATGCGGGAAAACTAGCTCAATTCTATGCCTCAGGGTTGTTAACTATCGTAACGCCACCGGAAGTGGAAATGGAAAAAGATCGCGATCTGATGCGATCACGGCAATTCATGATGCTTCAATTGACTGAAGTACGAACTCATATTCAGTCTTTGCTACGAAGAAATAATCTTCATTTTAAATCTGAAACTGGAAGTCTTTCACACTGGACGCGCAATCATATTTGCTGGATCGAGAGAAAAATTACAGAATCAACGGGAAGTTTTAAGAATAATCTGGAACTACTCTATCAACAAATGAAATGGATTAATCATACGATCGCAGAATACGACAAGGCTGTTGATGAACTTGCCGCAAGTGAAAAATATAGAAAACAAGTTGAAGCTTTAGTCTGCTACAAGGGAATTAAAAATATATTTGCACTGGTTATGATTACTGAAATCGGTGACATTAAGCGTTTTAGCCATCCCCGTCAGCTGGTATCCTGGATGGGCATTGATATTAGGGAATACTCGTCTGGTGAAAAACAGCTCCGTTTTGGTATGACCAAACAAGGAAATAGGTATTTACGAACAGCATTTGTTGAATCTAATCAAAGAATTTTTCGATCAAAATTAATTGGAGACAAACTTAAACAACGCCGAAAAGGTATTAACCCAGAACTGATTCAAATTGCTGATCGATGTATGAGTCGATTAGCGAAAAAAGGCAGCAGACTTTAATTAGCGGGAAAACATACGAATAAAGTAAAGGTCGCTTGCGCTCGCGAAATGGTTGGCTTTGTTTGGGAATCACTTTGCAAAGTAGCTTAGTAAAAAAAATTTTAAGTATTCATGTTAAATTGAATTTTGGAGGTCCAAAGATTTAGGATCTGATGAGAGGATAAGACAGAATTTGGGAAGCCCACGGTACCGCCCTTAGATTAAAGCGTCTGTGGCTAGGTTGTGGTAACCCCATTTTACGAACAAATCTTAATGCGTTAACCAGCACGCGAATACGAGGATGTAAGTTCAAGGTCAAATCCAACTCTCAAAAAGATCCACGGATGAAAATCTTACTTGACCTCAGGGCCGTCTATACGAGGGCGGATTAAAGCTGTTTCTTCGTTCCCTCCGAAGTATTCCCCGGCGGTTTTGGTCCCCTTTATTAACAAATCCACCACCAACCCTTATGTTCCAGGGCTTACGGGCTCTCTAGGATTCTGTTTAGAGTGTCACAAAAAATTCCAATCAAATTTTAACGGAGAAAAAATGGAACAAAGATCAATTTTAACTGTGCTGGTGGGTGCGACTTCTTTAAGTTTTGCTCTGTCTGCCGAATCTGCCGACGCAATTATCAAAATGCTGCGCGGTCAAAATCAGGAAGACAAAGAGGCCTGGATCGAGCTACCCAGCGACAAGCAGAAGTCGACATTTTTGAAGCGGGATCAAATTGTTGCCTACCAGGTGCAGGCAGAAAGCAATGATCGCTATGAAAAGAACTGGATTACAATAAAAGACCTGGCTGATATTTTTCAGGTCAATCCGATAACGATCACGAAAAAATACAAAGACACCCTCCAGCGAGAAAAGAAAAACAAAAAACTATTCTCTCGGCCAACGCTTGAAACAGCACTGGCACTGCGGGCTGACAAAACCGATAGCAACAAGCAAAAATATCCTTCAACGCGGAATCTTGAAGCTTTATTTGCTGGAAAAAAAACGATAGAAGAGTTGACAGCCAAGGGGACGCGAAAATGAACCGTGCCGTACAAAATCTTGAACTAAAAATGTTCATTCGCTCAAAAGATGAAATTTCAAAAAAACAAGATGACGCACTTGTTGATTCTGATTTCGGAAGGGAAATCGGAACAAAAAAATTAGGACTTCATTGGATTCAACTGCTGCCGAAGCAGCGAAGTTCTTTTCCCCACGCGGAAAGTTTAGAAGAAGAATTTATCTACATTGTTAAGGGAAAACCTCATCTTTGGCTCAATGGCTATCTTTATGAACTAGAGCCAGGAATGGCTATTGGCTTTGCGCCGGGAACTGGCGTTGCTCATTGCCTTCTCAATAATACCGATGAAATAATCGAGTTTATTGCTCTGGGCGACAGAACAAAAAAAGAAAATAAGTGCTCATTCCCAGTAAATCCAGAGCTTCAAGCCACCCATAAAGAAATCTGGTGGGCCGACTATCCCTCGCAAAGTTTTGGTCCGCATGGTGGATCAATTGGAGTTTTAGACCATGTAAGACCGACTCAACAGTTATCAACCGCAAAAAATGTTTACACGCTTGAGCGCAAGCTTGGTTTTTCATATCCAGGCGACAATGAAAAATTCACTCACGGCGTAAGGCTGACAGATCAGCTTGGCATGAAGTCAGTCGGTGTCTGGCATGAAATTCTAAAAAAAGGAAAACGGAGTTCATGGCCCCATGCTCACAAACTAGAAGAAGAGTTTGCGATCATCACCAAAGGTCAGCCAAGAGTCTGGCTGAACGGATTTTCTTATCAGCTTAAACCTGGCGACTGTGTATTTTTCAAACCAGGGACAAACATTGCCCATGTTTTAATAAACGATGGTGATGAAGATGTTGAGTATTTGGGTGGCGGCCAGGCCGATGATGGCGGGCCAGATGAAAAGATTTGTTACCCTCTTCATGCAACGAGGAATGAGCAGTGCGCAGGATCGGGTTATCTGTGGCAAGACACACCTCCAATGAATCTCGACCCTGACAAAGCTGCGTTGCCGAAACTAACTGACGTTGAAATTATTGAATCAAAAGATCCAGATTTTTTTCTCAAGCAGCTCGGCCATATACTTTACGAAAAAGAAGCTGAATACAGTCTAATGCTGGGGCTGTGCGAGCTTAAGGCATCTGGTCAAAGCCAAACTCCAGACTATTACTATTTTTTGGTCAAACAAGCTGACACATTCATTGGCGGAGCCGTTGTTACTGAAAAGAGTTTGGTCTTATCAATGATGCCAGAGCCAACGTTGGTCCCACTGGTAAATGCCCTGCAAGAAAAGTGTATAAAATGCCCAGGCGTTGTGGGACCCGCAATCACTGCGGACAGTTTTTCCAGAATTTGGGCAGACGGAAAACAAACTGAACGAAAACTGAGTATGGCTCAAAAAATCTATGCTCTTCAAGACGTGAAGCTTTCAGAGAATGTTTCAGGTAGCTTTTGCGCAGCAAACGAAAATCACATTGAGCTTGTGGCAGAGTGGCTTGTCAAATTTACGGAAGAGTCTTTACCAAACGAAATCAGCACCATTGAAAATGCCCGAGCGTTTGTTACAGCTAAAATCAAAAAAAATGAAATCTTGCTTTGGCTCGATTCGACCGGAACTCCCGTATCAATGAATTTCGTCGGTCGCCCAAATAAAAGCGGCACAAGTGTCAGCGGTGTTTTCACACCGAAGTCCAAAAGAGCAAATGGGTTTGCTTCCGCTGTGGTCGCCCACACCAGCAAAAAAATGTTGGATAAGGGAAAGAAATTTTGTGTGCTTTACACAGACCTTGCGAACCCAACTTCAAATAAGATTTATCAAACGATTGGGTACAAGGAAGTCGCTACATCAAAGCATTTCCTGCTGAAGGAATGAA
>JAYVPD010000220.1:0-3955 GCA_043757515.1 Pseudobdellovibrionaceae bacterium
GAAGTTGTTCCTTGATCGATCGCGATTATATATTTAGACATATAGTATATGTTTGATGAAAAGTTGAAAAAAATCAAGAATGAGAGCTTTTATTTTAAAACTCTGCCCAATCAGTTACTTAGATTTCTAAAATTTTACTTTCGACTTCAAGTAGAAAATGCTCATTTAGTACCCAAAAAAGGGCCCGTGATGATTGTGCCAAACCATTCTGGGTTTGCCGGTCTTGATGCTTTAGTCCTTAATCATGTTCTTGTGGCCGATGTGAAACGAATTCCTAGGGTATTGACTCATAAATTATGGTTCTCGACTGAATTTACAGAAAAAGCAGCTCAAAAAATGGGTTTCTACCCAGCCAGCTACCAAAATGGACTTCAATTTTTAAGACGAAAAAATGCGGTCGTTCTTTTTCCTGAAGGCGAGGATGGTAATTTTAAATCGTCCAGAAAGATGTACACACTTCAAGAATTCAAGCGTGGTTTCATCAGAATGGCTATTGAAACCCAGAGCCCCATTGTTCCCGTGTTGATTATTGGGGCCGAGGAATCAAACTTCAATCTTAAGAAACTTAAACTCGATCGATTTTTTAAGGGTTTAAAAATTCCGTTACCATTGAATTTAATCCCGTTGCCTGCAAAGTGGAAAATTGTTTTCTTGGATCCTATCTATTTACCCTATGATTCTGCAACACTTGAAGATACCGAGTTCATTCATGAAATTGCGTCCGATATCCAAGAATTAATGCAAGAGAGAATGAATATTGAAATCAAAAAACGTGATTCTATTTATTTTTAGCGAGGACAGGATTGGCGAATACAATCGTCCACTTTATCGTTACCTATTGACTGGGTGATTTTTGACCAACCCGTGATAATAGCACCAGGTTCGGCCGTATCACGACTGGCAAGTTTACTGACAATAATTCCAGATATCACCGCTGCCATCGCCAAAAGCAAGACGTATTCAATTATCAGCTGACCATTATTGTTATAAACTAATCTCTTCATGTTTTAGCTTTTTGTTTTGCTCGAGCCACATAGAATAGGCGAGCTGAAATTTTACATTAAAGAGTTCAAAATCAACGCCGCCAATAGACTCATTTAAACCTAAAACTAAGTCATTATCCCAATCGGCAAGCATCATTTTTTCCGTTGAATCAAAGCACGCTTCAAACGATTCCTTGTTCGGGTAAACCAAAACAAACAAACTAAAGGGAACACTAGGTGAGATTTCTTTTAATTTTTTAACTTCTGCCGTGAAATGATTTTGAATATGAAAATATATTTTTAATGCTTGGGATTCTTGAACTTGCGTAAAATAGATTCGAATTGGCCCATCAAAAATAGCAGAATTAAAATCAGTTATAAAATATTTGGACTGAATTAACTGGCTGTACCCATTTTTCATTTCGCCTCTCCTTGGCATCTATTTTAGAGTAATTAGAAAATACTCATCTATTGGTAGCTTATTTAGGTTTCAAAATGGGTGTCTAGCTATTTGTAAGAATGTTTAAGATATATCTCAATGCGTTACTTACCTAATTTCGTGAGAGTTTCCTGAAAAAATCGATGTGAAACGCAGCTCTCTGTCGAAGAATAGAACAGACTCTGATGAGACTCTTCAAGAAAAACAAGATTGGCCGACTTCCCAATTTCAAGCGAGCCTTCACTTTTTTCCCGTTTCAAAGCGTGTGATGCCCCCAGCGTGTAAGCTACAACCACTTCCGGCAGAGTCATTTTCATTTCCAATCGCGCCAGCAATCCCACCATTTGAATATCTTGCGATGGACACGTGCCGGGATTAAAATCAGTCGCTAAGGCCACCCGAGCGCCGGCCTCTATCAGCTTGCGTGCTGGTGGATAGGCACATTTCATATAGAGATCGGCCAGAGGTAATAACACGCTAGTCACTTCAGACCCGGCGAGCTTTTTTATTTCGCTGTCTTGAATTTGAATGACATGATCAGCCGACAAGGCACCTAGCTCGACAGCTAGACTGGACCCGCCACTTAAGGACAATTGATCTGCATGAATGACAATTTCAAACCCAATTTTTTGCGCCATCTGCAAATAGGACCGCGCTTGCTCGCTTGAGAAAAAACCTTTTTCTACAAAAATATCTACACGATCTGCTAATTTTCTTTTTTTAATTTCGGGGAAAACAAATTCACTCAAAAAATCCAAATACTCTTGAGCCGTCGCAAATTCTTTTGGAATGGCGTGAGCACCCAAAAACGTTTTTACCAAATTGACGCCTTTTAGTTTTCTAATCACGTCCAGGGATTTGATTTCATTGGCTAGGTCCAAGCCATAGCCACTTTTAATCTCAAGAGTCGATACACCTTGCTGAACAAATCGATCAACGCGCTTTTGGGTCAGTTTTACCAATTCCGCAGCGGACGCACTGGCCAACGATTTACGAGAAGATAATATCCCGCCCCCACGCGCCGCGATTTCTTGATAGCTGACCCCTGTGTTTCTAAGCTCAAATTCTAAACTGCGATTGCCGGCAAAAACTGTGTGAGTATGGCACTCGGTAAACGAAGGCATAACAACTTTATTTTTTGCAGAGATTTCTTTTTTAATTTTTTTAAAAAAAGGCTTCGGAATTTTAGCTTGAGGACCAATCCATTTAATTTTGCACTTATCCACGACAAGAGCGTGCCCATCTAGCGCACTAAGATCTTCGTCTAGTATATGGCGCCCTTGCTTTAAAGCTGCTTTTTGAAGAGTTAAAATTTGTTTCGCATCTCTGATTAAAATCACAGGTTTATAGTAATCCTAGACTCGATCCCAGCGCAAGCAATCCGAAAGGACACTAGGGAGATTTTATGATATTTCAAGCTCTTTTCGTTTTGTTCCTATCCTGTGGATATACCTTTGCAAAAAAAGACTCCGCTCCAAAGCCCGAGCTTCCTAACGCCAAAAAACCTACTTTGTATGTTTCCATTCAGAAATCAGACAAAGGCGAACTTTTATTTGATCCAAAATCTTGCCAATTTAAAATGTTAAAAAACGATTTACACTTCTCAATTATGGACGGTAATTTTCTAATTGAGTTTCCGAATGGACAGACCGCGATTGGTGACATTGATAATTCCGACAAGGACAAACGCCCCGCTTGCTTTCATTCACTAACAAAACCAATAATCCCAGGCTTAAGCGTGATAGCAAATCATACTAGCCTAGGAATTTTGCCAGGAACGGTTCCTGGCAGTCCTCAAGATCATAATAATGGGCTTATAAATTGTAAACGCCGCGATGGATCTGCCATTTCTGATGAAATTAGGTACTACCCAAATAAAACATCTCGCGATGAGGCAATGGTCGTTACTATACACAAAGGAAACGGAATTACTTTTTTTAAAAATGGAAAACCTATCGGAAATAATATAACTCGAAAAGATCTTAAGTTTGATGAAAAATATCGTTCAAAATGTGAAGAAAAGGCAGCTTCTCCGGAAAAGGATGGCAAACCATCTGAAAAGCATCAGAACACATAATTTAATTTAACTCTATTTCCCGGCTTTCAACCGGTCGCCCAAGGTAATCAGCTTTCCCGCGATTTCATGCATTTCATCTGATGTTCGAAGAGTCAAACTCTCGTCGAACTTAGAGTTGATTAGGCTATCCACGTATCGGTTAATAGATATAAACGGACCCACAAATCGATGGGTAATAATTATTGTTGAAAAAAAAGTTATAAAAAATGAAACTAAAAATGTCAAAAAGCCCATCTGCATAGTAAAGTCCGTTATATTATACAAGAGCGCTGTATCCATTTCGACATCGCTTTGATTGTCGGCATAATTTCTGAGGCGGTATACGACTAACAGATTGGATAAAAGAATTACCCCAGAGACGAACAATGAATTTAAAATCGCATATTTGAACTGAATTTTTGGATGTGATACAAAACCAAATGTCTTTCTGTTTTTTGCAGACAACTGAGACCCCTT
>JAYVPD010000221.1:0-47164 GCA_043757515.1 Pseudobdellovibrionaceae bacterium
AGCGAGTCGGATTTTAAGCCCACTCCAATTACGATCGTTTTTTCACTATTAAAGATTCGCGATTTTTGAAGGTAGCTGTCTATTTTTGACTCCTTGATTTAGGTCCTTATAATAATGGTAAAAGACTTCCTGCTAAATAAAAAGTGAAATTTCCCTTAAATCTCTAGATTTGCCATTAATTATTATTATAGTGCTGATAAGGTCCCGAATTAAGAAGTTTTAGATTCAAGATTCTCGGTAGTTTCGCGGGTTTCCATACGGTAACTGTTGCCAACAAACACTCTGGGAGCGGCGGACGCCGATCGCGGGGTTTTAAACGACATTACCGTTTCAATCCACTGGGCACAATAAAGTGGTGCCTGATCAAAAATTAAATGTTCGCCATCTTTGATATTTAACCAGCTGCATTTTTTTGATTCTGGAATTCGATTCCAAGTTTCATGATAAAGTGACTTGGGTACTAAGGTGTCGCTTTCAACAGTGATCAAATGAACGGACTTTTCTGGAAGATCATTAAGAATGTCAAAGGCATTGAAAGACATTATACCTTCAGTTAAATCCATGGACACTTTTCTGAGCTGTTGATCAGGAATGTGTTTTGAAAAACGCAAATTCATATAGTCACGTATCAGTTTTTGATAACTCTCTCCAAGCATGCTCATTCCGGGACGAAAAAAATTAAGATTTTTAAGCAGACCCATTTGCCCTGCCCAAACGCGCTGGAACGGAAAGGCCTGGTCTAAGCGGATCATAAATGGTAAAAACAAAATTAGCTTATTGATCAGTTCTGGAAACAGACTTGCAAATCGTAAGGCGACGCCGCCGCCATAAGAAAAACCGACCAGATCAAAGCGGGATTTGATGTTTAACGAGCGCCAAATTTCTTCAACAGCTTGGGCCTGTTCATCAACAGAAATTTTAAAATGAAGTTCCGACGTGCCTGGTTGCTTTAGTTCTTCATCCAATGACTGGCCTTGGCCGATTAAGTCAATAAAAAGGGTAGAATAGCGTTCTTGTAGGTATGTCTTTACGGGTCCCCAGGCCTCTATCGAGTCACTGAGGCCGTTAAGAAAAACAATAGTGTCTTTCGTATTTTTATAATCGAGTTCGAAATAGGCTAGACGATTTTGACTGGTCTTAAAAAACGATTTTTTAATCATCAAATTATAACTTTTTCCCTAGTGTTTCGCGGTTTCAATCTTTGAAAACCACTCTATTAATTGGGGCCAAAGCGTTTTCTGAGCTCGCGATCCTAACAATGCACTAATATGTCCGCCCTGTGCTGAGATACTTTCCAGTTCTGCTCCATTGTCTAGATGGTAGTTTTGTAATGTCGAATTGAAAAGAACAATATGATCATCGGTGGCTGCAATATTCAAAACAGGACCTTTTAGCTGTCCTAGAAGAACGGGTTGGCTGCCGACTTTAAGCAGTCCTTTTGCTAAAGCATTCTTTTTATAGAGCTCATCAATAATTGTGACAAAACAGCGACCCGGAAATGACACATTGTCTTGGCTCCAAACTTCAAGAGCCCAGAAGTTTTTCATAAATTCTGGATTTTTAAATTCTTTGACTATTTTTTCTAATTTTTGCCAAGGCAGCATTGGTTTTAGCATTTGAAACGAAGACTGAAGAACCCACCATGGCATGTGGCCATAGGCTTTTGTTACATTTTCAGGATTGAAACCTTGATTAACCCAATAACCTAATTTTCCACCATGTTCGAAATCAATAGGGGCTGTTAAAAGAAGAGTTCCATTAATTTTTTCTTGGAATAAAACTGAATAGATCGCAGAAAGTGTGCCGCCCAAGCAATGTCCAAAAAGGTTAATTTTGGATTTTTTTGAATCAGACAACGCCAAATCTACAAAGTAATCTAACCGATGGGTAATTAACTCTTCAAAACTGAGCCAATTGTCTTCATCTAGTGGCACGCCCCAATCTAAAAGGTAAACGTCGATTCCGCGATCTAAAAAATATTCAATTAAACTTTTGCCTGGTAATAAATCTAAAACATAATAGCGATTGATCATGGACGGAATAATAAATAAAGGCGTGCGCACTCCGCAGTCGGCTTCAAGGATTGGTTTTTTCTTAAATCTTAACAGTTTCATGCCGCTTACGTGCGCGACCACATCAAATTCGGACGGAGCCAGCGGCAATTTATCCTTTAAGAAGGGATTTATTCTTTCTTTTAAATTTAGATTTTCGGGAATCAAATTAAACCAACTCATAAGTTACACCAACTTAGAAACGGGCATATCCGTTTTTTGTTTATTTAATACAGTGATCGGCCGAGTTTCTGTCTGCCTCTCTTTTCGGTTAACAAGTTCACTTGAAGGAAGGGCGCGAAGTCGAGCCATTTCTTTTTCCACTTGATGAATTTTATACTGAAGTTCATGTAAAAGATAAAGCGTTCTCTCTTGGTCTTTTTTATTTGGCAGCTGAATATTTTTCCAGATCTTTTCAAAAGAAAAATTCATAAAGGACTTTAGCTGAGATTGAGTATTAAGAAGTAAGGATAGCGCGCTTAAAAACTGCGGATTTGTGCTGAGTTTTTCAAGCATCGCTTCCATTTTCTGTTCAAATTCTTTAGAGTTTTTTGAAGACGCAAGAAGTTTTAAATCCGTTTTAGCATTTTGTAACTGATCCATCCATTTAACCATAGCCACCCCGTTCATTAAGATGTAGATAGTAAACCATAGAGTAAAATGGCGATGCAATGATATTGTCGTTGTTTACCTGTAAATTTAAATTAGTAAAAAATCCTTGATGGCGGGCCAATGATTAAACCAAAAAATAACAAAACTAAAAGTAAATCTTCAGCAAAAAGATCTGAAAAATTAAATAGTGAGTCATCTTCTGAAATTCTGGATGATGGAGTAAATATTCTAATTAGGAAATATGAAAACCGCAGGCTCTATAGCGTGAACCACAAAAGCTATATAAATTTAGAGGATATCTCGCGCTACATAAATGAAGGAAAAAAAATCAAGGTCGTTGAGATGGGCACTGAAAAGGATATCACGTGCGACATTCTGCTTCAAATCCTTCTACAGCAAGGAAAAGCTGACTTGCTGCCAAAAGAGGTTTTAGAGATAATGGTTCGCATGAATGATTCGTGGTTAAAAAAGTTTTGGTCGCCTTATTTTGACAAATCTCTAAGAATGGTTTTTGAAATGAACCCTTTGTTAAATTTTCCAAGTAAGGATATTTTTAAAAATTGGTTCCTAAAGTGAATGCTCTATACATCATGCTGCAAACGCAGCAAAAAAAGATTTGCGTAATTTAAAATTTCAAGCATACTTGTAAAAAAAAGCGAGGCACGTATGCAAACAAAAAATACAGACTCAAGACGACCCCATAAAGAAAATGATTCGCACAATCCAATTAAAGTCGCGACGGCTACTTCAGCTGTTCTACCTAAAGCACAAATTATTGAAACAAAAGAACCTAAACTAAAACCAGCCAAGGAGGAATCAATGGCAGATAAACATTTTACAGCAGAAAACCCACTATGGAGCTACGCAGGTCAAGCACAAGACGCTTGGAAAGAATTGTATGGTTTTCAAGTGAAAACGACTCAATCACTTGTTGATCAAGCAATGAAATTCGGTCAAACGTACACGGATCATTTGTACACACAAGTGAACGAAGCAACTCGTTTGTCGCAGGAAGCTTTGAAAGCAGGGGCTCACCTTTCTGAAGAATTAAAAAAGAATTATTACAGCATGACTGAAAAAGTAACTAAATAAGATCATCTGGATCTAATTCTGAGTTAGAACGAAGGAGACCCCTTAAAAAGGTCTCCTTTTTTTGTCAACCTGACTAAATCTCTACAGTTGAAAAAAAAGTTCGTTTGCGCTACGATTCAGGCTGTAAAAAAAAGGCAATGGAGTCGAATGAAAAACCTAGTTTCTTTTTTAGCAGTACTGATACTTTCGATAGCAGCCGTAGCTGCAGACATTGGTCCCAATCTACAATTCGCTCAAAATGCGGCCATGATTAGATTCCTTATTTCGGAAGTTCGTTACGGTTCTTATTATGGAATTACAGATACGGTTTTGTTAAAAAATCTACCTGGAATAAATTCCGACGAGATTACAGCAATAATAATCGATGTATCCAACGAATTCTGCATAAGTATTGAAAATAGAAAATTCAATCAACTTTTTGAATCAGGCACAGTTAAAGATCTAATGAATTTGGTTGGCGACAAAAAGAGTTGCCGATCTCGTAGATAAACAGATATAAAGTGAGTTTTCATTCTACATGAAGTCTGTCCACAGGCCCAAGTAAATCGATGGAATTATTCTGGTTACTGGGCTATCAGGGATAGATTCAGTATTTATTAATTCAACAATATGGTTCGACGGCCTCTCAAACGGCAGCAATTAAAATTTATTGATAAAATCCATTGCAAGTAAGACGCGAACCACCCAATCGAGTTCCTGGAACGACAACATGGGGGTCAATAGGAAGCTCTTTCAGCTGAGAAAAAAATCGTTCTCTATAATCTGCGATAACTTGATAAGCATGAGTCCCCAAAGGGGCACCAACCTTAGTAACCAGTTGTTTCAAAAATGGATTATTTGGCACATCTGTATTATACCGCACAATAAATGGTTCAACAAGATCATCGATAAAGTTAGACCCGGAAATATTGAAAGGGTTTCTTCGTAATTTTTCTATTACGAATTTTGCTGCCAATGCTTTGTCCAATGTCGCGATTTTCTTAATTAACGCAGTTAGAGAGGCCGTCGAACCATTATAACTTAAATCAAAAAGGCTCCCTCCAAGAAACGCGTCATTGAAAACAGTTTGATACCGAGCTGCTTCTAGTCTGGGATTGTTTATTGCAAAATCAATATATTCATTAATAACAAATTTAAAGGCTCCCGTCCGGAAAGTATCGATTGTTTTACTAGTTTTGCCTTTCTCAACTATGGCTGCGAGTTCGGTTCCGTACTCATTGTCAGTTAAAAGTGATTTTAGCTTATTCATCATAGATTCATAATTTGCAGAATAGTAATCTTCCGAAGAAATAAACGAATGATTAAAATAAAGAAACTGTTTTAGCATAGCAATTTGTAATTTTCTAGGAAGGGCATGAAGTAGCTCTTTGTGAAATGGATCAAGGTAGGCGAACAATTGGCTATCTGGATAGCTGGCAAAATGCTCTTCGATAGTTTCTACAACCAAAGCTAGCCCAGCACCACCGGAATTGCGATCGATAATTGTGTCAATCACTCCAATTAGATTATTAACAACAGGATATTTATTTAGAATGATAGTTTCTAAATAGAACTTTTGGTACAACATAGTGTTTGGCATTAGCTCAGCAATATCAATATACATATTCAGCAGTAGTAAGGGGCCATTTTCGTAATAGGGCTTACTTAAAAACGGCGTTCGAATGTGATTATCATAGCTTGGTACTTTAGCGCGTTTCTCTTCATAGGCAAAAATTCGCCAATTTGGCTTTGGCGCCTCCCCCAGATATCCCGTTTCTTTAACAATCATTGTGGCCGCTTGGGCAAATTGTTTTTTTCTAACCGCGATTGAAAGTTTAAGACTTTTGGCGCGAACGATTTCTCTATAACCAGCAGAAACGCTATCGTACCGACCGGCCCCGGCCCATGCTGGCGTGGCTATAAAGGCAACCAGCGACGGTAGCGTTGCAAAAACAGTTTCTAAAATCAGGATTCGCCATCGTTTCCCAAATAGATTTTTCACACTAACCTCTTTACTTTCTGAAATGGATCCTTAAACGCTGACTACTCTTTTGATAAAAAATAGTTTCCAATCGTAGCGGCTCATCTGTAAATTTTCAACTGTAGAGATTTGGACAATCACGCCACAATTGTCACTCTTGCAGCTATTGAACTGTCAAGAATAGCTACATTGCTGAGAGAAAATCGACCAAATCTCAGCAGTTGAAAATTGACTTGCCTAAGACGACTAAGAAAATTGAAGCGGGTGGTGAAAATCCATATGAGGCAAAATTGGTGGTTAACGTTGCCTAAACTTAGATTTTAGCGTTTGCCTTCGGAAAAATCCCTTGACGTTGTTTTTACTCTATTGAAATAGTTCAATCTGATGGTCAAAGGTGAAAGCGGTATTAAATACAATTGAAACTTCAGAAAATAGATAAAAGTTAAGCAACCTTTTTCATTTCATTTGCCGGATCCTGGTAGATCGGCAAGGTAATGGCAAAGCAGGTATTTTTGAAAGACTCGTCGATACTAAAAGTACCGTGATGGTTTTCGATGATTGTTCGGCAAAGGCTGAGGCCAATGCCAGTGCCTTTGCCTGCTTCTTTGGTGGTAAAAAAAGGTAGCATTATTTTTTCTTTCAATGTGGCTGGGATTCCAGGGCCTGAATCATGAAAATGTATTTGAATTTTATTTTCAACCCATTTTGTTTCGATTTTAATCCATCTAGATGAAGCTTCAGCGTCTGTTCGTGGCAGGTCTTTTAATGCATCAATTGCGTTGCCTAGCAGATTGATGAAGACCTGTGACAATAGACCAGCATTGCATTCAAGTTCAATGTCACTAGCAACGTTTACTTCGATTTCAATTTCATTTCTTATTATATAATCGTTTGAAACAGTCACGATATCATCTAAAATCGAGCGTAAATTCGCTTTTTCATATTCGTCTTTTGGATTCTCTCTTGATAGCGACTTCATGCTTTTAACTATTTTGGCAATTCGCAGGCCGGTAGTGGAAATCTTATTTAGACTCTGCAGAATTTCTGGTGTCGACGCTAGGCCACTTTCAATAGATTTAATGAGATGTTGAGTTCGACCTAAAATAATAGTTAACGGGTTGTTAATTTCGTGGGCAATGCCAGAGGCCATTTCGCCAAGGGCGCTGAGTTTAGAATTAGCTAGCATTTGAATGTTTTGTTTTTCAATTACAGCTTGAGCCTTCTTAATTTGGGTGATGTCTCGAAAGGTCGCTAAAACAAACTCGACGGACGTTGGACTATTTTGATGCATGATGGGGGTCGCTGTCACTTCTATAGTAATCTGTGAATTGTCTTTTCGTATAAGGGTAAGTGGAAAATTCTTTACCATTTGACCTGTACGGATAGCTACCTCGGTAGGTAGTTCATCTTTTGGGCAAGGTGTTATACCGTCGGCTTTAAAGACTTTCAGATTGGCCTCAGATAAATTTTTACCTAACAGTTGATCTGGACTACGTTCTAGAATTTGAACTATAACAGGATTCATGGCTAAAATAATTCCGTTAGAATCGCGTAGAAAAACGCCTTCATGAAGATTGCTAATGACTGTATTTTTGTGTGCTTCCTGTTCTAAACTTTTGTTTATTAAATGAATTTTTTGCCAAGCCAGAAAATAGCCGACGACGGAAGAACAAATGAGAATAGTAAAAGATGATGTCGGATCAAAAACAAATTCGGTAGCAGGTGAAAACTGTTCGTAAAGAACAAATCCAATTGAAGGCAGTGCTAAAAGAGCAAGGGACAGTTTGCTTATAAAAACGCCAGAAAGGCCCACGATTATGAGCGAGCAGGCAATTAGAACAAAGGGCGAGAGGGTAGGGGCATAGTAGGAAAATAGCAATTTCGTTAAAAGTAGACTGCCTACGAAAGCCAGCATTATTTCTGCTGTCTTTGGGGAAATTTGCTTTTGGTGGCAAACAAAGGCTGTTAAGAAAAATAAAATACCAAAGCCGCCGTTGAATGAATAGTTAAATAGAGACTCTGAATCTAGATATTGAAACAAGAAGCCAATTAAAAATACCAAAATGCCGAGGGCAATTGAAACGTCTTTGATAACATTTTTCTGTTGTTCGAACAGTTCGGCTTTTTGAGCTATTTTGATAATCATCAGCTACAAAATCGTCGCCTAAGCTCACTCTCTTAACGAGACCTAAGTCCAATCTCGGAAAATAGCTGACAGTAGTTGAAACGAGGACCCGCAGCGCCCAACGGTGCGCAAAAAAAAGCCAATCTAAATGGTTTTCCCTGGTAATACTTACGAAATGAAGGAGATATTCTCAAAATGAATCGCCATTTGGGCCGATCTGTTTCAGATTGAAATAGGACTCGTTTTTGCTTCCTATGTTAAGGTAAGAAGGAAAAATATATGAATCAGATGCTTGTTTTCTTAATGCTACTATTTGTGTCCACTTTTGTTTTGTCAGCCGAGAATCCAACACAAATAAAGTGTTCAATAAAAGGTCCTGAGGACAAAATTTACTTCTTTGATACAAAATCCAAACGGTATCAGTTAAGCGTCAATGAAAAAGGTCGTGCTAAAACGTCCTTATCAAGACAACTGCAACAGCAAGTAGATTTATCAACAGACTCTTCAAAAAAAGTCTCCTATAGTTTTCAAATTGATGACAGAACTGAAGTGAATGTGGAAATGGATCCAGATTCCCGTCACGGGACCGGTGAAATTAAATTGAAAGCCAAAGGTAACGTAAAAAAATTCGACAAGTGTAAGTTCGTTTCGTCAGTCAGTGACGAGCTAATTTAGTAAAACGCCTTCAAGAAGTCCTTAATGGGTTTTAACCAGGACATTCAAAAAAATGGAGCAAAAACCCTACTCTATTTTTCCTAATGACATCAATTAGTCTTTCAGATATCTAAACTCAAATTCTAAAATCAATCCAGTGAGTGACTCTTTAGTCACAAAGTGAGTTTAAATGGAAGCGCCTGCAATTAAAAATAAAACACCTTTTAGTCAGTTTCTTTCCGCAATAAATTTAACTGTTCTAGTCGCTGGACTTGGCTACTTTGTAGATATGTTTGATATCACACTGTTTGGTGTCGTTCGAGTTTTAAGTCTAAAAGATTTGGGCATTACGGATTCGCAGGAACTCTTGAAGGCTGGAGTGCAGCTTTATAATTCCCAAATGATAGGGATGATGGTTGGCGGTTTGGTATGGGGTGTTTGGGCTGATAAACGAGGTCGGCTGTCCGTGATGTTTGGATCTATTATTTTATATTCCCTTGGCAATATCGCCAACGCCTATGTCTGGGATGTTAATAGTTATACGATTTGCCGTTTTATTACGGGTGTGGGTCTAGCAGGAGAATTGGGCGCTGCCATTACCTTGGTAGCTGAATCCTTACCAAAGGAAACTCGAGGCTATGGTACCACGATTGTCGCAACACTGGGATTGCTTGGTTCAGTCACAGCTGCTTTTGTAGGTCAGCATATCTCGTGGCATGGGGCTTATATCTTGGGCGGGGTGATGGGGCTTTTACTTTTGGTAACACGATTTAAAGTTTTTGAAAGCGGTATGTTCGAAAAGTCGCAAAGCAAAACTGTTGAGCGAGGAAATTTGATGATGCTATTGAAAAAAGGCCGATTTTTAAAGTACATCAAGTGTATTTTAATAGGCATCCCAATCTATTTCATCACTGGAGTGCTATTTACGTTTGCTCCCGAGCTGACTCAGAGCCTGGAAGTCCATGGCACAGTAAGCGCAGGTAACACTTTGCTCTATGGATCTATTGGATTGGCCTGCGGAGATTTTATTTCAGGGCTGTTAAGCCAGTTTCTTAAATCCAGAAATAAAGCGATAATTTTCTGTTTATTTTCTGCGTTTGTATTGATTCTCGTTTACTTGAATGCACGAGGGTTAACTCCAGAAGGAATATACTTGATTTGCTTTTTATTGGGTTCGCTGGCTGGTTATTGGGCGGTGCTTGTCACCGTCGCCGCAGAGCAGTTTGGAACCAACATTCGAGGCACTGTCGCAACGACCGTCCCTAATTTTGTTCGAGGTTCCGCTGCAGCGGTGGTAAGTTTATTTGCCTATCTAAAAACAGACTATGTGTCGGCTGATAGAGCGGCCTTGATCGTTGGAATCGTATTTTTCGTTTTAGCGTTGGCGAGCGTTTGGACTTTAAACGAAACCTATGGAAAAGACCTGGACTACATAGAAAACTAAAATGAGAATTAAAAAGAGAACTAGAATGAAATTTACGAAAGACACGTTTAAGTATTTTGAACTGGCAAAAAAAAACAAAAATAACAAAGTCTGGTTTGAAAAGAACAAAGCTCTGTATGAAACGGCAGTCAAACAGCCGGTTGGCGCTCTGCTTACTGAAATTGGAAAAAAATATCAAAAAGACTTGCCCAGAATAACAGTGGCACCAGATAAAATCACAAGGCCGCTTAGGCCTAAAAATCGAGCTGAAGAAAATGGATTTATAAAAACAAACACTCATTTTTCTTTGGCGGAAAAAAAGACTTCGTTGTTTGAGTGGAACCCAGGAATATATTTCCAAATCGGTGTCCATGAAGACGACTGCTTTTTTGGATTGGGTCTTTACATGGTGTCAAGCCGGCAGACCAGTTTGCTTCGAAATGCGCTGGTCGAAGATTTTGACGCAATAGATGAAATAATGTCCAATCGCAGGTTTAAAAAAGTATGGGGCGAGCTAAAAGGTGATGTGTATAGGCGGTTTCCAAAAGGCTATAGTCCGGACAGCCCAAGCGCTCAATATTTAAAATATAAACAATTCTATTTTGGACGCTCTTTTACTCGAAAGCAGGTCTTGGATCCCAAATTTTCAACTCAACTTGTGAAAGATTTAGGGGTCGCAATGCCTTTTTTTTCTTGGATTAGGTCCACTGTAGGAACCTATAAAAAATAATTGTTCAAGGTCGCAATTCTGCTAAAACGTCTTGGATTTTTCTTAAACATTGTCTCTCATTTCGGCTAACTCTACAATTAAGCCATGAGAACAGCATTAGATTTGATGACGCCGAATTTGAAAACAGTTGCCTCTGGGGATACCTTAGAAGATATCATAAAACTTTTTTTAGAACAGGGGATAACATCAAGTCCTGTTAAAAACCCACTGGGCGAAACATTAGGTGTTTTTACTGAGCTGTCTCTGTTGAAAGCGTTTATGCTTCATAAAACAAAATTTGGAAAAAGTGATAGGGTTGGCCATCACATAGAGCTATTTGATGAAGCTGTTTATATTAATGCCTCGGCGCCCTTAAGCGAAGTTGTGAAGTTACTGATTCAAAGTTCAAATCATCGTTTGCTTGTTCAAGATGATAAAAAGAAAGTGATTGGGATAATCAGCCCAAAAGACATAATGCGCGCCATGATTGGGGTTTCTAATCCTAGTCAAAACTTGAAAGAAAAACTAAAAGAAGCCGAAGACCAGTTGCAATCTTCACTTCATAAAATATCTGAAATTGAAAAAAACCTGGAAGTTTATCGAAATGTTTTTCAAGAAACCCCCTATATGATTCATGCTGCCGATTTTTCTGGTAAAATAATTATGTCAAACCGAAGTGAACATGAAGCTTTAGGTTACAAGATGGGTGAGTTGATCGGAAAAAGCATCTATGATCTGTATGCCCCTCAGATGCACGCGGAAGCAAAGCGAGGTCTAGAGCTGATTAAGGAAAAAGGATTTCATCATATGACCTACACGACCTTGGTTAAAAAAGATGGAACGCCTTTACGCTGTGATATTGTTAGTTCAGCGATGCGAGACAAAGACGGGCAGTTTTTATCGACCGTCACTGTACTAAGACCCGTCGATTCCGAAGAGCTATTACGGACCCTAAATGGAATCGTAAATGATTCTGATGGGCCACTGGCCCGGTATGTTTTCAATAAATGAAAATACTATCTGTCTAAAACGATGACATAGAAAGTTTTTTTCCACTGTAGTATTCCTGGCGCCGGGAAAACGGGGTTGGGTATGAAATTACTATTTATTGTCCTATTGGGTTTAAATTCGCAAGTGATTGCAAAAAACAAATGCTGGTGTCTGCCGACAACAGGAAAAGACTATATTGGTGAAGCTAGAAAGCGCAGTGCTTTTGGTTTTTCAATAAATTGGATTTGTGACTATGATTGCAATTCAAGCGGTGGTCCGCGGGCGTCCTTAAAGGGAACCTACAAAAAATTCTACGCTAAAAAGACTGAAAACGGTCTTGAAGGAATTTGCGAGGGCATGAAGTATGAACCGCAATTTAATGCTCAACGAAATGACTATGTTTATATGTGGGATGGAAAGACTCGTTACTTTAATCCAAAACGATCGGCTGCGCTGGAATTAAAAAGCTGGGCTGAAAAAAACGATTGTGAATAAACTATTTTTTAATGGATTTAAGCTGCAAGAAATCACGTAGCGAAATGGCTTTTGAAAATAAAAAGCCTTGGCCTTGTTCAACGCCAAAGGCTTTTAATAGAGATTTTTCTTCTTCACGTTCAATACCTTCTGCGATGATTTTCATTTTTAATGACTGCGCCAGGTAAATTAAAGATTTAACAATCGCAAGGGCTTTATCATCCCGAAGCATATCTCTGACAAACGAGCGATCGATCTTGATGTTGTCCAAAGGCATTCTGAATAAATATTGTAAACTTGAAAAGCCAGTCCCAAAGTCATCGATTGAAAGTCCATAACCAATGTCATGGAAGCGCGATAAAGTATCAAGTGCAAGAGTACCATCCATCATCACTCGCTCGGTCATTTCTAGTTTTATAGAATCGGCAGCTAGGCCGTGTTCTGCCCGAAGGGATTCTACTTCTTCAATAAAATCATTTTGGACAAATTGTTTGCCGGAAATATTAATCGACATAGAAAAATTTTTGTCGTTTCGTTTTTCTTGAATCACTTTCAAATCTTTAAAACACTCTTCCAGGATCCAGCGACCAAAAGGGATCATAAAGGCCGAGCTTTCGATGACATCCATAAATATGGCGGGTGATATTTGTTCGCCCGACGGGGGAAACCAACGAATCAAAGCTTCAGCACCGATAATTTTGTCGGTATTCAAATCCAAAATAGGCTGGTAGTACATGACAAATTCGCGATTATTAAACGCATCTTTGAGTTTTGATTCCAATTTAATTTTTTGAACGGCTTCAATGTCTTCTTGTTGCACTACCTGAGTGCTTAAGAATTCTTTTTTTGGTTCGCGGGTAATTAAATCATTTTGTGAACGTAAGCGTTTTAAAAGAACTCGCAATAAAAGGCGCACAACGGTGTCTGTCGCATGAACCCGCTCTAGCAGCATATCTTTTGTGACGGGGATCAGTTCACAGTCATCCAGGGATTTAGCTGACGCTGAACGAACCTGATTGTCTAAAATGGCCATTTCACCAAAGATTTCGCCCTCGCCTAATACGCTTAAGGGGAAGTCTTCTGTGTCTTTGGTTAAATAGATTAAAACGCGGCCTTTTTCGATAATATAAGCTGATTCACCCATTTCTCCTTGGAGAAATAAAACAGTGTCCTTGGGGTAGCGAACCGTTGCGGATGTTGACATAGGTTTAAGGATAGTGATTTGAAGGATTTTAATCAAATTCTCTTGTCAAAACTGGTCCCTAACGCTCTGCGATAGGTGACGAAAGTGGAGCTAGACGAATGTGGTTCAAGTTACATAGAAAGTAGAAATGATAAAATCGCTTGAAACGGAAAAAAAAGTAACCCCCCTTATGAAGCAATATTGGGATGTTAAGAACCAGCATCCGGATAAGATTGTTTTTTTTCGGATGGGGGATTTTTACGAGCTTTTCTATGGAGACGCTCAAGCGGCAGCGACTTATCTGGGTGTGACTCTGACTTCTAGAAATAAAAAAGATGCGGATTCGGCCCCGATGTGTGGCTTTCCTCATCATTCATTGCCTAACTATGTAAATAAATTACTGAGCCATGGATTTAAGGTGGCGATTTGTGATCAAGTCGAAGACCCAAAGCTAGCCAAAGGAATTGTAAAACGCGAAGTGACTAAAATTTTAACTCCGGGAATGGTGTTTGATTTTGATTTGCTGGAATCTTTTCAGTCACATTACATTATGGCTTTTGATCAAAACCGAGTTTGTTTTATAGAAGCCTCGACGTTTGAAAACTTTTCGATTCCCTGGAAAGAATGGTCCGAGCTTGAACGTATAGTCGGTAGCTTTGAAGTTATGGAATTTATTAGCAGTCCCTCATTGAATAACTTTCCCGAGGGCACCCAAAAAGAAGATTTTTTTAAAATTCTCAAAAGGAAAAATGTCACTGTTTCTAGTTTGCCAGAATCGTCTCAAAACTTAGGCGATTCAGCTGCTGCTTTATTAATAGGCTATATTAAATATGTAAATCCCACGTGGTCTGATGAAAAAGTTATTCAGTTTTTGCCGCGGGCTTTGAATTCAAAAATGAAACTTTCGAATCAAGCGATCAAACAATTGGAACTTTTTGATTCTATTCGTGGGTTAGTTTTGCCATCTTTGTTTGGTGTATTAAATCAGTGTAAAACGGCTCTTGGAGCGAGAAAACTTCGGGATTGGTTGCGATTTCCGTTAACAAATTTAAGTGAAATTGAATGTCGGCAAAATCAAGTTCAGTTTTTTGCCTCAAAAATGCATGTTACAAAAAAAATTCGCGACCTTCTGGGCGCCGTATTTGACATTCAAAGGAAATTAGGCAAGGTTTCACAAGCTCAATGCTCGATAGTGGATATTCAAGGATTAGCCAATTCAACAAGCACGTGCTTTGAGCTAGTGCACGTGTTGTTTGCGGCCGGTTTTTTTGAAGGCAAAGACGGTGAAATTCAAGCTCTTGCTGTGTTGGAAGAAAAACTAAATAAACTATGTGAAAATATAACCGATATTTTTGTAGAAAATCCGCCAATCAGTACTAAGCAAGGCGGATTGTTTAAACGGGGTGTGTACGCTGATCTTGACGAATGGATTGATCTTTCTACCAATGTGCAAAAATTAGTTCAAGATTTAGAGGGGGTTGAAAAACAGTCCACTGGAATCAATTCCTTGAAAGTTCGATACAACCAGGTTTTTGGATTTTATATTGAAGTGACACATGCACATGCTGACAAAGTTCCTGGGCATTATAAACGCAAACAGACGTTAACTAATGCCGAGCGATTTTACACCGATGAATTGATGGAACTCGAGAAAAAAGTCTTGCTCGCGCAATCTCGTCGTGGGGAACTAGAAAGCGATTATTTTGAAAAATGCAAACGAACTATTCTGCAATTTATAAGCGAGTTTTTACAAATCTCTGAATTTGCCTCAGAAGTAGATTTATTTTCTACTTTGGCCTGGATTTCTGTTGAAAATAATTATGTTAGGCCGCAGATGCATAGTGGAACAGGGTTTAATTTGGTTCACAGCAGGCACCCGGTGGTTGAAAAAAATCTGACTGGTAGGTTTGTGCCGAACACTGTTCAGATGCAGGCCGGACAAGCCTGGGTGCTGACCGGTCCAAATATGGCCGGTAAAAGCACTTTAATGAGGCAAACGGCCCTTATTCAAATTATGGCTCAGATGGGAGGTTTTGTTCCGGCCGAATCGGCCTTGTTGCCAGTAATGGATGCGATTTATACCCGCATTGGTGCGAACGATTCATTGTCCGAAGGCTTGTCCACGTTCATGGTGGAAATGAAAGAAACCGCCGAGCTATTGAATGAAGCGACGTCGACGTCGTTGATTGTCTTGGATGAAATTGGTCGCGGCACAGCAACTTATGATGGTTTGAGTTTGGCTGAAGCGATCATGGAATACATTATTCAAAAGATAAAAGGTTACACCTTATTTGCGACCCATTATCATGAAATCACAGCGATGGCTAAGCAGTTTCCAAAATCGATTCGAAACGGGCATATGGAAATAGTGCATGGAGCCGGACCTGAGGGGGCTGATTCCATTCAGTTCAGTTATGTTTTTAAAGAAGGCTCAGTAGGTCGCAGTTATGGAATTCAAGTGGCCGAGCTTGCGGGGCTTCCAGCGTCTCTGATTCAAAGTGCAAAGCAATCTTTGGCGTTAAAAGAAGCATCACGAGGGGCTTTGAAGAAAAACAAGGAGCCAGAAAATCAACTGAGGTTGTTTTCTTCGGGCGCAGATTTGGATCCAATGTCAGCAGCCGTACTCGCTAAACTCAAGGCGTTAGATGTGAATTCCATGAGTCCCATTGAATCCCTAAATTGGTTGAACGATGTTCGAAAAGAATTGAATAAGTAAGAAATGACCCATTTGTTTGCTAGGGGCCAGTTCCTATTTTTTTTTGTTGTAGCTACTAGTGCGTCCTGTGTGCGAGCGCCAATTGTGATGAGGGTCGATTTTAGTTCTTTGGTGCCAAGCTTCCCATTTTTTTCTGGGCAAATTATGAGATACATTTCCTTTTTCATCGAAAATATCAGGGTCTTTGCCGAACAGAAAATCTAATAAACCTTTAAATAATGACATAATCCTTCACCTCAAGACGGTTATATCACCGGTTATTTTTGACTTCAAAGATTTTAACTATTTTTTGGATTAGCACAAACGTCAATGAGCTCTATCCCTTTATCAAAATTCGCTTTAGTTTTGGATTTAAAATGGTGAAAACAACTCTTAGCCGCCTTTTCCAAAGCCTGGTTGTAGTCAGGAGCTTCTTGGCTAACCGCAAGCTTTTCACCATCAAACGAGTACTTAAAAGCAAACGTTTGGGAAGCAAACCCAGATTGGCTGAAAAGTAAAAGTCCAGCCAACGCCATTGTTGAAACATAAGATTTCATAAAAACTCCTATCGTTTTGAAATAATCGTCTTGCTTGGTTAAGGTGCAAGGTGAGGTCCAAAATCAGTTTTAAGGCGTGAGGTAACCTTCTGAATTCACGAAGAAATATAGTATCAATACGATACGATCGAAACGGGATGGAGAGATGACAATTTTGGCTGGCAAGGCTTCACGGATTCGGAGTGATGGTGGCTTCCCGCTCGTTGACTAAAACAAAGCCCCTCAGTAGAACTGGCGCCATGACTACTTCAAACCTTTCTTTGGCCTCGATCGAAATTAAGCAAAATAAAATTATTGAATTGTTTCCAGAAACTCTGGATTGGGAAACTAAATACAAAAAAATTATCGAGATGGGCAAAGCTCTAAAGCCCTTGCCAGACGAAGGTAAGCAGGAAAAAAATATCATCAAAGGTTGTCAGTCTCAAGTCTGGCTAGTCGCCGAGCTTGATCAAAGCCATGGCTCTCAGCAAGCTGTGGTGCGGTTTTCAGGGGATAGCGATGCGTTGATTGTGAAAGGCCTAGTCGCGCTTTTAATTTCGATTTATGATGGCGAAAGGCCAAGTGAAATATTAAACTCTAAAATTTATTTTCTAGAAAAAACAGGATTAAAGACTCACCTGACACCCTCTCGGGCCAATGGTTTGATGGCGATGGTCCAGCAAATTAAAAACTACGCAATCGCCTTCCATTATTTGTTAAATAAAGGAAACTAATAGGTCCAAATTTTTGCGAATTCTTTGTGCAATTTTCAAAATCACTTTTGAATCAATAGGTGACTAAAAAATCTATCGTTTCTCAAGGATGAGAATCAGACGGTGTACCCATTGGAGGGGAATTGTGAAAAGGATTTCAAAAATTTTTAGCTGTTGTTTTGTTGGCGTCTTGATCCTTTCTCTGAATAGTGTGGCCGAAGAAAATAAACGGATAAAGGTAATCTATGGCAAGGACGATCGTTTGGATGTTTACCAAGTATCAGATCCTGGGCTCCTAAATATGGCTTCGGCAACAGCTGCTATCATTTCAAAATCAAAACTATCGCAAGCAAATGGGGCGTTTTCGATTACGGGAACGGTGTTTGGCGATGAACTTGGCCTTTGTAAAGATGAACCATTCTACAATCAAATAAAAGCAGCCAATTGTTCAAGTTTCTTGGTAGGCCCTGATCTTGTTGCTACTGCTGGGCACTGTATTTCAGCGTTAGATTGTGCTGATTACGCTTTTGTTTTTAATTATAAAATGGTCGGCCCGGGGCAGAATCCAACAGTCGCTCAAGCTAACGATGTCTATAAATGCAAACAGGTCATTGCTCGCGAACAAACTAAAGCTCAGGATTATTCGCTCGTAAGGCTTGATAGGCAAGTGGTCGGCCGAATTCCTGTTGCTCTTGCGCAAAATCCAGCCAAAAGCGGCGATCCGCTTGTCTTAATTGGAAATCCATCCGGCATTCCTACAAAAATTGCCGGCGGCGCCAATGTTAGAAAGGTAGAAAAAGGTTTTTTTCGCGCCAACACGGATAGTTATGGCGGCAATAGTGGCTCGGGCGTATTCAACGCTGCCGGAGAAGTCGTTGGTATACTCGTTCGGGGTGAGCAAGATTTTAAATATGATATTTCTAAACAGTGTACGCGATCGTACAATTGTCTCGATGGCGGTTGTCGTGGCGAGGATGCCACCCAAATTGACTTTATTATAAAAGCAATTCAAGCTATGCCCGCTCACAATGACTCTTCTGAGCGATAGCTGCGCTTGATTAACTAGGCCCATGGCTCAATTTGATTTGCAAATGGATGTCCCGGTCGGGCGTTTCCATGGTTATCGCCTCATAATTAAGCACTTGTTGTTTTAATTGATAACTAAATGACTTTATTGTGACAGTTAAATGACACTCGAGTGAGGGCCATTTGATATTCTTTTCTGAGATGGATTTTCACGTTGTTCACATACCGAAAACAGGTACTAAAATCACAGCCGAATCTTTGCCTTTCGGAGCGCTTGTTTTCGAAACATGCCTAAGGCGTATCGTGTTTTTTAGTTCGGACCTGTTTTTATCTCAGCCGAATAATCAAAAATGGCTTCAAAAACACTCGACTCAATATGAGATTTTTAGAGGGGAAGAGGCTTATAAATTCGTCTTAGAAGTCATTTGCGGATTGCACTCGCTTATCAAAGGTGAAACTGAAATTTTTGGTCAATTTAGAGAGTTTTTTAATGATCAAAAGGCTGAAATAGATTCGAACGGGATGACCGACGTATTTAAACAGTGGATTGTAGATTGCAAAAATCTAAGAAGTACTCGAATCCAAAATTGGAGTCATAATACCTATGGTTCAGTAACTCGAAAGTTACTGAATTCAAATGACGGCGTCGCCTTATTGGGCGGCGGGCAGTTGGCCCGGGAAATTGCTCCGTGGTTAAAGCATGTAAAATCAAAATCAATTCTACTACGACAGCCGCGCGACCTAGAGCCTCAGTTTTCTGGTTTTCGTATCGAGATGACTCAAAACTGGGACTGTTCAGAAGACGTAACCGTGGTTGTGATCGCTGCTAATATATCTAATTCAGAATTGAATACCCATTTATCGCGTTGGCCAAACGTTCGTTTGGTTGTAGATTGGCGCGGCGATGAATCATTACCTGTTACAAAAGCGCGAGATGTATTTCGACTGCATGACTTAAAACAAGTGGATGAACGCTCTAAACGTGAAGAATCCGAGCGAATCGAACTAGTTATTGGCGAGATTCAAACAAAGGCGCTTGAATTTGCAAAAAAAGCGAAACATAATCCTTGGGGATGGGAAGATTTCTGCGCCTGAAAATATATATAAATTCAAACTATTAGCATGCCCGTGATAGAGAATTCAAGGGGACATATTGATAAAGTCAACGATTCGAATATCAGCACGAAAAAGTGATCTAGCTAAGCAGCAAGCCTACCTCGTCGGCGATACTTTAAAAAAGAAAAATAAAGATTTGGTGATTGAATACAGTTTTAGAGAATCCTTGGGTGATAAAAATCTAACTAATCCTCTTTGGAAAATGCCCGAAAAAGGGGTTTTTACTCAAGATTTTAAAGAGGACTTATTAAGAGGGAAAACCGATATTGTCGTCCATTCGTGGAAAGACATCCCTATTGAAACCAATTCAAAAACTGAAATTGTAGCAACGCTAGCTCGCGCAGATGAACGGGATGTTTTGCTTTTTAAAAAACGTTTTTTGGCTGATCCGTCGTCTCAAAAAAAACTGACTTTGCTTTCCTCGTCGCCAAGACGAGAACATAATTTAAAACCTTTTTTTTCTTGGAGCTTGCCATTTAAGCCAGATGAGGTGCAGTTTTTACCCGTACGAGGAAATATCCAAACGCGAATTCAAAAAACGTTAGAATCCGATGATGTGCATGGAATTATTATTGCCAAAGCGGCCTTAGATAGGCTTCTGTCCGCCAAGCAAAATGAATTTAAAAAAACACAGAAATTTTTACGAGCTGCTTTGAAAACCATGTTAATTCAAATTGTGCCTTTAAGCCAGAGCCCGTCATCGGCGGCTCAAGGGGCGATTGCTATAGAAGTTTTAAAGAAAAATACTCTTGTGAAAAAAATTGTTGAATCCATAAATCACACGCACGACTTTAATCTGATCAGGGAAGAAAGAAAGCGTTTCAAACACTGGGGCGGCGGTTGCCATCAAAAAATGGGTGTCACGTTTAAAACTGCGGGAAAACATATTCTGTGCCTTGAGCGAGGGTTAGACAAAAAAGACAAATTTATATGGCATCAAGAAATACTAAGATCCCCCTATGGTAAAATGAAAAAGGCCATTTCAGAAACCGATTTTGTCGAATGTCACCGGGAGCTGGATAAAAAAGTAGATGATTTAAGGCCCTATAAGGCTAAAAAAAATGATTCTTTGATTTTGACCAAAGGGAATTTGCTGACTAACGATAGCTCAAAAGAAATTTCCCTTTGGACTAGCGGAAGTGAAACCTGGAGACACCTGGCTGATCAAGGGTATTGGATCCTGGGATCTTACGATGCTTTAGGTGAAACTCAAGCGCCAGAGGTAGATATTTTGCTTGGCAAAAAGCCGTCTTGGAAAAAACTGACACATGAACAGGGAAATCCAAAACCATGGGCGAAAACACTGAAACTGTACACGGTTACCTACAATAGTTTAGAGCCTATCTATCGAAACAAAGATAAATCTCATTTTTACTGGAGTCATGGAGAACTGTTTTTAAACTGCCTGAAGGAATTTCCATGGTTAAAAAAGAAAACACATGTTTGTGGAATTGGTTCAACACTGGACGCAGTTGAGAAACATATAAAACCTGAAAATATTATCACAGTTTACAATTTTAAAGAATGGAAGAAAAAATGGATTCTATAAGCTCAACAAAACAATCATCTGAAGCCTTATTTGAAAGGGCAAAAAAAGTCAGCCCCGGCGGCGTCCATTCACCGGTTCGTTCGTTCAAAGGTATGGATCGAGCGCCAGTTTTTTTCTCAAAATCTGAAGGACCCTATTTATGGAGTGTCGAAGGCGACAAATACATAGATTTTTGTCAGAGTTTTGGACCTTTAATTTTAGGCCATCGTGACGTGGATGTCACAGCGAAGGTCCGTGAACAGATTGAAACTGCGTGGACATTCGGTGCCTGTGAACCGTATTCGTTGGAACTTGCTGAATGGATTGTAAATAGAATTCCATTTGTGGAAAAACTACGATTTGTTTCAAGCGGCACGGAAGCGGTTATGTCAGCACTTCGGGTTGCCCGTGCGTTTACAAAACGAAACAAAGTATTAAAATTTGAAGGTTGTTATCACGGCCACGTAGATAGTTTGCTAGTAAAAGCGGGCAGTGGGCTCGCTGGGGAATCGGCTGCCTCTAGCGCCGGCATTAGTGCGGCCATGGCTAATGAGACACTTGTGTGTGATTTGGATAATGAAGATGCTTTAGATGCTGTTTTCAAAGCTCATGGTAAAGAAATTGCGGTGGTTGTTATTGAACCACTGCCGGCAAACTATGGACTACTGATTCAAAGAAAAGAATTTCTTCAACAAATGCAATCATTGGCAAAAAAAAATGGCGCACTATTTATGGTTGATGAGGTCATCAGTGGGTTTCGTGTTGGATTAAAAGGCATGGCAGACGAATTAGGACTAAAGCCTGATTTGGTTTGCTACGGAAAAATTCTAGGCGGGGGATTTCCGGTCGGTTGCTACGGCGGACGTCGGGACATCATGGATTTTGTGGCTCCGTTAGGTCCCGTGTATCAGGCGGGCACTTTGTCAGCTAATCCCGTTGGCATGGTAGCGGGCTTAGAAACATTGAAGAAAATGGAAAAAAATCAAGGCTGGGAAATGCTGAATAAAAAATCGGATGAATTTTGCCATAAATTTAAAGCGCTTTTAAATCAGCATTCTTCGTTAGATCTGAGTTTTCATTCGTCACTTTTTTGGATTCATTCTAAATCCAGTGTGGCCATTAGAAGCTTAGACCAAATCCCAAAAGGCCAGGCCGAGGCTTTTAAGCCGTTGTTTTTAAAATTACTTAACAAGGGTGTTTATTTGGCCCCAAATGCCTATGAAGTTGGATTTTTGTCTTTAGCTCACTCAGATTCCGTATTGGAAGAAACATTAAAGAAAATCAAAGAGGTTTTGTCGTAAAATGAAGTGGAAATCGATTTTCATTTTTGCTTGGATCTTGTTTACCACATCCATGATTGGGTGGTGGTGGTTTTACGGTATTGAACAGCAATCTATACCCATTACTAGTGTTGAATACCTTCGCCGCAGACGCATGTTATTCTGGGAAGGTTCATTTTTTATGATTGCCCAAATGTTGGGTGGTTTTTTAATGTACTATTTTATGAAAAAAGAAGATGAAAAGAATAAATCGATTCGACATTTTTTTGCCGGTTTTTCTCATGATCTAAAAACATCTATCGCTAGGCTTCGCCTGCAATCTGATGTGCTTGCCGAAGATGATAAGTTTAAAAACAATAAACAGATTAACCGGCTAGTAAAAAATATCAATCAGTTGGATTTGCAATTAGAAAATTCTTTGTGGATGGCCCAAATAGAAAGCATCAAAACAATGACGGAAACATTTCCTTTTTCTAAAATTATTACCGGCATAAAAAATGAATTTCAAGAAGTCACCATCGAGCTAAATAAAGATCAGGATTTGAACACAGACTATCGTGCATTGCATTTTGTCTTTAGAAATTTAGTTCAGAATTCAATGATTCATGGTGGGTCCAATCGAATTAAAATACAGCTCGAAGACTTGGGTTCTCAGAAACTAATAACCGTTGTCGATGATGGAACAGGCGTTAAAGAAAAATTGTCAGTTTCGGACATCATTCATTTCCGATTTAATGATAAAAAAACGTCGGGAATAGGTCTGTATTTGTGCTCTGAAATAGTAAAGAAGCTTAACGGTAAAATTGAATTTTTTAGCCCTGACTCAGGTTTTGGAGTTAAAATTTACCTATGAAGCGAATTCTAATTGTCGAAGACGATTTAACCTTAGGTGAAACCCTCAAAGAGAGGCTTGAGGTTGATTTTGAAGTCAGTTGGGCCCAAACTCAAATGTCTGCGATTAAGAAAATTGCTGAGCTGGATTTTGATTTAGTTATTTTAGATATTGGCCTTCCTGATGGCGATGGCTTTCAAGTGGCAAAAACTGTGAACAAATCTAAAAGTCACATTTTGTTTCTTACCGCCCAGAGCGATGCGGAAAGTCGGCTTCAAGGATATGAGATCGGGGCCGAAGAATTTATTCCAAAGCCGTTTCATTTAAAAGAACTAATGATTCGTATCCAACATGTATTAACGGATCATACCAGCAAACCAAATCGCTTGAATTTAAATGGAATCGAAATTGATTTCAATCAGATGTCGGTTCGAAAAAGGGATGGAACCATCGAATACCCAGCTCAATCGGACCTTAAAATAATAGAGTTTTTGATTAAAAAATCGCCCCAGCCTGTGACTCGTGATGAATTGATGGATTTCGTCTGGGGACAAGATAAAAATATAAATATTCGCAGTATTGACAATGCAATTGTTCGAATTAAAAAGTTTCTAGATTTAAATAATGATGATGTGATTCGAAATGTTCGTGGAATAGGCTACCAATGGACTACTACCGATGGGATAAAAAATGAATATTAATTTTACCAATGCAATTAGTAACATTCCTCAGGCGATTCCACCAATTTGGTTTATGAGGCAAGCCGGTCGTTATCATGCGCATTACCAAAACCTTCGAAAGAAAAATTCGTTTATGGATTTATGTCGTCTTCCAGATTTGGCCGCTGAAGTGGCAATGGGTCCTATCTTGGATTTTGATTTCGACGTGGCGATTTTATTTTCAGACCTTTTATTTCCGCTTCAAGCGATGGGTTTTGGGCTGCAGTATACGGATGATGGCCCCCGGCTTGATATTCATTTGACGCCCGAACTATTACCAAAACTAACTCCCTTTGACGAAGCGTGGCCGCAGTTGCTGTTCCAAAAACGAGCGCTTGAATTGACTCGACGTAAGTTGCCAATGAATAAATCATTAATTGGTTTTGTCGGGGGGCTGTGGACGTTGTTTGTTTACGCAGTAGAAGGTTCTCATAAAGGAAGTTTGACTCTTTCAAAGAAATACCTTCCCCTCTATCCCCAGTTTTGTAGTTTGTTAATGCCGATCTTAAAAAAGAACATCGAACTACAATTAGAAGGCGGGGCCGAAGTTGTTATGGTTTTTGACACTGCTGCAGGCGAGATCGATCCCCTTTTGTATTCCCAGTTTGTATTGCCCCAATTAATTGAATTGGCACAGCTTTATCCTAAAAAATTAGGTTACTATTCAAAAGGCACCATGGGTGGGTATTTTCCTAAAGATTTTTTTATGGCTCCTTGGGCGGGACTAGGTTTTGATCACCGCTGGAATTTACCTTCACTTTTAAATAATTTAAACGGATACAATAATCCTTTTTTTGTTCAAGGTAATTTCGACCAGTCTTTGCTGCATCAAGATCCAAGTGATTTTGAAAAAACATTAAAATTTTATATTCAGCCTTTTAAAGACATGCCGCCAGAGATGCGCTCTCGTTGGGTTTGCGCACTTGGGCATGGGGTGCTGCCCCAAACGCCCGAGAAAAACGTGCATAGATTTGTCGAGTTTGTACGAAAGGAATTTTCTCATGGTGGCTAGTTTTAAAGAACTTTATCGTAAGTATGATGTACCGGCACCTCGCTACACAAGTTATCCGACGGTTCCGTTTTGGAGTGAAACCCCAAGTCGTACCGACTGGATTCAACATCTAGAGGCCGCTCTTAGCCCGTCCGAGTCTAGTTGGTCTTTGTATATTCATCTGCCGTATTGTGAAACTCTGTGCACTTTTTGTGGTTGCAATACCTCAATCACAAAAGATCATGGTAAAGAAATGCCTTATGTGGATTTGGTGATCAAAGAGTTAGATTTGTATTTGCAGCAGGTTCCCCAGCTAAAAACAAAACCCTTAAAACAAATTCATTTGGGCGGTGGATCGCCGACTTTTTTTTCAGCGACCATTTTGGGACACTTAATTGATGAAATTGATAAACGGGTCTTACGCGAAAAAAACCATTTTGAAGGTGCGATAGAAGTGGATCCTAGGCGGACTAAACGCGAACAACTGGTGGAACTTAAAAAGCGCGGCTTCAATCGAATCAGTCTTGGGGTGCAAGATTTTGATCCTGATGTGCAACGTTTGGTAAATAGAATTCAGCCGTTTGAACAAACTAAGCAAACCACAGATTGGGCGCGTGAACTGGGCTATGATTCCGTAAATTTTGATTTGATTTATGGACTGGCCAAGCAAACGCCAGAATCAATCAAGCGGTCTGCGGACCTAACAGTTGACCTTAAACCTGACCGAATTGCCTTGTATAGCTTAGCAATAGTTCCCTGGATTAAACCCCAACAGAGGCTGTTTAAAGATGAAGATCTTCCAAAAGGGGAAGATAAACGAAAGCTTTATGAAATTGCGCGATCGATTTTGACTCAAAATGGATATGTTGAGATTGGAATGGACCATTTTGCCTTGACCAAAGACGGCCTCTATCAAAAAGCTCAGTCTAAAGAATTGCATCGAAATTTTATGGGTTACACGGATCAAAAAACCGACGTTTTGCTTGGTCTTGGTGTCAGCAGTATTTCTGAAACGCCCGATTCATTTCATCAAAATGAAAAGGTATTAAATCTCTTTGAGCAAAAAATATCTAGAAGTGAAATTCCGACTTTGCGAGGTCATGTTTTATCTGATGAAGACAAGATTCAAAGAAAAAAAATTCTTCAATTCATGACCCAATTTGAAATTGAATTGTCCGAAGTTGAAAAAGCAGAGGCTGAGGTGTTTTTAGCAGAAATGATTCAGGATCATCTTGTTGAAATAAAAGGCCTTAGACTGCGATTGACGGAATCGGGCAGACCATTTCTGCGTAATGCCGCCCTGTTTTTTGACTATCGATTAAAAAAGTCACAACCCCAAACCCGAATTTTTTCATCTTCTATATGATTCGAATAATTGGAGGCGGATTTTCAGGTCTTTCACTAGCCTACCATTTCGTAAAAAAAGGCGCATCCGTCACGATTGTAGAAAAAAATCGTATTGGTGGGGTGATAGAGTCGCGCTTTCAATGTGATATGTTAGTTGAAAGCGCGGCCAATGGGTTGCTAGCTTCGCAAAAAATTGAAGAACTATTTCAAGATATTGGAATAAAACCCCTTCAAACCAGACCTGAATCACGAAAGAAATTTATCTTCAGAGGTCGCATGCGGCGTTGGCCGTTGACGTTTTCTGAATCGATTTCTTTTGTTTTTAAAATAGCCAAATCAATAATTACAAATCAGTTTCAACCAAAGCCAAGCGAAACACTAAAAGAATGGGCAGACCGAACAGTCGGGAACACGGCTGCCGAATATCTCGTACAGCCAATGGTCAACGGGATATTCGCACAATCGATCGATAAGCTAAATGCGTATATGGTTCTGAGTTCCATGAGGTACAAGCGCAGCCCTGGGCACCTAAGAGGTTTAATTTCTGCCGCTGGAGGGATGGGTGAAGTAATAAGTAAACTCAATTCCTATCTCCTAAACAGAGGAGTCAAATTTGAATTTCAAAACGAAAGTGAAATTGATTTGGAAAATATGCAACATAATACTTTTTTAGCAATTGATTTGTTTTCGTTTCAAAAATTAGTACTAAAACAAAAAACCTACGGCGCAGGTAATAATACAAAAGCCCTAAACTCGCTCTCATTGGTTCGCGCGACGATAAACTTTAAAGGCGAGGTTCATGAAATCGACGGTTTTGGAGTGCTGTTCGCCAATTTAGAAAAATTCAATGCGCTCGGAGTCCTTGCTAATACAAAAATATTTTCCGGACGGGGTGCTTACAATGAGAGTTGGATTTTTTCGGATTCAACGGCCTTAGATTTGATGAACTGGACGGATCAAGATATTTTACATAAAATAACTGTCGATCGAAAGCGAATGTTTAAAGTGGATTTTGAAATTAAAAATATCGTGATCCACCGCTGGCCTCAAGTAATTCCCGATTACAGTTTAGATTTAAAACAGTTTTTATCTGAAAACCCATCACTAGCAAAAAAGCTATCGGGAAACTATCTAGGCGTCTTGGGTTTGACAGGAATTCATGAACGGAACGAAACGCTGGCAGAGCAGTTTTTGAATAAAAAAGGTGGAACATGAAAACAGGAATAATACTTAACAACATTGGGTCGCCCGACGCGCCAGATACGGCCTCGGTCCGAGTTTATTTGCAGGAATTTTTAATGGCAGTGATTGAAGTTCCCGTCATTTTGAGATTTTTTTTGGTGTATTTGATAATAACCCCATTTCGGGCACCGAAATCAGCGGAAAAATATCGTAAAATTTGGACCGATAAAGGGTCACCCCTTGTTGTGATCACCAACCAAATTGCAATTAAATTACGCTCCCTACTGCCCATGGCCGTTGAAACCGGAATGCAATTTCAAAATCCTTCCTTGACCGCTGCGATCGCATCGCTGATAAAGCAAAATGATGATTTAGAAAAAATTTATCTAGTTCCTATGTTTCCTCAGTATTCCGAGGCAACTACAGGGGCCAGTATTGCAAAATTTAAAAAAGATTTTAATGCTTTCAAGAAGACAAATTCAATTGCAGCTGAGGTGGAACTTTTTGTAATGAAACCATTTTATGACGAAGATTTTTTTATTGACGAGCTAGTAATAAAAATAAGTGAGTTTGATTTAGAAAACTATGATTTGCTGCTATTTTCGTACCATGGGTTGCCAAAAGCTTCGATTTTGAAAAACAGTCACTGCAAGATGACTGATCTGTGTTGTGAAACCGGAATGAAGCATAACTGCTATCGAAGTCAGTGCTATACCACGACCAAAGCCACTGTAAAAAAATTGAATTCAAAAATTAAAACTATGACAACTTTTCAATCTAGACTTGGCCGTAGCGAATGGATCCAGCCGTATACAGACCGGACCATCGAGGCACTAGCTCAATCGGGAACAAAAAGGGTTTTAGTTATTTGCCCAGCATTTACTGTGGATTGCCTGGAAACCCTAGAAGAAATCAAAATTGAGAACAAAGAAATATTTCTAAAAAGCGGGGGCCAAACCTTCGACTATGTACCGTGTTTAAACGACGACACGTCTTGGTGCCAGCGGCTAGCCGCTGTTATCCAGGAAGCCAAACTATTTGAAGGACTATAGTCCAGATATTTTGTCTAAACATCGCTAACCTCGTATCGACCTTTAAGTTTTCCCATTTTAATCCGATTTAAACTGTGTAAAAATAAGTGTACTTGAGTTTAAATGGAGACTATATGCTAAAATATATTTTGAATTCACTTCTTGCCGGGTTCTTATCCGTCACGTTTTCCGTTGTTCCATTTGCGATGGCAGAAAACGCATCACCTATCAGCGTGATTAAAACACGAATTAAAGAAACTAAAGTTGAAACCGCCAAATCCTTTCAAGAATTATTTGCGCGGATGGCAGAATCCACTCCGGGAGTGAATCCAGTTGCCTTTAGCAACATCGCAAAAATGTTTCAAGACGAAAAGTTTCCAAAACCAAAATTTCAAGATTTCAAATACAAAGGCAAAGACGCCATTCGAGTCATAAATCAAGTCGGTGGCCAGCAAGTGGTAATTGAATACCTTTTCAACGGTGATGAAATTTTAAAAATTGATGGCATTGTTTTCAATAAAGCCGACACAGACACTTTAGATTCATTTAATAAAAAAATTCTTTCTATTCCTACCTTTGCTAAGCTTTACCAGGATTTCAGAAAAAAAGTTTTTAAAGCTAGTTTAACTCCGACGTATGAACAATGGCTAAAGCTGACTCCGTCTCAACGCGCCGACTATTTTTTGCGCTACCGTGAAGTGTTGGAAGCTGCCTACAAGGTTTACAATACGCCGCGGTTTAAAGTTGTTTCAAATACCAAGTCATTTGATCAATGGGTAAACGAAATGATTGTAGGTGAAGATTCAGATGCAGGAACAGTTCCCAAACCAGGCGGTCCCGCGCCAGCAGGCCCAGCTGCAGGGGCGCAACCAGCTGCGCAAGTAAGCGGCAATGCAGAACCATCCGCCGGCGCCGTCGACACGCGCGTCAGAGCCAATCAAGGTGATAAAGCTCTTCAAGACGCCAAAGCAAAAGAAGATGCATCAAATTTAGCTAAGATCATAGGCTACAATCAAGACGCATTTCGCGGCGAAGGCGAAGCTGGTGGACCAAGTTGTATCGTAGCTGGATATGCGCGAGAATGGAAAGGCGATACCTGTCCTTGGAATGGCGGAACTAGCAAAGGCCAAGCTGATTTTTATGAAAAAAATCCCATTTCTAAAGAGTGCAAAAAAGACAGTGGTGGTGGCCCTTTTATTGCGTGTAATCCAATTATTTACGGCTTCAATTCCGAAGGAAAACCACATTGTATCGATACCTCTATCAAGACAGGAACGACAGATAATTTCAACTTTGCTACCCACGGAAATGGCCCCTGCGAAACCAAGTCTCCATTAAAAACAGAAACTGATAAAATGGCCTTTATTAAGGGAATTTTGGAACGCGGAAAGTTTTCTAAAGAGGTCATTGGGACAGTAAAACTAAACGCGGCTGGGGAACTCGTAACAACCGACCGTAAACTTTTTGATAAAATAATGTCCGAGCTGAAAAAACCTTTGGATGCGTATATTAAATCGGCAGAAAAAATTTGCGAAGTGGCCACTCCAAAAACAGAGACTACACCGGCCTCATTTAAATATAAAGAAGTCAACATGCCCCCAAAAGGTGGAAAAGGTCCAAAACAAGACAAAGCTTATCAAAATCAAGCTTGTGACGCTTTAATGAAGCGCGCGTTGTCAGTTGGTCAATTGATACGACCAGTTGATGCTCCTCCAGTGATCGCATCGGCATGCGCGGGTTGGGGACCAGAAGGGACATTTGAAGAAACAGGTCCTGTTGGTAAAAAAATCTGTGGTTGCAAAGACCCAAAGGCGACTTTTGATACAAATAAAAAAGCCTGTCTAGTGGAAAAACCTCCAGCGCCGGCTCCCACACGACTTGAAGGTATTTCTGGTGAAGCAGTCGTTGACTTACCAGTAACCAGTGTGGCTCAAACAAATGACTGCAATAGTATGTGGGCACGATTCTCAACAAGTTGCCCATTCACAGGTGGCGATTATATGGCGATGTTCCTTGGCTTGACGGCACTAAATTGCGTCTGGGGATCGACCGGTCATAAAAGTTTATTCCATATGTGCGAAAGTGGAACTTCAAACTTAACTCCTCCGGTTTATGTGGACCCTGTGTGCCCGAAGCCTACCGGTTGCACGGATCCTACTCCGGTGAATCCACTTCCAGTGGTGGTTCCGCCACGCACTGAAGGAGCTACTAATCAAAATGATCCAAGTATAAATCCTAAAGTAATTCCTCCGAGATAACTTTTGGATATTATTCGAGAGCCCCGCCAGCGCGACAAGCCGATTACCCCCGAGGATAGATCCACAAACCAGTGGATTTATCAGGGTTTGGGCTTTATGAGCGGTTCGCAGAAACGCCGGGGTCGAAAGCTCATAGAATTTCAGATATTGAGTGCTCTAGTAGATTCATTGCTAATATTAGCGGTGAGTCTGTTTGTTTGTTTTTTATATCTCGTTTCCTTAAAAACTGATTTAGTAAAAATATTGCCCCACAAACTCTATTTCGCAGAATTATTTGGCATTATTTTTCTTTGGATTCAGTTTTGCTATCTGGTCGTCTTAAGAGCCTTTATAGGCTGCACGTTTGGGGAAAAAGTATTTGACGTGCGTTTGGGATTGTTTCAAGAGCGCTACTTACTTTCCTACCCTTTCCGAGTGATTTATCGCACATTTATTATTTATGTTTGCGGCATCGTAACGCTGCCTTTACTATCTTGGGTGTTCAAAAAAGATTTGGCCGGCGAAATGTCCGGTCTTAAGATATCCTCAAATATCTAATTACTATTTTGTAAAAAAACTAATAATTTCAAAATGTTCAGAATGAGGAAACTGATCAAACAAAGTAGATCTTGATAACTTAAAACCTTGTTTTACAAGCTTTGCGGAATCTATAAGAAAACTTTCTAAATGACAGGAAACATACAAAACAGAGTTCGCTGAAATTTGGGAATCAAATAAAGTTCCGACACCGCTGCGCGACGGATTTACAAAAAAGAGACAGCCATCAGGGCCAATCTCGGTCAGAACAGGCCGTTTAATAAAATGATTTAGATTCTCATACACAACAACAGACGATTTTACCTTATACAAAGCAAGATTTTTTTCTAAAGCCACTAGGTTTTTAAAATCATTTTCAATAACTGAAACACGTTTAGTTTTTTCAGTTAAATAAAGAGTAAAATTTCCGACTCCGCAGCCAAATTCAACTATTTCAGTAAATGTTAAATCGTTTAAAAAAGAATCTATAACTCCAATCATTTTTAAATTCAAGTCAGGGTTGGTTTGCGTGAATGAACTTATAAGCGCTAACAGCGGAACTGTTTTTTCTTGAAATTGGGTACTAAACCAGGGCTCTGGAGTTGGCTCTGTGAGTTTAAATTCGCCAGCAATAGTTTGAACTCGTTTGCCCTTTTGCCCCATTTCGACAACAATATTGTTTTCAAAAAGGTAGTTCAAGATTTCCTGATTTGAAAGAACTGTTTTAATATCTAGGTTTGCTAAGTCCAACCAAAGTCCTTTGATACCAAGGTGTCCAACTCGAAATCGAAAAGATCCTTTTTTCACGGGCCAATTAACTTGCGCCACAGTCCTAATAAAATTCGTAAGCTCAGGGGCATGGAGGGGACAGGATTCAATTGGCAAAAAAACTTTCGCCCGATCGTACCATCCGAGACGGCCATTCAGATAGGTAAAATCTGTTCGAATCCGATACTGGCTGTGAACAGGAAATTTAAAATCAAATTTCACGGCCAGAAACGCATTTGAATCCAAAAGGCCCTTAAGGCGATTCAATAACCTGTTTTTTTTAATTGTCGTTTGTTCCTCAAATTCTAGGCCGCCTAAAGGGCACCCGCGACAAGTTTCTAGGTATTGGCAGTCAATTCGACCAAAACTTTTCACTGTGATATCCCTGACTAGATCGTTCGCATATAAGGAAGTTCAATTACAAATTCGGTATTTTTAGATTCAGAATTGTAAAACAATCGACCTTCATGATTTTCAATAATCGTTTTTGAAAGTGACAACCCCAGACCTGTGCCTTGACCTTTATCTTTGGTTGTATAAAATGGAGTCATAATTTTATTGGCAATTTCGCTAGTCAAACCATGTCCAGAATCCCGAACAGTGACACGCAAGTGATCATTTTCAATTTTATATTCGATTTCAATCCATTTTTCAGATAAATCTTTAATAGCATCTAAAGAGTTAATAATCAGGTTTAACAAAACTTGAATTATCTGCGTGTCATGTGCTGATATTTCAACATCAAAAACCGGTTTCACAACTTTTAACTCAATTTCATTCTTTTTCAGACGTTCCTGACAAAGATCCAAAGAATCACTTATAATTCGGCTGACCACTACGTTCGCTTTTTTGCCACTTCCATTGTGGGCAAAATAGCGAAGTCCATTAATAATTTTAACAATCCTCTCAACAGTTAAATTAATTTTGTTAAAAGAATCCACTAGCTCTGGATTTAACAGACTTTTCTTCTCTAGATTTCTTTCTAGCAAGTTCACTCGTGACACAATTATCGTCAAAGGGTTATTGATCTCGTGGGCGATCCCGGCTGCGACTTCACCAAGGGTTGCCATTTTGCTTGCCTGCAAATGTGCACTTTTTTCCTGTTCTAGAGAGCGAGCTTTTTCACGAACCTGGTCTTCCAAAGAAAGATTTAGTTCCATTAACGTATCGATAGCATTGTTTTTCTGACTAAGCTGCATCCACTTTAACAAGCGCTTGGCTTGAATAAAAAAGTAGGGCAGTAGCAATTTCCATGAATTTTGAGTAGTTTTCAGACCGGACGATACGGCCACACAGCCACTCAAATTGCCATCAACAAAAAGTGGAATTAAAACGCGCTGGCTGTTTTTAAGATGAAATGAATAGAATGGCTTGGTTTTTGATCGAATTTGTTTTTCAAATTTAAACTGGGACAGGGCTTTTTCACTCGCGACTAACTTTCCCAATTTTAAAGCGTAAATTTTAATTTCATTTTTTCTCGCATTAATTGACCAAAACGAAACGCGAAAACTTGGGAATAATTCTTTACATTCAACTAATACTTCAAGAATTGGATTTTCTAAGTCAGTGCCAGCATCCTTGGTATCAAACAAACTAATTAGAAATTTTTGCCAGACGTTCATTTTAACTCGATGGTAAGTTTTCTATATTTTAACTGCTTTTTGTCAAAACACCAGAAATGAATCCCGGACGACTAGTTTTTCTAAAGTAAGCCAGCATCTGCTACAGAATTTGAATCTGACTAAAACAGCTGGCTTTGTTTTTAACAACGCCGTCTTGGCTGTGTAAATCTCGTACAGTAAAACCAATCGTAATATGGGGTTGAAAGTCATTTGGATCAAAGTCTGTCGTCGAACCCCCGCGAGTGATGTAAACAGATTGAATAGAGCGTCGTAATTCTATCAATTTAGGCGCGTCGACTACTAGAAAATAAGTGGAAAGTGTTTTTTGATCTTCTATTTTTACACTTCGACCCACACAAACTGCCTGAAATGGAATGTCTTGCAGCCGATTTAAATGGGCAAGTTCAACGATCAGTTTAGCAGGCACCCTTTTTGTTATTTGCAGCCATTCAGCGGGTGTTAATATAGTAATGTGAGCTTCACCCCGGCTCTGCAAACTCAGTTTTTCTTGATTTTCTATTTTGGTTTTGAGGGGACGCACGGAATCAAAAAATACAGCTAAAGACAAATAGGGAACTTTAGCATTTGAGTTATCAATAAAATCGACTTTTTTATAAATTGCGCCATCTAAAGTCATGCTCGAACTTTCTAAAGCATCCTGTTTAACGATGGGGTTTGAAATTTTGGACGGGCTTGAACAGCTGCAAAACAAGCCAAATCCACCGGAAAAAAATAAAAGAAAGACTTTAACTTGCGCTGGCATTTTATTGACCTTTCGGACTGTGTTTGGTCTATTATTCGCATGAAAACAAATTTTTTTACAATTAAATATCTCTTAAGTTTATTTTTTATCACGGCTATTACTTTTTTCCCGTTTCAATCTCAAGTCGCACCCAATCCACCTGAAAACAAAGACGGTGTGCGCGAAATTGAATCTGAGTTTTATTTAAATGCTAGGCAAATTACGTTTGAAGGGCCAAAGTCAGGTGAAGGGTATTTCAGCGCCGATGGCACTAAAATGATTCTTCAATCAGAAAGAACACCCGATAATCCTTTTTACCAAATGTTTCTTTTGGATTTAAAATCGGGAAAAATGAATCGTTTATCTCCAGGTAATGGTAAAACTACCTGCGGTTGGATTCACCCTGGGCTTAAGAAAACCATGTGGTCATCTACCCACTTAGATCCCGAGTGGGAAAAAAAGCAAAAAGAAGAATGGGTAGCTCGGAAAAATCAAGTGAAAGGAAAATACGCCTGGGCCTTTGACGAACAATACGACATTTTTGAATCCGATCTTTCAGGTGGCCACGTAAAACGCCTTACCAAAGAACTAGGCTATGATGCAGAAGGGTCCTATTCCCCCGATGGTGAATGGATTGTTTTTGCAAGCAATCGAACCGGCTACACTGAAACTTTAAATGACGAGGAAAAAAAGCTATTTGAAAAGGATCCGTCAAGTCAGATGGAGATTTATCTAATGAAGTCCGATGGCACTAACGTCAAACGACTTACAAATGCTCTTGGGTACGATGGAGGGCCTTTTTTTAGTGCCGATGGCAAAATGATAACCTGGCGGCGATTTGATAAATCTGGGGCCACTGCAGAAATTTACACGATGAATGTCGATGGGTCGAATCAAAGACAAATTACCCATTTGAATGCAATGTCGTGGGCGCCGTTTTTTCATCCGTCTGGTAAATATATTATCTTTGCGACAAGCGTTTTGGGGTTTTCTAATTTTGAATTGTTTATGGTTGATACCGAAGGCAAACAAAAACCTATTCGAGTCACCTATACGGATGGCTTTGACGGGCTAGCCAGCTTTTCACCTGATGGAAAACAAATGACCTGGACTCATCGAAATGAAAAGGGCGAAAGTCAAATTTATATTTCAGATTGGAACCATGAAAAAGCACTCAGTGCTTTGCAACTTTCGAATACGGAACCAGCCGCTGACTTTAAACTATCTTCGATGGCGTTTTCAAAAGACTCTTCAACAGTGGATTTACAAAAGATCGTAGCCTTTTTGGCTTCCAAACGAATGGCCGGACGGCTGCCTGGTAGTGCCGAAGAAACTCTGCTCACAAATGACATAAGCGACTTATTGAAAAAATGGAAGCTAACCTCTGGCCGCCCGATGAAAGATGGATTTATCCAAAGTTTTGATATTGTAACCGGTATTGAGCTTAAGAATAAAAACGATCTCACCATGAATCAAACCCATTTTGAATTAAATCGTGAATTTAGACCGATTTCATTAAGTAAAAGCGGAACTTTTGAAGCTAAACCATTTGTTTTTGTGGGTTATGGGTTAAAAACCTCGGCTACCGAGACTTTACCTGAAATCAATGACTATGCCCAATTGGACGTTAAAGACAAATGGGTCATTTTATTTAAAGACTTTCCCACTCAGGTTTCTAAAGAAATGCGAAATCACTTGATTCCGTTTTCAGGTATAGGACACAAAATAACATTGGCTAAAAATATGGGAGCCTATGGAGTCATCGCAATCGACAGTCCCAATTTAATTAACAAAGATAAAATTACAAAAATGCGATTTGACGGAGCACCAACCAGCCTGCCAGCTGTCGAAGTTTCTCTTAAAGTCTTTCTTGATCTAATGAACCTAACAGAAGCACAATACTCTCAATTAAAAACGGCTCTTGAGAAAAATGAAACTTTCGAAAAAATCGAAAACAAAAATTTAAAAATATCTGCCGTCGTAGACTTTGAATTGCAAAAGAAAAAAGCAAAACAAGTGATTGCTAGTATTCAGGTTCCAAAGGCCAAGTCGTCATTAATTATTGGCGCTCATATGGATCACTTAGGTCGGGGAGACGTCGGCAACTCGCTTGCAACCAGCGATGATTTTGATCCAATTCATTATGGTGCTGATGACAACGCGTCGGGCGTTTCGGCTGTTTTAGAACTCGCTCATTATTTCTCGCAAACTCAGAATCGAAAAAAATTAAAGCATAACCTGTACTTTGCTTTATGGAGCGCTGAAGAAATGGGAGTCTTAGGCAGCAAAGCGTTTATAGATGACTGGGAAACTCAAACGAAATCTAAATTCAAGGAGTCCTTCATTGCTTCTTTAAATTTAGATATGGTTGGTCGGTTAAAAGACAAACTTATGGTCCAGGGAGTGGGTTCCTCAAAACAGTGGGGCCGCTTGGCCGAAGAAATAACGCTTAAATCAGGGATGCCCCTGTCCTTGCAAAATGACCCCTTTTTACCGACCGATGCGATTTCTTTTTATTTAAGTGAAATCCCGTCCATCAGTTTTTTTACGGGGGTTCATACTGATTATCATTCCCCTCGGGACACCGCTGAAAAAATAAATTATCCTGGTTTACTTAAAGTAACTAATATAGTTCGAGATTTTGCGTCAGAAATTGCCTCTAACGATTCCCCTGGTCTAGTTTATGAAAAGGTCGAAGGCGGGGTTCGGGCCCAAGGAACCGAAAGGTCATTCAGAATATATTTGGGAACTATACCAGACTATAGCCAAGACGGTATTCAGGGAGTTCGTTTGTCCGGTGTGTCCAAAAACTCACCCGCAGAAAAAGGAGGATTGCTAGCAAAAGACATCATTGTAGAGTTCAACGGCAAGACTATTGATTCTATTCATGATTATGTATTTAGTCTTCAAGCAGCAGAACCCAATAGGGAAGTGCCTTTAAAGATACGCCGGTCCAATGAAGTGATTACTTTAAAAATCACTCCTGTACTAAAATAATTTCAAAATAAATAAAAAAATATTTCTCTTTATTTTTTCGCCTGATTTCCCTTACACTGAAAACAGGCGCGGTGTGGCCCGTGTTTTAAAAATCAGGAGGATTTTTAAAATGTCTTTAAAAAATAAAAATAGTTTTGGCGGCAGTTATAAAAAAGAAAAAATGAAAGCGGGTGTGCTTTCTGCTTTTATCGTTGTGTGCAGTATTGCTGCCCCAGTTAGCTTTAGTCTTTTAATTCAAGCGAAATTCAATCCTATTTTGGCTTTCACTGTGGGTTTAAGTTTTGTATTTACCTTATTTATTTTAGCGTACATCCGGTCGGAACTCTTAATTAAACTCGAGGATAAATACAATCAAGTGCGCGCAGGAATGAAAGTCAAAAAAAGAGAGTCAGCTTTGATGTATGAAATTTTGCAGGAAAGCCCAAATTTTTTCTACCTAAAGGACACGGTCGACAATAAACGGGTGATGATTTCAAAGGAAAAGCTTCGAAACGACTATGAACTTGAAATTTGATAACTTTTAAGCTGCCTAGAGTGTGGATTTTTTATCATTTACCCAAAACCACTTTGACAATCTAGCTTTCGGGGGTATGCCGTCTTAATGACAAAGCTTATTTTATCCATTTTAACCTTCGTTTTTTATGCTCAGTCTTCAACTGCTCAAAGCCGGATTATAAATCTACCGTGTTCAAAACCGGCGCGATTTTATAAATCTGTGGGATCATTGAACTACAGCTTAAGAGTTTTCCTAAATACCGCCATTTCAGGCCCCTATGGCCAATACTTTTTAGTTTCAAAAAACGATGGAATCAATTCTCCCGAGCATGAAGAAAAATTGAACTTTAAAGAATTTAATTCTGGCTGGCTTTACCTGACCGGCAAAACAGCACTGGTTCAATTAGACGGTCGGTATTCAACTGCCAAGGTTGATTTTGGAAGTGGTATTACGGCGGACTGCCGGGCTCAATAATTATATTAGTGTTGGCATTTCAATGTAGATGTTTTCCATTGGGAACGACTATCGTTTACTTGGCAAGCGCCAACCCAAATCTGTTTAGAAACCTGATTGGCTTTAAACAACTCAACACGAATGAAATCCATTTTGGATAGGATTGAAACACCATCCATCGGACACTGTTGGCTAATACCCTCGTTTAATGCAATTTTAGAAATTTTATAACCAGCGTTTCGTGCGGCTTGAACGTCTTTATTGGTGTTGATCAAAATACGGCCGCAACCGACCTGGGCCAAATAACTATCACCATGAGTCAGGTAGAATGCGACTTCCTCTTCATCCCGGGCGCCTCGATCAAAGCTATTAGAGGCTAGTGCGGTAGAATAAATATCTTTGGAGGTCCAAGTATTTGGGTCATTGGCAACATTGGAATAAACATTCAGAGTAGAGAACAACAGGGCAAAAACTAATAGCTTTTTCACAAAGGCTCCTTTAATAATCAAGTTCTGATAAGTGACATTATGTTACGCTAAGGGCAGGTAATCCAAATCTGAGTATGAAGTTCGTCGACGAACCTGGATTCGGGTCGATATCATCGTACCCAACAATAATCGAATCTACAGTTTCACCCAGCTCTGTTTTCCTAACTATAAAATCTTGAGATTGGGCGGCGCTCAGGCAAGACTCGCCGTTTAGAAAAGCAGCCGAAATGGTTTGTGCTGTTTCATTGCCCTGGTTAACATAAGTAGCAGCGAAATTGGGAAGGGTTTCTTTCGAGTCTAACCAAGCCCAAGTATAAGTTCGGCCTGAATATGAATTCACATCAACAACGACAGGCGGCGGACTGACTCTAAAATAAGAACTCCTCGTGTAGGTTGTTTGTCCAGATACGTACAATGTTTGCTTCTGTCTCAGAATATAAGTAGCGCTATTTCCATCGCGCATCGAATGCTTGACCCCTTCAGTCCTGCCAACTACGTAATTATTTACCGTAGTCTTTTTTGGATCCAAGCCAACTCTTGAGCGCACATAGGGACTACCGTCTGACAGAATAGGAGTTCCATCTTTGTTGATATTTACTGTCGTTGTGTATCTGACACCACTCGATCCTAATCGGTCTTCCCGACAAGTAAATAGATTGCCGTCTTTATGTATTGAAATGCATTTGGGACCTATCAAGGGTGTTATGTGCGCTGACTGAGATGAATATCCAGTGGATTGGGCCAATGACAAATTTGAAATCAAAAGTGTAGCAACACAAAAAGCAGATAGGGCTGAATTATACATTTTTACCTCGCATACCATTCAAATGTGCAAACCAGCGTCCAATTTTGAATCACCTGTGTGGTCCATAAAAGTAAAGTGACATTTTTGGTCAGACAATTGTCTTAAGGCCTCAATTGAAATTCTTTAGGAATCACCAAATGCACCACCACAAAGGCACCAGGATTGGCAAATACTTATAATACTTTGGCATCACTTTGGCATCCTTAAACGATGCTATCCAAGCAACAGCCTAATTCGGGAGATAAGTTGGCAAAAACCTCGAAACTAAAGAATAAAATAATAGGGATATTCATTCTTTTTTCTTGTTCGGCTTCGTTCTCTTTTGGCAATCAATGCCGAGATTTTTACAGCCTTTACCGAGTCCATGATCTAGACACCATTTTTAGTAAAAAATATGAAACCCACCCGCAGGGAAACTTAAAATTTTCGGTTTTTTTCGATCGCTTTACAGAGGATGGCTACATTGTACTCAGAAAACACCCGTCTGACCCTTGGTTCAGCAATCAAGCCGCTCGCCCCAACAGTTACACAAAACAGGGTGATCCCTTAAATATTATCAAACTTTTGGGCCCTGAAATAGCTGACCTATTTGGGTTTAGGCTTTACACAAGATCAGATGGATTCATTGAATTATGGGTTCCTGGCTCTAAAATGTTAGCAGAAACGTTTAGCAGAATGAATGAGGTCCTAGCTGATCCCATTGGTTTTTTGCCCGTGGCTGCGGAGTTTGAAAAGTCCTTAGGCTTTTTAAAAAAAGCGTCTGAAAAGCAAGGTCGCTTTTTAATGAAATTCCCTTTGGCTCAACACCATAAACAACTCACTGTTCACGATGTCTCTTATCATCTTGGTGCCATGCTTTATCCATTAAGTGTATTATCAAAAGCAAGCCTGATAAATCAAAAAACGTTGGAACTGTTTCATACTTTATCTAACATTACTGAAAACTCTGAATTTAAAACCATTGCAAAACATTTGATTCGCGACCGGGCTTTGGAAATGGACCTTGGAACCGCTGATCCTCAAGCATTGCTTAGTGATGCTCGCTTTCAATACGGCAGACTGCAAATGTTTGAGTCGATTGAATGGGTACCTGAAAATCGACTCAAAGCAGAGCGCGCATTTTCGTATCTCTTTCATCCTGGATTTAAGCCAACAGAAATCGTCTTACTACGTCTTCTTAGGATCTCATCTATGGACGCCGAATACAGTTCTTTATTGGCTGGCCGCAAGCCGCCTAGATTTATCGAAACTGAACCCGGTTTTAATATTCAACTCGCCGTAACCAATGAAACCAAATTATTCATTAATGCGACGATTATTCCGGGACTAATAAGTGACGTAGCCCTTGAGCCAGCTAATACCGATAAATCCGCTGAGGATACCGTCTATGATTTAGTCGATACTCTCGACATCCGATTGCGGCAGCTTCGTGAAGCCCTAGTAAAAGTACAAAAATCACAAAGAACTTTGCTATGACACATATGAAGTTTAATTTTTTAATTCTTTTAATCGCATTGCACTTTGCCGAATTTACTCGGGCAAAACTGCTAGATTTATCAGAAACTACTTCGTCTAAAATTTACGAAAGCCTAACTTTAAAGGCTGGAGACAGTGTGCGTTTTCGATCTCAAGGTCGAATTTTCGAATTTGAATTGGGCAAAGACGTTAGTGGTTCAAGCGGCGTCGGTTCAAGAGCATTTCAGTTGCCGCCACCAAATGAACATAGGTTATTAAAAATTCTTCGAGGATTTAATTTAGATGACGTTTTTTCATTTGAGGCCGAAAAAGCCTCTCTGGATGCTCACCGTGAAATCGGAATTCAAGCTCCCGAAGTTTATCTGATTTCGGAGCGCCAAGAGGTTATGATAAAGGACTTCGCAGACGGAGACCTTGGCACTGTTTGGTTGGATAAAATCGAGCAGTTAAGCTTTAGCGATCAAATGCAGCATATCTTTGGCCTGGACAAGCTCTATAGCGCCTACAAAAGAGAGAGGTATAGTCCAAATGACTTAAAACCAAATAACTTTACCTTCAAAAATAGTGGCGAGCAGGTAATGGTATTTGACCCGGGCCCGATGTCTAAAGGCTGGGCCATTTCCCAATATTATTTTGGAGCGAGAACCCTTTCGGGTCGATTTACGGGCCTTGTGTTGTGGCACGCACTTCAATATTTCAAAATTCAAAATCCTCAAGCTGGTCAAAAAGAATTAAATGCAAAAGTAAAATCCTTTGTCGATTCAACTGGCGGATCAAATCGAAAAAACTTATTTCGCTTTCTTTATATCGAAACTGATAAAACAAGAATGGCGCTTAGAAAATATATTATTAACTCGGCCATGTATTTCAAAAATGCCGAAAGCAAGGATTATACAAATATTGACTCTGGAGATATGAATGCTTTTTTTAATGAAATTAGAGACATCGTTTTAACAAAAAAATCATTTGATGAGATAATACGCTTACGAGAACACTTGAAGGCTTTGAGGCTTCCTAATTTAAGTTATGCCTTTAACCAGAGCGAAGTCGCTGGCCAAATGAATAGCTTCAAAGTGGCTGCTTGGAGGCGAAAACTTATTGGATCAAACGAATCCGAAGCGCTTCACCCAGCACTTAGAAATGTTTTAGTTGGAAAATGGAAACTTAATCCCGGAGCAAAAGCACCGCAATGCGCAGGATTCTACAAAAATTAGGTTTTTTTGAACGGTTTTTCTTTCAATGCCATTTCAAGATCGTTTGCTTTTTGTTTCCAGTAGGCTCGCTGTTTTTCTTTGATTCTTGAATTTGCTAATTGTTCATGCGAAAAAACCAAATGACAGCGACCATTTGGTCTTGGGATCACATGGACTTGCACCGTTGTCTTTTTTGGCCAATCAGTGTCCTGCCAATGCAACCGAACCTTACCTGGGTTAGTGATCGTCCTGACTTCACCGAAAATACCACCTTCAATTTCAAACGATTCTCCTTTTTCCAAGCTAAATGCACTCATGGCCCCTAGCCAAATCTGAATTCCCTCAGAGGATTTAAAAAAAATCCAAAATTTCTTTTGAGAAATATTTAAGAGCTTGGTGACCGTCACCGAATACTCGCCTTTTTCATTTTGACCTTGAATTTTTTTACCAGAATGAATTTCAAAACCGCTAGCAACGATTTGTTGCCACCAGTGCGTCAGCTTAAATTTTGTTTTTAAAAGGTGAACGATTTCTTTGTGGGTCATATGAATGGCTTGAGATTTTTTTAAAATGACCAACCAATCATCCCAATTCCGACCAGTGTGCTTTAGCACAGATTTTGAGGTTGTCCGTGCTAAAAGCTCTACTGCTTCTTTTGGTTTTTGCTTCATTTATTAATTTGCGTATTTGGTCCCGCAACCGTAAGGCTTTTTGGAAGCGACCTCAATTTTTTTACCTGACATGCCCTGATCTAGGGCTGCAGCCACAAAGTTTTTAGATTTTATAATTACGCTAGGATCGGAGGAATCGTTGTCGTCAATAGCACCGGCGTATACAACCATACCTTTGGGATCAATTACAAACATATGGGGCGTTGTTTTCGCTCCATAAGACTTGCCAACAACTCCGGTTGGGTCGAGCAATACAGCCGCGGCATTAGATTTTTCATCTTTGGCAACTTTTACTGCTTCGCTGGGTTCTGTATAGCCTTCTTTTCCTTTTGCTGATGAATTTACTGAAAGCCATACAACACCCTTGTCTGAGTATGTCTTCTGCAATGCCTGCATATTGCCAGAACCATAATGTTTTTTAACATATGGACAGTCCTTATTAAACCATTCCAATACCACCCATTTTCCGGCGTAGTCAGAAAGTTTCTGAGCTTTTCCAGTTGCGTCTTTCGTTTCAAACGCAGGGGCTGGTTTCCCAGGAACTGCTTCAGCAGCGGCAAAATGACTAGACAATAAAAACGCTAGCGAAATTAATATTTTCATAACCTCTCCTTTTCTTACAAAACCAATTTTTAGTCTTAGTAGTAGATCATTGCCTTGGAAATACAAAATATCAAGGACTATTGAACCTGACCTGCACTGCGATTCTTAAATTCCTGCCTAGAACTGTTTTTCAAAAGGTAGGTTTTTTGAATACATTTATCTTGGTTTTCTAAAAACTGCTTCATTTGGTTAGAAAAGGTATAGGCGGAAATCGTATGTGATTCATCCGAACCATAAGCGCCGCATAAATTAGACGCTGGCGCATTTTTTTTCGATTTCTTTAGTTCGACAGCGACCATTTCTCGAATTTCTGAATTTGCCAAAAATGAATTAAGCATCAATTCCGCAGCGCCGGCGCCGTACAAGGGCTTTTGAGAAAAATCAAAGTTATTAAGACAGTGTTTTGTGCCCATCGTTTTTTCTGCGATGCCAAACTTCCCGTATCCATTAAAAGACTGTGCTATAATTGAAAGTTTCATCCCTGGATCACTTACACCGGATATCTTTTCTTTTGCTGCATATTGAAATCGTCTTTTAATGTAGCTGCCAGCCGCTAATGACAAAATCATTTGTCGGACTTCCTGCGATTTAATGTCATCACATTGCCGAGTCGATGCATTGGCCCAATCGCCGATTATGTCAGCGCAGCAGGTGGTGAATTTTTCACAATTCATTATAAAGTTAGGCTCTACACCCGTTTGAAGTTTACCCAGGCAGATTTTTTTGCTAGTACCCGTTTTAGCAATGACAATTTCTTTCGTTTTCCCAAGGCCAGTTACCTGCCGAAACGAATCCGTTTGCGTCTGTTCAAGAGGACCGACTTTACATCCAAAAAAATCTGCAACGGCAATTCCATCTAACGGGATTAAACCATATTGAGATTTATATAGATCTATCCCATTATTAATTTTATCGTTTAGACTTCGTTGAGTAGGCGGTGATTCAAGAATTTTAATCGCCAACATCAAATAGGGATCCAGATCATTTGATACTGCAAATCGAACAACTTCCTCGAGCTCTGAGCGCAAATAGTCGGTACTTTCCTTTGAAACATAGTAATGATCAATAGGTGTTGAAATAGAAATCAATGAACTCTGTGCCTTACTTGAATCTTTACGGGTATCAAAACATGTTTTGAAACCCTGTTTTAAAAACAGCTTGCACTCGCTTGATGATTCATCAATTTTAGATTCAAAACTAATAAGGCGGCCCATTGAACAGGTAAAATGATAGTCTAAAGCTTCGCTCGTATAAGACCAAAAAATTAAAATAAAAACTCTATTTAGTTTCATATTTTTTTTCAATCGGATTGTAAATCCAAGTAGTTATTTCTTTCAAGCCAGCACCGATCGACGAAAGTGTCTCAACTGATGGGAATGATTTAGATTCAAAATTAAGTTTTTTAACCACCCCATAAATCAAGCCAACGTATTCAAAACTTCCAGTTTTAGTTTCCAGAAATACTGCATTTGTGCAGGAGCCCTGCCCACATTCAAACTCACTGTGGCAAATTGTAATTTTTCTTTTATTGTTTAAGGTATCGATCGAATATTCTGTTTGAACATAATTTATATTAGTCTTCAAAATCCTCGCTGCCACTACTTTTATTGAACTACTCTTAACCACAATTTCAGCAACAGCACTGAAAGCGAAAAAAATAAAAGTGATCAAAAAAATAGGAAGTGCCATACCAAATTCTACATCATGAACCAGATGGGCTCCCAGAATTAGTTTTTTAAATCTAGACCTCGACCCTTTGTCTGACGATGCTTGCAAAGGGACTCAAAATGGGATTTGGGCGCTGTTAGCAATGCGTGACACGGCCCAAATTACAACAGCAAGGCTGGATAGATTTAAAGCTGAGACAAATTATGTTAACCTATTCTTCGGGGAGACAACAATGAAACGCAGAAATGAGTTTGGCTTAGCCATCATCGTTACTAGTATCGTTTTCGCAGCTGTATTTCAAAACTGCTCTAAAGCCTCATTTAATGGAGGCTCAGATTCTAACAAAAATGCCAGCGCGTCCGACAACTCTTCTGCTGCTTCATCATCTAGTCCCGGTGGCGGATCACCTTTGGCAGCCGCCTCTGCAAAACTCAAAGTTTGCGATGATAGTTTGTGTGTAGATTCTGGTGATCAAAAAATTTATTTTAATAATTCGATTGGGGTGACTTTAAAAATCACCATAAATAAAATTATTTCCAATTCTGCAATTGTAGTAACTGTTTCAAATGAATTTAATCCTGCGGCAATTAGAAAAACAAATGTTAGATTGGATTTAAAATCCAACGGTTACGTTTTTATGACCCATGAAGACCCCAATAAACCTTGGCTTTGCCTGGATCCACAGCAAAGTTCTGGAAGCACCATTGGTGGCAACATAAACCGTGACCTTGTTTGACCAGAATGACCACGGATATCTGTGTTTTGAACCTAAATCTAATGGCCTTGCTATTGTAAAACAACCATCTGGGAAATTAGCACTTAATTGTTTTAGCAGTGTTCGATATTCTGTGGTGAATTCAGGAAATACCGTCAATGTTTCTGGATCTATTCCCTTTTTGAATATCAAAGGACAACCGGCTAATACATCATTGATGGCTGTGGGTGATGACCGCTATTTTGCGGCCATCTATAACGAAATGCCGTGATTGTTTTGCCCTAATTTTCAAAAAGGTCCGCGATCATTTGAGTCGTTAATATTTGCGGTAGTATTTTAGCTGGTGCTAGGTTTTTTCCATAAAACAAATAAACAGGAACTGAGTTTCTATCAAATTCGGCTAGAGCTTTTGTGATCTCTGCGTCTTGATTGGTCCAGTCTGCTTGAACTATCAACACGTTGTTCTTTTTAAATATCTTTAGGACTTCATCGGTTTCTAAGACTGCTTTTTTATTCACTTGGCAGGTAATGCACCAAGCCGCCGTGAAATCAACAAACACCATCTGATTGGCCGCCCGAGCTTTTTCAATTTGTGCGCGGTCATAGCTTACCCAGCCATTGGGTCCCGAATCAGCCCCCGCAGAATGAGTTTCTTTTGGAGCTATTGAGCGAGCAAAATGATAGGCCCCAGCGACTGTTAAAACGGCAATTGCTAGCCCTACCCACTTTGCAGATGTAAATTTCAAATTACCAAACCAAACTGCCATACTTGTTAACAAAAGGACTGCGCTGCTTAAAACCCAAGCGTCGGTCCCTAGCTGAATTCCCAATACCCACATGAGCCAAATAACGGTGGCCAGCAAGGGGAACGCAAGAAACTGCTTCAATCGTTCCATCCAGGCTCCCGGTTTTGGCATCAAACGGTGCATGGCAGGAACATAGGCTACTAAAACAAACGGGAAACTAAGACCTAATCCCAGGCTTAAAAATATTACGAGCGCCTGAAACGCTGGCAGCACGGCAGCGGCGCCTAAAGCAGTTCCCATAAATGGTCCGGTGCAAGGGGCCGCAACAAATACAGCTAAGATTCCCGTTGAAAATGAACTAGCAGAATTAGATCGACCTGCAAGATTTGTAATGGAATCACCGAATTCAAAAAATCCTAAAAAATTTAGCGACATCATCCAAAATAAAACAATCAATGTTAAAACAACAATCGGTGATTGCAGCTGAAAGCCCCATCCAATGGCGGATCCAGCCGCTCGCAGTGCTAAAAATAAAGAGCCCAATGCCAGAAAAGTAGTTAAGACACCGGCGCTGTATAGTAACCCTTCACGGCGTCGCTGAGATTCCGACGTTTTTAAAATCGATAGAAATTTAATAGATAAAACAGGTAAAACACACGGCATAAGATTTAAAATTAT
>JAYVPD010000222.1:0-3901 GCA_043757515.1 Pseudobdellovibrionaceae bacterium
AGAACATCTTCTTTCGCAGAATTTGCGTAGCAAACTACAGATCCTATGAAAATATCTGAAACACCCGGAATCTCAGTTAATTTTGCGGACAGTTTACCCCCGGTGCAACTTTCCGCAAAACTTACGGTGTTTCTTGACCGTCGAAGCTGTTCAATAGCAGTGTGTAATTTATATGTAAATGTGTCCATAAAAAAATCGTCTTTGTTGCTCAGAGACAAAAAAACTACCCATCAACCTCGGTTTTTCCGCTTGAAAGCACTATGCCCGGACAAAACCAAATTTCAACAGATTATCAGGAGCTTATTTGAATTAATTGAACACCCAACCAGCTGGTCTGAGTGTAAACGATCTGAAGAATTATATTAGTTATAACACCAGCGGCCACGTCATCTAGCATGACGCCCAGCCCACCTTTTATTTTCTGATCCAGCCAACTAATCGGAAACGGCTTTAAAATATCAAAAAATCGAAACACACAAAAACCCAAAACGAGCGACTGCCAGGTCATAGGCAACCAAGTCAAAGAAATCAAGAGCCCCACAACTTCATCAATTACAATCTCACCCAAATCATGTTCACCAAGCGAACCTTCATAAATATCAGCCGCTACAATCCCAACAAAAACACCAATAATCGTAACACCCATAAAAACTATCGGCCCCAAAAAGCTCAAAGCATAAGCAAACGGCAAAGCCGCCAAAGTCCCAAACGTCCCCGGTGCCCAAGGAATCTTCCCAACCCAAAACCAAGTAGAAATAATCTCAGAAATTTTTAACAAAACACGATTTTTCATAAATCACTCTCTATCCCCAATACTAGAACCGATCCACACCCTGATCAACGCCGTTTTTTAAAAAATGCCATTTGATTCAACTTGGGGAAAGGGATTTCGGCTGATTTTTTCCCGCAAATCTGAATCAATTTTATTAGGGGAAAGGGCCGCTCTCTTTCAAAAAACGGCTCAGTGGTGCCATGGATGGCGGCCTCCCCCACTGGAGGCCACTATGGCCGTCCTTTTTTGAAAGAGTGCGGCCCTTTCCCCTAATAAAATTCGATGTCACCCCGATTTACCTCGGAAAAAATCAGCCAATATCCCTTTCCCCAAGGCCACAAGACAAAATCAAAGGGCAATTTTTAGAAAAACCATAGTTGCCTTCAATAACAAATTCAAAGTAAACTCTCCGAAAAAACAAAGAGGAATCTACTATGAATTGGTTACTCAAACTCATCTTGCTACCACTCGTGATCTCAACCTCTGTTTTCGCCAATGTCTTGGGCGATATGCAAACGTTTGTTCCAAATACAGATGGATTGGATTTTGTAACCGTGCATTCGTCGCGGCCCATGTACAGTGACTACTTGGTGTTATCTCAGTATTTAAATTTTGCAAAAGATCATTTGTTAGTTTTTAAAGATCTCAGTAAGCAAGATAAAATCAGTTATTCAAGTGAACTGGCTGAATATGATTTTTCTATTGGATACGGTTTTAGTAGAAATCTTTCAGCATTTTTACAGGCGCCTTTTTTGTGGTATTATAATTCAGAAACAAAAGAAGGAATCAAAATAAATATTGATAAAGGAATCCATTCGCTGCGCCCTGGATTTAAATACTCCTTTGGTGACGCTGAAATTCCGTCTCTGGCGATTGTTGGATCAATTGATATTCCTTCTTTGGTGGACAGTCCTTACACCGGCGTGAAACCGAATCCGATTTACAATTTAGAAATGGCTTATACATTTCGTCACGAAAAGGACGTTCACGGAATCAATCTTGGTATTCGACTTCGCGACCCAAGCGATGTCCCGCCTAATCAACACATGTTTCCTTTGGATGATCAGTTAACAATGTCTTATGGATATTCGAATGAATTTACTGAAACAAGCCGGTGGGTATTTGAAACCATTTACAGCTATCCGTTGAAAAAAGAGCCTTACATCCGGGCGGACGATGCTTCGTCATTAGATTTATTATTAGCTCTTAAACATCGCTGGTGGAAAAATACAAATTTCGATTGGGGCGCAACAATTGAACCCGGCGTTCAAACCTTGTCACCGGCATGGCGTGTTTTTGCGGGTATAGTATGGTATTGGAAGCCAGCAGGTGATGACGCTCCAAAATCATCACCAAATGCCAAGCGCAAGCAACCAACGCCTAAAGCAGCTAATTCTGGATTTCGCGTAACACCAGAAGATTCAACGGTAGTGGTTGGCGAACAAGTGACTTTTGAATTTTATGGCGGCAAAGCACCTTACCAATGTGATATTCTAAGCGGTGAGGGTCAGTTCATTGGCCGATATTGTGATTTTTTGTCCCCTGAAAATCCAGGTTCTAGTGAAATTGAATTTAAGGATTCGCAAGGACAAACAACAACGGCCACCGTTACCTACAAAGCACCTAGTGAATTTGCGGGCGATCTTGGTATACGCCCGGCTCGAGCTGAATTATTTGAAGGTCAGACCATTCAATTTCGCGCAGTCGGAGGCAAAACTCCATTTCGCTATGCCGTTATTGATGGCGCCGGAACAATTAGCCCAAATGGTTTATTTAAAGCGCCATTAGAAGCCCAAAATGTGACTGTAGAAGTCGTTGACGGTGTGGGCCGTCACGCATCGGCCGCCATTTTGGTAAAAGAAATTCCTAAACCAGACAAATTGATTCGGCTCAAAAATTTAGAATTTGATTTTGACCGAGATACGTTAACTAAAAAATCAAAACCCGAGATGGAAAAAATTATCGCCACTCTTTTTGATCTCAATGTGAAATCGTTGATTATTGAAGGGCATACTGATTCAAAAGGCTCAGATGATTACAACCAAAAATTGAGCGAGCGTCGGGCAAAGGCCATTAAAAATATTTTATTGGATAATTTGGATATTCGCGAGAATCAAGTCACAGCGATCGGATTTGGGGAAGCTCGTCCAATTGCCACCAATAAAACAGATGCAGGACGCGCCAAAAATCGGCGAGTAGATTTGAAAGTATATATTAAAAAGTAGGACATTATGAAAAAGACTCTCTGGTCCCCAACAAAAGACAGTTTTGAATCAACTTCTTTATTTCGTTTCAAATCATCGATGGAAACAAAAGTTAATTCTCGATTTGAAACCTATGATTCATTCTGGCGGTGGACTACTGCAAACTCGCAAATGTTTTGGTCCGAGCTTTGGGATTTTTTTGGAGTCATTGGAGACAAAGGCTCCATCGTTCTGGACAAACCCAATGATTTTATTAACTCAAATTGGTTTCCTCAAGGCAACGTCAATTATGCTGAAAATATAGTGAAACTAGCTAAAAAAAATCGTCATCCCCAATCGGACCAATCGCCTTTTTTAATATTCAAAGGTGAAGACCAGGTCGAATTTTCAATTACGTTTAATGAATTTGAAATCTTAGTTTCTAAAGCCCAGCAAGGCCTCCAAGCAATGGGCCTAAAAAAAGGCGATGCCGTAGCAGCCATGGTGCCCAATCATCCGGCCACGATTATTTTGATGACCGCGGTTACTTCACTGGGTGCCATATGGTCCAGTTGTTCGCCAGATTTTGGCGTGCAAGGCGTATTAGATCGGATGAGCCAAATTGAACCCAAAATTTTTATTTCGAGCGATTTCTATTTATACAATGGCAAGAAAATAGATTTGAAAGAAAAAACAAAGGACGTTTTAAAATCGTTGCCGACGGTCAAAAATGCTATCGTCATAGCCTATGATCGAAATCTGTCACCTATTGCTAATGCAAAAATGGCTTCATCTGCACATAGCTTGGGGAATTCTGAATTTTTAGAAAATCTTTTAAATTGGAATCACGCGAAACCTTTAATATTTACAAAAACTGAATTCAATCATCCCCTTTTTATTTTATTTTCCTCTGGAACTACCGGAGTCCCCAAATGTATAACGCACG
>JAYVPD010000223.1:0-14664 GCA_043757515.1 Pseudobdellovibrionaceae bacterium
TGGGTCCATAGGATATGAATAAGGTCTCTACCCCAAGTCTACGGCGGGGTAAAGACTCATATTCCAAAGGTAAATTATTTCACGTTTAAAGTGTGGGGATTGAGACTCAAATAATAAAGCGAACGTTTAATAAAATTGCTATTTGAACTGGTGGGATCGGATGCCACGGCCTGAGCTACCTGAGTTGATTCGAATGATTGCGAACTGGCAAGCTTCATCGCTAGAGTGCTCTTTGCATTTAGCTGAATCGTGTTGGGTGTCAGAACAAAAAGGCCGAGTCCATTCTGCCCTTGTCCGCCTGTAAAAACTCCGGCAACACCGTTAATTTTAGAGGCTGCTGGCATTGGAAAAAACAAACTCGCGCCGCCGGGAATATATTTTCCAATAGAATCAAAGGCGGGAATGACCAAAGCTAACCCAACCATAAATTGAGTCGCATTGGCGCCCACGAAGATTTTTGAACTGTCTTTTATTTTTATAGAAACCACTCCGTCCATGCCAGAGATAGGAATTTGATCACCGTTAGGTAAAAGCCTGTCTTGAGCCAACGCGTTTCCTTTTAGTTTGTTTAAGTTGGCCTGCACTGACAATTGGTTGGAGCCGTCTATTCCAGTCGACAACGAAACCTTTCCTAAAACCTCACCTGGGTTTTTGGGATTGAAGATCGGCAAACTCAAGGAGGGAAACGTCAAGGCTCCCAATTTAATTTTTGAATCGAGGTTGACCCATTGATTTTGATCCTGATCGACGGTTGAGGAAACCGTTATCGATTGGATAATTGAATTAGACCCGCAGGCGGACAGAAATAGAACGCTACTTAACAAAAATAATATTTTTGTCATGGTATCTCCATAATTTTGTGTTGTGAGAGTAATAAAGGATTTAGACAAACTACGGAGGAAGTGGTACATGGGTGGTTGACGATTGCCGAGTTATCCTTAACTCAAAAGATTTAATTCATTTAAATCCAACTGGTACCTAAGCAAAATCCAAACCTGGCTAAAATTGATACGGAGTATTTTTATCTGGTTGAAATGCAGAGAGAATTTCATTTTGATAACTTCAATAAAGTGTACGCAAACCTGGTCTGTCGAGTTTAGTTTCGATGTGGGCAAACTTTGAAATATCTAACTAGCGACGGGTGGTTGAAGCCGTCGACATTTTGAAAATCGAGGATTGTGGACTTATTCGACACTAACCATAACCCTAGAGAATAATTTTTTATCGCAAAATCGATCCGCGTAAATCAAGTTTTCTAACATCAACACCGATGGCAAAAATCACCGGTCCGGTTGGTGACGGAATGACTCGAATTTTATTTACGGCCCGGCCCATCGGTTCGTGGACCCAAGATTGGCCCCCGTCCATGGTCTTCCAGCCTCCGTCCATAGCGCCAATCCAACCAATATTAGCATCGATGAAGCCAACACCAAATTCCATGACGGTGTGATCTTTAACAAGTGCAACTTCAGTCCAATGTTCCCCACCATCAATAGTTTTTGCGATCACTCGATTTTCTATACTGGTATCTGGATTATAATTTTGAACTGTTGCGTACCCCACAGCAGCTGTTGGGAACGAGCATTTCCAGGTGGTTTCATAGGGACGATTGGATTCATAGACAATTCTCCATGTCATTCCACCATCGTTAGTTTTTAGAATTCTAGCGTGAGATTGAGCGATATCATAATGGCTAGCGGCACAGATAAATCCAACTCGTTCATCCACGAATTTCACATCAAGGATCATTCCAGCCAGATTAGATAGGTTTTGCGCCGACCATGTTTTGCCAAGATCTCGAGATGTAACCATCATGGCCGGGCCGCCCACGCGTCCCGCCGCTCGAAGAGTCACTCGGGTTTCTAAATGACCGGCATTTATAAACTGTGTTTTTAGAACGTCTATCGAACACACGCCAACGATTTGTTTATTGGTAACTCCACTTACAGGATTCCAAGTCATTCCGCCATCAAGAGTTTGATATAAAGGACTCGCGTCGGTTACGCCTGGAAAAGATCCCGGACCAATATTTCCAGCAAAACCCAAATTGGAATCCACAAATCCAAGAGCGCGAACGTACGTGCCAACTTTGTGAAGCATAGGGGTCCACGATAGGCCACCGTTTATAGTTTTATAAATGAAGCCTTGGCCATTTCCGTAATAACCAATGTCAGGATTTACGAAAAATATATCATCTTGTTTTCCATTGAATGGGACCGTGTTCAATGTTTGCCATTGGGCAGATATGGGGCGCCATCCTGTTAAAAAAGATAACCCGAGGGTTACTACTAATAAACACGATAAAAATTTTAGTTTAGTCATTTTCTTCCCCTATTTAATGTGCTGCCGGAAATTAGCTATAACAATTTAAAACTTTTTACAATACGATTTGATGGTGAAGTTTATTTTGGTTTCTATAATAATCGGGGTGTATTTGGCATCGCCAGCGTACGCCAAAAAAAAGGGGAGTCTGCAAGTGCAACCGTCCATTGAAATACTTGTGGGTGACGCCGCAATATCAACGTCTTTGGTTCATAAAAACAGCTCCGAATCGGATTGGACTCTTCTTGCGGTAGTTAAGTCTGCTTTTTCAGGTGATATTGAACTTGTAGGAGCGCTCGCTCAAAATCGAAATAGCAAGTGGCGCCTAGGTCATAAATTTTCAGTCCGTTTGCCCAGAACGGAATTTTCTTCCGGTGTTTTATCTTTGGAATGGACTGATATTAAAATTTCCAAGAACGAGAAAGCCACTGGAATTCGCCTAGTTTCTAAAAGTGGCGACAGGAAAGGCATTCACCTATTCATCCTTGTCCGGCTAAAATTAGATAATTCTGAAGTGGACATCCTTAAAAATGTTTTTTCTGCCTCAGTTTTAGAATATCGAACTTTGCCGGCAAGTCCAGATCGAGAATATGGTGAAGCGGGCGTGCTTTTCGAACGTGACTTGGTAATTCTATCAAGTTTAACAGAGGGTTATTTTGATCTTCAGCTTGTACCCACCGACGATTTTATTTTGAAACAGCATAAACTTGATGTTGCCGAATCCTATTTTTGGCATTCTGGTGAATATGTGCTGAAAAAATAGAAAAAATCGACCAAAGTCTTTCCGACTAAAGACCATCAGAATTTTATCTTCATCATTTTAATTGCACTTAAGAGCGTTATTTCCTGAAATGGAGTCAGTTTAAAACCATAGGAAATTTATGACATCTATAAGTGCTGTGATCGGGTGCTTTTTTTTGCTTCCCTTTTTAACGTTTGCTGCTGTTGAAGAGCGCCAGACAGGTAAGAAAATATCGGATTCAAAAAAACCAATTTCAATAACGTTGGACCGACCGCGGGCTGGCTGGACAGTGGATCGAATGGTTGAAATTGCTGGCAAAGTCAGCGATGTAAAAGTGGATCCCATTACTATCAATATAAATGGTGATAAATATTTAATTCGTACAATCAATGGCGAATTCAAAAGAAAATTTCCGGTAACTCAGGGAAAAAACTACATTGAAGTGTCGGCTACCAATAAAGCTGGTACATTTAAAGAAAAGAAATCTGTATTTGCTAAAGTTCCCAATCTTCCTTTTCTGGCGGTACTGACTAGTGACACGGACAATGTGTATACCGATTTACATATTTACGAACCGAAATTAGGTGAAGAAGATGCCAATGCTAAGCCGACGACCCACATTTATTGGGCCGATACCAGTTCGGAATCGGGCGGACGATTTTATTTAAATGAGCAGGGCGGAAGTTTTGATCAACCCGGATACGGCCCCTATTTGTACTCGCATTCTTCGCCGCCAACTGGGATTTATCGAATTGATGCTAACTATTGGCCAAGCGGTGACAAAGCCCATACATTGGGAACATTGAATCTGACACTTTTCGGGGGAACTTCAAATGAAGTCAAAAAACGTGTTCATATTCCACTGGTAACTCCAGGTGAAACGGTCACTCTTGCGTATGTGAAAATTCAAAAAGGAAACGGCGTCAATGTTTATGTGCCGTCCCTAGAAGCTAAGCCTAAAAAAGGCGAATGGCCAGATTGGGTAATTGAGTCGCCACTTACTCGAAAAGGAACCGAACCATAAAATGCGGTTCCTACTTGTTTGTTTTATTTTATCATTCCTAGTTTTGGCATGCCAATCGACGCAAGTAAATCCTCAAGCGTCTGTTGAAGATCAGGGCTTTTACAAAATGAAAATAATTAGAATTGCCCTTGATCAATCGGAAACTCCCTCTCCTGCTTGGGAGCCTCAGCAACGGGATTGCGCCGGTTTCGTCCGTTTTGTGTACAGAAATGCGGTGAATGATAAAAATCCAATGTGGCTCTCTTGGCAGGATGAAAAAACAAATTTTGCAAATGCGGAACTTTTAGTGACCAAAAATTTCACAAAAATAAGCGATGAAATTGGCGATACTGCTAAAACTGGGGATATTCTTGTGTTCCACCGTGAAGACCAGAAAAAAGAAGATCAGTGGCACCTCATGATCTTAATGGAATCACCATGGGAGCAGAATAAGTGGCTCGTGACCTATCACAATGGCGCTCACGATGAAACAGGTGGTGTCAAAAAATTGTGGTTGAATGATCTAATAAATGCACCGCTAGAAAATTGGAAACCAATTAAAGATAATAGAAATTATGTAGGAGTGTACAGGTGGAACAAATGGGTCAAATAACGAAATCGGTTTTTTTAATTCCCTTCATAGTGACTTTATTCCTAGTTCAAAAAGGTCATGGTGCTAAAGAGTATCCCTTCAATCCTTCGTTGGTCGCCTCGGTTAAAAACTCACAAAATCTTTATAGCGTTGTCTCTAAAAACAAATGGTTTTTAGATTTTAGACAGTCGCCTCTTTATTACGGCATGCTTTATGATTTGTACCCGGCACTCTTTTCTGTTCCTGATGAATTTACATTGGGAAAGGACTCAACTTGGACAGGTAGATTGATCGATTATTTTTACGACTCAGTTTTAAAAAATCGGCCCATGCAAATTTTCTACTATCAGCAAGGTCACCTTTTAAGTCCTTGGGGTTTTTCTATCAGTGGACTTTCTAGCGCAGAATCAAAGGTTATTGATCAGCTTGTAAAGCTTTTTAGAATTGGCGACGACAAGGACGTGACCCTCTATGAAGGCGCAACGGGCAAAGTTTCCATGATAGAAATAAAAGCACAAAAATGGGCGATCAAGCGTGAAGGATCATGCTTAACCTTATCTCGGGACCCGAAAGTTGCTTTTGCTGCTGGACGAACTTGCAAAGCGCCCAAGTTTACGTCTGATTTGGATTTGGACGTCAATTTGTCCCTGATGCTGCCGTCGCTTATGATGATTCGTGAAAAAGTGATTGGAATTAGCGATTCGTTAAAAATTCCATTTCAATGGAATACCCATGACAACCGTTTTGATATGGCACCGATTACTGTTGGGCTGAGCAAAGATAATATATTAGTCTCCAAAAAGGTCGCTAGTGAAATGCTAAAAATCGTTCCTGCGGATAGTCACTTTTTTGTAGTTGGAAATATTAAAATTTGGAACGGCAGCATGTCTGTTGACAGCGTTAAAAACTTTCTCGCTTCTAAAAATCGAGGAAAAAACTTTCAAAAACAAGCAGCGGCGGTATTAATTCAAATTCCGGTAAAAACTGAAGACAAAATAACCACGGAAAATGCTCTTATTTTAGAAACTACCTCAGTAAATCAAGCGCAATTGGATACGATAGGCCAAGTTTTTGAATCCAAATTCGGGGAAGTTTTTATAAGGCCGGTGTGCGCAAAAACTTTAGTCATAAGCCGCTCTAAAGAATTGCTTCAAAAGGTTCAAAACGTGTGTGATCGCAAGTCGCCATCAATTTTAGATCGAACAGAATTAAATGCGGGCACATTGAGCTCTCAAGACAATTCTATTAGTTTCTTTGCAGACATTGGGCAGTGGATGTCTTCAAAAATTGAAGCTGGTTATTTGTCTAAAGCTAAAAAGAACAAAATGCCGCTGGCGATTCCACCCGAATTGGTTAAGAGCCAAAAGTTACTTGAACAACTGCCAAAATATTTAGTTAAGGGCGCCGCAAAAGATCAAAACTTGGTTTTAAAATAAAAGAGAAGGTTTAAATGTATAAATATTTATCGATCCTACTAATTGCACTTTTCTTTTTCGAAATAACAGAGGCAAAGCCTTTTTATCTGACAGTTCGTCGGGACTATTCTCCAAAAGAGGCGCCGCAGTTAGAAATCAATTATGGAGTGTCAGCTCCTATCTATATAAAAATTTTGGAACCGATTGATAAAAAGCAATTTATCGCAACTCAGATTGATTTACGTCGTGCTTGGAAAAAGCCAGGTTATGAATTTAATCCGGCGCACTTTATGAGCCTTGGGTTCAATGAAGATCAAAGCAATTTTGACTGGATCAGAAGAAATTTAAGTTTTAAAGTTAAAAAAGATTTGGTTACGCAATTGGGTGGCGCAAACGACACACAGGCTCAGGCGCCGGGAAAACTAGGACCTGAAAAGCTGATACAGATTCCAGAGGGATTCAAATTAAAATCAGAGATTGTTCTTAACCCTGAAACCAAAGACACCAAAAAAGATTTTGATGTTCCCGGATTTGAAGAATATGGCGATTTTGGTGGTTCTCGTTTGAATACTAAAGTTCTTAGCCTACCGAAACTAGCCTCTGGATTTTATTTGATTCAAGTGATTCAGGGAAACAATGAGGGTCAGGTTGTTTTAGCTGTAAATGACTTGCTAGCCTATATGCAACGTTCAAATGATTCTTTGATTTATCGAATTTTCGATCGTGAAGCCAAGCCTGTTTCTGGCGCTCAAGTTTCCCTCAGGAATTTATCAGGTAGTTGGACAAATGAATTGAAAACAGATGCAAATGGCGAAGTCCGGGTAGACGGGATAAAAGAGAACGATTTGCTGAGTGTTGTAACGGCCCCACAAGGCGTTGCCATAATTGATTCAGAATATTTCTCTACTCAGGTTTCATTTCCAGACATGTATCTATTTACAGATCGACCTTTATATCGCGACGGGGATAAAGTTTCCTTTAAAGGCATCTTAAGAAATTTGGTTAATGGCCGAAGTAAGCTGGACCCTCAGAAAAACACGGTAAAAGTTGAAATTTACAATGTAGCCGAATCAAAAGTTTCTAATTCAACAACGGTTAAATTTAATGAATTTGGGACTTTTAATGGCGAGTTAAAACTAAGCGCTGCCGACAAACCTGGTGTCTATCGCGTCGTTGCTAAGTTAAATAAAATCGAGCACGCCAGCGAAGTTCGCGTCAAAGAATATGTAAAACCAATTTATTTTCTAAAACTCTTTAATGAAAAAGAAACGGCAAAGCAAGGTGATACGCTCAAGTTTAAAGTAGAATCAGAACGCTATGCTGGTGGGTTTCCAAAGATTATTCATGCTTCAGTTACGGTGTATAGAACCAGAGTCGAAGGATCTTCACAATGGATAGACGATTCTGGACTTGGTGAAACGGGCACGGGCGTCACCTACGGGGATGATCCCAATAAAGGGTCGCGCAGTATGGGGCCTGAAATGATTGTTCCATCTAAAGATATTACTTTTGATGACAAAGGGACTACTGAATTTGAAGTCAGTATTCCAAATAATTTAACCGGACCAAAGAATCTTAATTATCAATATCGCGTCGAAGTGTATTCACAAGATGCCGATGACAATATTATTTATGGGAACAAATCATTTTTCGATTTGGCAAGTGAAGTCGCCGCTCAGGCAAGATTTAACAGAATTGTCGCCGAACTTGGAAAAGATGCCCAGTTATTGGTAAATTCAAAATCGATCAGCGGCAAAGCGATGCCCGATATTGACGGCGAAGTTAAGTTCAGTATTGCAGGAAAAGTTTTGCAAACAAAGAAAATCCGAACAAACGCCAAAGGGGTCGCAAAGGTCGATCTTCCCGAAGACGCTAATTTGACAGGTGAATTAAAAGCCGAAGTCACATTATTTGACAAAAAGAAAAGCCCGAACGTCACATCAGCAGAAATGGTTTTAGTTGGAAAAACACCCGGTGTAGCGGCTATCAACCCCGATGAAATTCGACTGCTGACAAATCAATCAGAAGTAACCGCAAGCGACACTATAAAAGTATTTTTAGCCCTACCCGATAAATGGGGAGCCGCTAGAACTAACAGTGGACATATTTTTTTGACAGTCGCGGGCACAAAAATATTTAAAACCCAGGCTATACCTGTTTCAGGCCGTTCCGTTTGGTTAAGCGAAAAAGTGCTTCCGGAATATGGTAACCAGGTTTATTTTGTAATAAGCTATGTCAATCCAGATCGTGGTTGGGTAGAAAAAAGATCGTCTTTTAGAATAACAGATCCCGATAAGAAATTAAAAATTCAATGGCTAGCAAAAGAAGAATTGCTGGTACCCGGCAGCGAACAAAAAATAAGATTTAAAGTGTTAAGTGCGGATGCAAAGCCAGTAAAAGCTGAAGTTTCCATAGCAGTGGTAGATCAAGCGGTTTTAGATATCCAACCAGAATTCAGACCGAAACTAGAGGATTTTTTCTACCCTCTGACGCGTCTTAATTTGATGTCCTTTTATTCGTCGCATTTTCAAGGATACGGCTATGGCGAACGAATTGCTCAGTTATTTCAGTCCAACCACATATTAGCAGCCGCAAAGAATCAATCCAAACCGATGGATATTAAAGACACAGCCTATTGGAAAGCCAACTTGGTTACCAATGCAGCTGGTGAAGTGGAATTCAAATTCAATTTGCCAGGAAATCAAACTATCTGGCGAGTAACCGCTGTAGTAGTTGATAAAGGCGGCCGTTTTGGCGAATCGACAACTCAATTTAAATCGCAGTTGCCAATTAGTTTACTAGTTGGGTATCCGCCGTTTTTGCGCTCGACTGATAAGGGGCGAATACGCGCCAATGTTACGGGAACAGAAATCACGCAAGAAACCAATGTCCGTTATTCTATCTTGCCTGAAAACAAGGCCGTAATGAATCTTCCAGATAAAACAGAAATGAAAGTCTCCTTAAAGCCCAAACAGCAATTTTCCGACAATTTTAATGTAACGGTTGGTGACGTTAATGAGGCCCAATCAACGTCGTTTCTTGGAAATCTGGAATTCAATAAAGCCAAACTTGGGTTCAAAGATTCTATCCTAATTTTACCAAAATCGACCGTTGTGAACGACTATTATTTTCCAGAAGGTAATTCGTTTAAAATGGCTCTTGAAAAAGATGAAAAAACTCAAGGCATAGAGCTAAAAATTTTTAATGATTTTTCAAGCATACTTTTTTCCAATTTGGATTGGCTAGTTCACTATCCTTATGGTTGTGTGGAACAAACGTTAAATACTACAATATCCAATAAAGTGATTTCAGATATTCTCGAGGACGCTAGTAAAAAAGGAATCAAACTAACAGAGCTACAAGAAAAAACTCTTAAGATGGCTACCAGCAATTCACAACTGGGCTTCAAACGCCTTGGGCAATTTCAGGCAAAAACAGGTGGTTTTGGCTGGTTTACTGATTCTGGAGAATCAGATCAAAACATGAGCTTGCTTGTAATGCTAAATATAGTTCTAAGCGAACGAAATGTAAGTTCGGTAGGCCTTTATGAATACCGGCCAACAATGGATTGGCTAGTCTCAAAAAATATCCTGCCTGGAAGTCCGCAAGGGATTACGATGTCGTACATCACATCTGTGTTTGCTAGAAAGTACATAGTCGAGCGACCTGAAAAAGAAGTAAAACCTGTGCTTAGACTACAAAATGACTATGTTCTAAAAAGCGGCACAGTACTTGAAAAAGCACTTCATTTAATGACCTTGTCGAACTACCCATTTGCAGAAAAAGAATTCTCTAAAGAGTATATGAATCTAATCGAAGACTTACAAAAATCGTTGGAACAAATGAAAGATTCAAATTCGCCGATTCAATATGGAAACTTCACTCCGCAAACTCAAAATGGCTGGGCGGCCTATCCGGGACGAATTGTGTCATCGCTGGCTCTGGGTTTTCGGGCGCTGGCTAATGCTGAAGAGGTAGTGAATAAAACTCCTAGAAAACGAAAAAAAGAAGTGGTTACCTCGGTTCCAAAAATTCGCTACATTACTGATTCAATAAGTAAACTAGTTAAGAAAAATGTATTGGCCAATTTTAATGGATACTATTTTGGATCTACTTTTGATAATGGCGTGACCTTGACTTCGCTAAAAGAAATTATTGAACAAGACATGCAATCAGCGGCTTCAAAAAAAGAAATATTAAAAAAACTAGAAGTCTCGATCGATGATAAACCAGTTGCTGCCGAAGCAATGACAATCAACAATAATTTAGCGGGTTACAGTGTAGTTATAAAAGATTACAAAAAAGCGGTTGATCAGACTAAAATCACAGTCAATGCAGTCCTAGATAATCAAATTGTCCGGGCTAAAATTTCTAAATTGTCTCCCAACGGAAATGCGCAATCGAAATCGTCAGGCTGGGAAATTGATCGTGTGTATTACAAATTAAATGAAAAAGGCGAAAAGAAAGAATTGGCTGCGAGCGAAAAATTGGTTGTGGGCGATCTTGTTTATTGCGAGGTCAAATTCAAGCAGCTAAGCACAAGAAATTTTTGGCAGTCCAGGTACTACGTTGTCACCAATGACACGCCAGCTGGCTTCCAAGCTATTCAAGAAGATCAAATTTATCGTGGTAGCCCGTATCAGTTGCCCTTGCTGTCGGCCACCAAAACTCGAGAAATTTTGAATCATCAAACCCGTTGGTTTTTTGATTTCTCGCGGGGTTGGATGGATCGCGGGACTCAGGTCGGTATAGTGTATCGAGTTCAATATCCCGGAGAGTTTAACGGCGGCATTGCCAAGATTGAAGATTTTTATGATGAAACGAAAGTATCCTACACTCGTTCTAGCTTTTTTACTGTGGAATCAAAACAGTAGGGCAGAACTTAAGCTTCAGATTGAACAACACCCGAGTTCGCAGGATTCGGGAGTTTATGCATCGGTGCAAAAGATAGCGGATGACTATTGGTTTGCTGAAGAGCAAGCGTGGAAAGTCCTACCAAAGATTACCTCGATTGAAGCGGAATTTTTATTGGTATCGGCTGCCCATTGGGCAAAAACTGAAAACAATAAAATTAAATTTAATGTATACACACCCAAGTCTGATTTGGATTCGGTGGTTAAACATGAGCTGTCCCATTCTTTTCTAAATTCATATTGCCCGAAGCTATCTGATACCTTTTCGCACGAACTTTTTTCCTACTGGCGCAGTGGGGACTATTTGCGACTACTCTACGGGCAGTCAAAGGTTTATATGAAGGCTCCTGCGATTAAAGAATTGCAAGGAAAGTCGAATTTTAACCAAGCTAAAGCAATTGCCACTGCACGAATAATCAACGAACTCGTTTCGATGGGTAAAAAAGAAATCCTAGAGGCTTGGTTCAAAGACATTTTTCACAAATGCAACGAAGTGGACTTTTTGAAAAAACAGTCCACGCTGTCCGAGCGTTTTTTGGCTTTAGTGACATCAGCAGAGGAAAACAAGATTGCCAAAGGCGAATTTGGTTTTCTGATGTTTGACTCACTATCAAAAGAAGTTTTAGAGAACTATGGCGACTGGAATAAAAGCCAATCAACGGGCTCAACTATGAAGCCGTTTATGATTTCATTTTTTTCTGACTTAAAAAAGGATAAAATAAAGACTGATGCTTCGGAATGGGAGTGCGGGGACAAGGCAGACAAAAAATGGAACTATAAAAAAGCCTTAAACTATTCGTGCAATGGTTTTTTTCTTGATTCGAAAATAGAACAGGCGGAATTGGAATCTTATGTCGCCACTTTAAATTCATTAACCGGACGATCCTTTTTGCCAAGATGGCTGAATACCGCTGACTTGATTGGACTATGGCCAACTTTGAAACTATCGCTTTTAGAAATGGCTCGGATTTATGACTATGTCATTACTCGCGATCCAGACACGATAGATATTTTGAAAAACACCGCAATAAAAGGAACCTTATCTGGATCAGTAGAGTCGAAGTGGTTTGAAAAAAATAAAATAGCCTTGAAATCAGGAACTACAACAAAATTGGATTTATCAATTGAAGCAGGCTTTTTGGTCGCTGTGATTCAAACGCAAACTACACCAAAAATTGCGATCTTATACCGGTCAGGTATTCATCCCATTGACCTACTTGCTGAAATGAAAATTCATTTGACCAAATATATTGAATCGCCTGATTCAAAAGCCCAAGTGCAGGTTTTATCTGCGTTTAATCCGTTGGCGTTTCAAATTAGTTGTCCTACATTGATGATTAAAAATGGCGCCTCAATTGCAAATGCAGTTTTAGATTTAACGTCCAAGAATTTGCAACCTGGGCAGATTGCTTGTGTCGGAGCGCCATTTGAAGTTAAGGCAAACGACGGGGTAGTGCGCCGCCTTTACGGAACTCTATCGTTTGTGCAAAAAAGCGAAAAATCAATTATTCCCACGGGGCGCAGTGAGAAAAATATGCGGGCCCAAACGGGTTCACAATTAATTTTGAATACTTCTGAATCGCACTATATGAAAAATGTATTTTTTTCAGAAAGTCTAAATCATAGGGTTGAATTGAAAAAAGCACTTTTACTAGTTATAAAAAATAATTTGAAATTCTGGAACCAAAAAAATCAAGCCATTTGCGATTCTACTTTGTGCCAAGTTTATAATTTGAACTATGAACAAGTGAGTTTCCCTCAAAAAAAGCAAATTCAAGATTTAATTCTTTCTTTGGGGAATTTGAAAATTGAATCAAATTCTTGGCTAGAGTTTTCTCTTGGCGGAAGTGAGCCCTGGATACAGGCGGTTTCAAACAATCAACTTTTCAGTTTTACTCAAGCGTCCACCGAAGATCTAGTTTCCGGATCAAAAAAAGATAATGAATTCGAATTTGGATTTTCGAATGAGGCTAAAAAATCGTATCCTTGCGAACAAGTTCGCGGCTCTTTCAAATTAAAATCCTGCCCAGATTCCTTGGTGCAAACCGAAGTCGGTCAGTTTAGTTTTCATGGTCAAGGGGAAGGGCATTCGCGCGGCATGAACCTCAGCGAAGCCAATCAATTGGCGCTGCAAGGGTTCAATTTTGATAAAATTATTGAAAATTACTATGGTCTCAAAGTTCTAAATAACTAACTCTGTTATTCCAAATAGGAAATAACGTCTTTTTTGTCGAATCTAACTTTTTTAGCAGATTGATATTTATCATCCATATGACGATATCCACAAGCGACAGCGGCAACAGTAGCGTATTCTGAGTTTTCAAGCCCAAGAACTTTGTCGTATCCTTTAGGGTCAAGGCCTTCCATCGGACAGGTATCAATTTGCAAAACAGCTGCTGTTTGCAATAGAAATCCCATTGCAATGTAGGATTGTCGTTGCGCCCAGTGCATGATAGTTTCGCTTCGAGGACCCTTTACCAAATCGCCTATCATGGCATTTTTGTAACCATCCAAGGTTTTAGGATCCACGCCACGTTCAAGAGCAATTTTTGCTATATGCTTTTCAATGTGAGTTTGGTCCAATTTTACTGAACTTGCGAAAACAACATAGTGAGAACAATCTTCAACCTGAGTTTGGCCCCATGACAGCGGAGTCAGTTTCTTTAGTACGTCACGGTTTTGTACGACAATAAATTTCCAAGGTTGCAATCCATAAGATGAAGGAGCCAATCGAAGCGATTCTTCTAGCACTGTCCAGTCTTGGGTTCGAATTTTTTTAGTGGCGTCAAATTTTTTAACAGCGTAGCGCCAAGACATTTGTTTAAGAACGAAATCTTGATTCATATAATCTCCTATTTAATTTCAAAGCTCGAAGATTCAAAAGGACCCTTGATATACATGGCGTCGTTTGAATTTTTAACAGCGGCCACACGCCAGAAATAAATCTTTCCAGTTTCTAATTGAGTTAAATCATAACTTGGTCGCTTTACAAAATGATCATCGACTTTTAACCATTTGAATGTGGCATCTGTCGCCACCTGCAAGTGATAGTTTTCTGCCGTATCCACTGCGTTCCACTTAAGTGTCACGCTGGTGCCAGGCACCTGAGCCATAAAAACAGGCTCAATAAGCTCTGTCTTTTTAGGAGGAGTGGTCTTTGCTTTGTTCATTTTGGGAGGGGGAAAAAGCTTGTTTGGATCACTTTTGCCATGGGCCAGAGGTGAGGCGGCATGAGCACTCGCAGCGTGATGTTCTGAAGCATGCTCGGCTTCTTCAGCTTGGGCTGCGGAGAAAGCAAAAAAAGATCCCAGAATAACAGCCAATACCGATTTTAAAATCATCGAAATCCTCCAAATATTAGTAATTATTTCTTATCCCATATGGAGTTTGAAAAATCCATAGCTTTATGGTATATAACACGTGGTTTTGTGGATGATTGCTTTGTAGATTTCTGCTCAAAAAGTAGAAAGAAACAAAAAACAAAGAGGAAAGTCCGGACTTCACTGAGATAGTGCAAAGGGTAACGCCCTTCCGTCGTAAGGCGAGGAACAGTGGAACAGAAAGAATATCCAGGGCTATGATCTTGACGACGGGAACGGGAGTCGACAAGGGAGCTGCTGGAGTGAAAACAGCTAAACTCTGCACGATGCAAGATCAAATAGGGAAGCGCTTTAGTT
>JAYVPD010000224.1:0-14662 GCA_043757515.1 Pseudobdellovibrionaceae bacterium
GTATTGAATTAAACAAAGAGCTGAATTAAATAGCAGTTCTGTCGCCATCCGGTGGGTCAACTCGCCGAATTGGGTGGGTCAGTTCATCCGAATCGAACACTCAAGCACGGTGAGCGATGACTTTGTGGTCGATAGCACGCGGATGATCCAACATCGAATGATCGTGGATCCCAACGGCATTAATCCTTCGTCGGACTTGAGCGAATCTGTGGAAAATTTGGTTTGGCAAACTCACCAATCCCGCGGTGAAAACTCGATCGACGTTCATCACTTTCAAGGTTCGTTAAAAGCTAGAGAAGACGGTACGCGCCGAGTTCAAGAATTTCTAGCTAAAACTGAGATTGATTTGTTTTCGGACGCCGCCACCGGGAAAGATATCAAAGCTGAATTCGATTACTGCCTGAAGATAGTCGCACCTAACTTTTTCAACCCGAACCTTCAAAACTGCAGGCGACTGGTTTTTAGACGGGATAAGGAAACAAAAAAGAGAGTTCGCTCATTCTATAATGTCTTCTGGTCGGCTGACTTGGCCCTAGGAGTCGTCGAGTATTACATCGAGAACATTGATGGTACATTCACAGCCTATTTAGACGAGTCCTTTGACGGTTTGAAGCATGTGAAAATTGACTTTGCCTCTCAAGAAAATACTCGTCTTTATGTTGATTTTGATGCTGACGGTTTTCCAACTATTAACGACACAGCCCTTGTGAAACATTTTGCCGATCCATTTACCTACGCCTACGGCAAGCTTTCTTACAGTTCCGAGCTATCGAAATTAGTAGGAAGCGAGTATGTGTATCCTAAAAATCATCATATTCAATCTTCTCCGGACCAATCTCTTGATTTGAATTATGTGAGGGTTAAGCGGTAGTGAGTGTGTTGACGTTAGTGTTCTAAAACCCCTTCTTTAGCGTCAAAATTAATTACTGTGCCCTTTGATCAAAAACCAAAGGGCATTTTTATTTTTTCTCGGTAGCACTAAATTCATTAAAGACAGCCTTCAATTCAGTCGTGTTAACTCATCGATGTACAAAGCTCGATAAGAAACCCGTTTGGGTCGCGCACATAAGCAACTGTCTGGCCCCAAGGTTTTAGTGTTGGCTTGCTCGTAGGCTTTGCGCCAGCGGCCACCGCCTTGTCAAACGAAGCTTGTACGTCGTCGGTTACAAAACCAATTTCAACGGCAAATGGGCTTTTACTTAAACCTGCGGCTTCGTAGGCGAATCCGTGGTTTGAAGCAGTTTTGTGATTTACAAAGCCCAGCTTGGTTTCACCTGTTTTAAGTTCACCGTATTGTTTATTTTCTTTATCAATGAAGCCAGCCTCAAATCCAAAGGCTGATTTGTAAAATAAAATCGCAGCTTCGACATCATCAACATAAAAAAGTGTGTATCCAAATTTAATCATGCTTACCTCGCTGAAATAATAATTTCAGCGCTAGGCCGCTATTTGTCAAAGTATGAAAAAAATAGCTGATCGAAATCTCGTCCAAGTGGTCGAGAATCCGACCACTTCCTTTATGCTTAAAATGCTCATTGCGTTTTTTTGGTCGAGAGTTCGACCAAAAATTTATTTCTGCTGAATTTTAAAAACTCATATTTTTTTAATTTTAATAAATGAATTCATGCGCTTGGGCCGATCTGTGGCACGAGGCTGTCAATTTGAAATAGAACCCTGTGCGAATCATCGCAATTACAAACTCAGGGGTAAAAATGAAAAAGAAATTAAATAGACCGTGGCTTACATCGTCGGATATCGAAAGACCGATCTCAGAATTAAAAGCGATGACTAAGACCTGGGACCATCAAACCTGGTCTGATTACCTTGATTGGTATGAGGTAGGCCGTAAAGACAGATTGGTTTCTGAAGAGCTTTACACGAATCTAGGTGAATCAATTGAAAAAAATATTTTTGAAGAGTTTGGTTATGACTCCTGTCCAAGATTACAGAGCCTTTGTGACCAACTTTTAGCGACTTTACCTGAAATTCAGCAGAGAGTTTTGCGCGGAATTTATTTTGAAGGAAAAACCTTTAGAAAAATTGCTTTTGAAATTAATCGATCTATAGGCTGTATCACTCAAATCAAAAATAGAGCCATTACAAGCCTGAAACAGGGACGCGATGGGGACAACCTATACGCCCGCCGTATTATGAAGGGTGCAGATGATTTTATTCCAAGAAAAATAGAATCTGTTTGGAACGACAAGCTATCAGCACCACTCAAAGATCAGCGCTCTTTCGGCCATTTAAACGCTGATCAGGAGCTTTTAAATCACAATTGCCAAGAACTTCGAGAAATTTTCAGACAATTGTCGCAACGATCACGCCAAATCATATATTTAAAATTTTGGTGCGAACAAGGCACTTCTGAAATTGCTCGGAAACTCTCATTGGGTCTGAACACTGTTGAACAAATTATTGATGCAACAGTTTTTAAGATCAAATCAAAACGAATCAGCAGCATTAACACAAACCGCAGAACTGCGTAAGCAAAGGGGACTGTCATGTACTTAAATCAACAATTACTTGAATCATGCGAAGAATTTTTTGATCAAATTTCAAATGACGAAAAAAATGAAAATTTAGAAGCAGATATTTTATCACTAAGAACATTTTTAGAAAAAGATGTCGATGGCTTTACAAATATCGAAGACGAAAAGCTAGCGCTTGCCACACAAAATAGATTGCAAGAAATTTGGAGGCTCATTTCTAAATCAGAAAAAAATGAAAACCAAGATCTCGAACTTATTTATCAAGACCTCATCGCGATCACTGAAGACGTTTCTGACTATGACTCTGATGATATCTACGAGGAAGCAGATCTAGAGGGCGATGATCTATGAAGCTCATAAAAAAAGTAATAAATGAAATTAAAAACATAATTAAAAAACTAGCAGCACAAAAAAAAGGAGAATTATCTTATGAAGATTTCGAAAAGCTTGAATCAAAAAAATATCCATTTAACCCACCGAGGTGTGATCAGGCATTTAAGCCCCATCACCCCTTTAGATGTACGAGCGATTGTATTCGTAAACGCAGTTAAACCCAACCCTGAAACGGAGAACTTATGAGAAAATTATTTCTAGTCCTAACAACATTAACGGCTTTTAACTTTGCACTCGCTGATGAAAACACGCCCGTCAACTTCCATAAAGATCAGAGAAAAGGACAAGTTAATGTCAGTATCGAAATGAATTCGAGTGGAGTCGTAACCAGCTTTGATCAAAAGATTTGTTTCATCCAAGGTGGGCTTCGCGATAGCACTGCGCCTGAAAAATTTGAAGCAGGATGCCGCGCCAAAAAAACAAAAGACAGCTCGACTGACCTTGAATACTTGGTCATGTGCCTCGACAGACCTGACACTAGAATGCGCTGGATAAGACTTTCAGAGAATGAGTTCTCGTTTACATCCAAAAGCACTGAGACAGAAGTCAAATCGACCTACAAATACGCAGAAATTAATTGTGATTCCGATGCTGTTCGAAAATAAACCAAGGAGAAAACACATATGAAAAACTTAAAAAAATACTTTACGAGAAAAAATATTTCAAAAATTCTAAGTCTAATTATTTTACTGATGCTGCCCGCACTTGCCTTTGCAAGTGTTGAAAGTTCGCTTGCCGCTGTTCAGGAAAAACTCGTAGGCACTATTCTGCCGCTGGGTGCGATGTGCGGCTTAGTCATTGCGGGACTTAGTTTTGTTGCCGGGCACGCTAATGCGAAGGCGCATTTAATGTATGCCATCATGGGGGCTATTGTTGGCTTTGGCGCTGAATCCATCGTTTCGCTTATCCGAAGCTTGGTTCATTAGGTGATGTATGGGGCTTAAAACATCAACCGTGTACCGCTGCTTAGATAAAAAGACCTTAGTTTTTGGCTTTGAATTAGTGGATCTGTTTCTGGTGTTCACGTTACTGGCTTTTCTAAATCTAGTGATGGGTCATATGCCGTATAAATTTTTATTCACTTGGGTTCCAAGCATGAGCCTAGCGGTGTTTATAAAATTGATAAAGCGCGGAAAGCCAGACAACTTTCTGCTGCATTATTTAAGATTCTACTTTCAGCCAAAAGTTCTGTCAGCGTTTAACTTAGCAAAAAAGAGATCAAAATTTATTAAACCAAAAAAAAGAATAATTCAATGAATGCAAATCTAGTGGATCGTCTTCAAGTCTGGGGATTTGAAGACGGGAAATTGATTTTTAAAGACTTATCTTTAGGGTCAATACTTGAGCTTACGTCGAAAGATATTTCTTGTAGTATGGATGAGTATTTAAATTCGCTTAAAAGTATATCCTGCGATTTTCTAAATGGTTTACCTGAAGGGTTATCGATTCAGTTTGTGCAAATGACGAGTGGTGGAGCCAGTGATCTTGTCGATCAACATTCTTCATTGATGCAAAACTCATCGAGTGCTTTATCTAAATCTCTTTTGCTTGAGAGAATTAAAAAAATATCAGCACTTAACGCTGATAACGAAATAATTCAGCAAAAGCTTTATGTAGTATTAAGGCGAAATTTCGTTAAAAAACTTCAAAAGCAAAAAAGACGATTTAAATTATTTAAATCAAATGAAGATTCTGAAGAACATTTTTCGGTGTCGGTGCTAGAACCTGAATTAAAGCTGTTTTCGCAGATGGAGCAAAATATTCAGAAAAATTTTGAAGCACTCGGGATTAAATCAAAGATTTTATCCGAAGATGAAGTCTATTCTCTATTATACAAGCAGTGGAACCCGAACGGGCTTATCGAAGAAAATGCATTTAATTCAGAAGATATCAGAGACGGCCTCATGTTAAATGATTTTATTGTAACGCCTCGTGGATTCATGATCGGTCAAACTCATCATCGGGTTCTATCACTTAAAATCATGCCTGAGAAAACATATGCGTCGATGGCTGAAAAACTGCGCGAACTTCCGTTTGGATCGAACCTATACCTGACGCTTCAAGTGCTTGATCAAGCGAATGAAGATATGGCGCTTAAAACTCAGCGCCGTGTTGCATACGCCATGTATTCAGGGACTAAGGGCGTACAAGATTTAGAAAGTGCTGCAAAACTGCAAGACATTGAAGCCGTGCTATCCAAACGAGTCAGCGGTGAAACAAAAATATTTAGCGTAGCACTAAATGTACTTTTAAAAAACGAAGACGAAAGCGTTTTAGATGCCCAATGCTCAGAAGTTTTAGCTAAATTTCGGGAACTATCGGGATCTGAAGGGATGCTTGAATCTTTAGCTTCGACTCCTCTGTTTTTTGATTTGGCATTGCCAAATGCAAGGTGCTCGGAACGCTCACGCAGGATGAACACGGAAGTCCTAGCCGATTTTCTGCCGCTGTTTGGTGATTGGCGCGGTCATAATATCCCTAGGGTATTACTTCGTAATAGGTCAAGTGGCCTTGTCGGTTTTGATCCGTTCTCACCGACTCTTACGAACTATAACCAAGTTATTAGCGGTGGTAGCGGCGCTGGTAAAAGTTTTTCTACGAATGTGTTGATTACGCATTTAATGAAAGAAGACCCGAAGGTCTTTATTTTGGACATCGGCGGAAGTTACAAAAAAACCACAGAAAACTTTGGTGGTCAGTATATTCCGATAGGCTCTGATTCTAAAATCTCGATTAACCCCTTTGATTTAAGCGAAAATTCAGTGGATGCGATTGATCAGAAGATCAAATTTTTAACTTCCCTTGTGGAACTCATGACCAAAGAAGATGACGAAAAAGGGATCAGAAAGCTTGAACGCTCTGAAATTGAAACTGTTATTAAAACAATTTTAAAGGAAAAACCTGAACCTAGGCTTACTGATTTAAAAAATGCGTTGTTAGAGAGTACTGAGCCAGCGGTGCAGAAAATGGGTAAAATTCTAGAGCCGTGGTGTGGTGACTCACCTTATGGAAAATTCATTGATCAAAAATCAAACCTAGAATTGAATCAAAGAATTGTTTGTTTCGATTTAAAGGGTCTTGAATCACAACCTGATCTGCAAGCAGTATGTTTATTTTTAATTACAGATTTAATTTGGCGCGAGGTGCAGAAAGATCGCATCAACGCAAAGTTTGTTGTGTTTGATGAGTGTTGGCAACTATTAGAAAGCGAGGCCGGAGCAAGATTTTTAGAAAGCGTGTTTCGTACTTTTAGAAAGTATAAGGCAAGCGCCATTGCAATTTCTCAGTCGATGGAGGATTTTGCAAATTCTAAAGTATCAAGTGCTATATTGCCAAACGCTTCGGTAAAATGGATTTTAAAGCAAACTGGTGGGAACCTACAAGCTTTGCAGAAAATCTTAAACCTCAATGAGCGTGAACTAAAACTTGTTGAAAGTGTGAGTTCCAAAAAAGGCTTTTATTCAGAAGCATTTCTCATTGCAGGTGATGATAAACAAGTCGTCAAAATCGAAAGCACTCCACTTGAATACTGGCTATCAACAACAGATCCGGTCGATTTAAAAGCGCTTGATGGAATGAAGTCACAGTTTTCAGAGCCCCTAGATTTATTTAAAAAAATGGCCGAAAAATATCCTCACGGCGCATTTTAAGAATTATCAATTAACAAAAAATTGTATGGAGAGAAAATGAAAAAGAAATTTATTTCTGCAATGCTATCACTTTGTCTAATTATAGGTGCCCCGCAAAAAGCGAAGGCTGATATGTGGGGCGCTGACATTCCAATCTTACTTGAGATTTTAGCAAACTCGCTGCAACAGCTGATTCAACTTAAGGCGATGCTTCAAAATGGCACTGATACGCTTGATTTACTTAAAGATATCAATCGCGGAATTAATGATTCCCTTGGAATTGCCGAAACCTTAGGGCTTCGGATAGATCCAGGAATATACCGAGATTTAAAAAATGTGAATCAAGCCACCCAAGCTTTGGAGAAAATCTACGGTTTAGTTACAGATTCAAAGCTTGCCACAGTTCAGCGAAATACAGATCAAACAGTTGCTGAAGCCATCACGTTTAATAATGAACTCAATGACTACGCTTTTAAGCTTGATCGAATCGGTGAAGAAATTAAACGATTTTCACACGCAGTGTCGCCCGGCGGTGCTGCAAAGCTAACAGCTGAAAGTCTTGGTGTTGTCATTCATGTGATGAATCAGCAAATGCGAGCACAAGGTCAGGCTCTAAAACTTCAGGCGCAAGCGATGGCTGTACAAAATAAAAAGGATAAAGATCAAACAGATCAGTATCTTCGGGAAGGCCAAAATCTTAAGAATAAAATGATCGCTCTAAATCCTGAATTTAAAGTGATGCGGTTTTAACATGGATATGAGTTGGCTATCAACGGAAGCAAAAGTAATTCATGAGATATTTTCATCATTTTTTTATTCAATCGTTCTTTTGATGATCACTTTAGGTGTTGTGCTTAATTTCTTTAAAATGCCGATGGGTCAAGTTCCAGAATTTATGCAACTTGTTGGCAGGGCTATTGTTGCAGCATTCATTTTAGCGGCACTGCCTGAGATCATGAATTTTATGGCAGACATCACAGATCAGCTATCGGCACAAATCGGACAGCTTAATAATTTTAAAACTGTCGTAGGTCGATTAGGTGAAAAAGTCGGAACTCTAACTTGGTCATGGGTCAGTTTTAAAGACTCAGTGTTACTTTTGATAAGTTATCTGACATTTTTTATTTTGTATGTGTCGGTCTACATTGCAGATGCGATGTACTTACTGATCTGGACGCTGATTTATATTTTCTCACCGCTACTGATCGCAGCTTTTACGCTGCCGTCAACGGCCGCAGCTACGAAAGGGCTATTTCAAAGCCTGATCGAAGTTTGCTTGTGGAAAATATGTTGGAGTGTGCTCGCAGCACTTTTATGGAGCTTTGCACTGTCGGAAATTAACAAGCCTGAGTATGACGTCGATTTTTTCACAGCGATCTTACTTAATATCATGTTGGCCTTTTCGGTGCTACTAACGCCAATGCTTGTCAAAAGTTTACTTAAGGGCGGTTTATCAGGTTCAGCGAGTGCAATGGGTGGAGCCATTCTAGGTGCTGCTGCATTAACTCCGGGTGGAATGTTAGCTGCGACCAAAGCAGGAGGCTCAAAGCTCGCTTCTAGTTTTAAGTCAGAAAAAGATGACGACGTTCAAAGATCAGGTTTTCGAAAGTAGTCTTCTAAAAATCAAAATAATTTAACTAAAGAGGTCATAATGAAATTCTCATTAAGTATTGATGCGCTATCGAAAGAAAATAAGCATTTAAAATTTATTCTAAAAATGCAGTTCTGTGTTGTTCTTATCTTGCTTGTTCAAGTCATTGTAAAAAGCAATGAAGTGCCACTGATGATTCAAAGCTCAACACGGGGACTAGAGATCGTTCACCCTGTTGATTTTGAAAGATCTGATTATGATGTGGAATCTGCGGTGGAGCTGATGCTAAAGGCCAGGTTTAATACGGACTCGTTTTCAGCAAACCTATTCCTGTCAGATAAGCAGCTGCAACTGCGTGATAACGAGCAAAAAGAACTCAAAAACAGAAACATGCTTCAAACAATCGTGATCCGAGAAATCAAGATTTCAAAAGGCCAAGCTGTTGTTGATGTAGACCGAGTCATCGCAGTTGGTGAAATCAGGTCTGCGATTAAAACAAAGTTAAAAATTGCTTTTGAGGAAACTGAACCGAACGAACTAAATCCTTATGGCTTAGTTTTAAGTTTTGTTGAAGCCCAAAATACAGAGGTGAAAAAATGAAGTTTTTTTTAGTGATCATCGTTTTGGCTGTAACTCTAATTTATATTGATTACGCGCTCTCGAATGAAACTTTGAAAACTAGTAAAGCTGGAAAAGTGGTTGAAAAAGAAAAATCAATCACATGTGACGATAAAAAGCCAAAGTTAATTCGTGTGACTACCGGACGAGTCACAGTTCTAAATTTCCCGTTTAAGCCAAAAGAAGTAGTGCTTGGTAGCCAGATTTTTGATTTTAAACAAATTAAAAATGATCTGGTTATTATGGCAACTCGGGCTTTTGGACAAACAAATGTCGTAGTTTATTTAGAAGAGCGCAGGTGTTCATTTAACTTAGTCACCGTAAAATCAGGAGGCGATGATATTTTAATCGTTAAAGATCCGAAGGACTCTCAATACGAAGTGAGGTTTTAATGACTGCGGATAATAAAACCGTCGAAATAAAAGCTGATAAAGGAACTCAGTCTATCGGGCTTAGCCAGTATTTTGAAAACGGCCAAAGCTTTGACAAAAAACATTTTAAAATCATGGCCTGTGTCACACTTGCTTTGATTTTAGCTGTGTTTGTTACGGGTCTTTTGGGAAAGCGTAAAATTGTTGGTAAAAACTCAAAAGAATTATCATCACCTCCCCTAAGCCGCGAGGTGCCGCTGACAGTTCCAAGGATTTTAAACAATTCTGATAACGTTAACGTGATTAATCGTAAAAGTTCTGATTATTCAGATAAAAGAAAAATCAAAGTCCTCACGCTTGGTGCATTATCTGAAATCCCAGTTGGATCTGAAACAAAAGCTATTTTAGTCAGCGGTGGAACGGATGGTATCGTTAAAGCAAAGCTCACTCAAAGCTTGATCGTAGATGGCGAACCGCTGATTCCTGAAAATTCAATTCTATTCGGTAAAGGGAAATCTGGCGAAGAGCGCCTTTATGTTGAATTTAATAAGGTGATCTTTCCGTCTGGTGAAAGTTTTCAGATTCTGGCTCAGTCATTTGATCCATCCGATAAAATTCAAGGCTTAAAGGGTGCAATTGTTGGTACGCGTGCAAAAAAAATGGGTATGGCCATGGGGCTTGGTTTTTTAGGAGGACTCACAGATGGCATGCGTGAAACCAGCGGCTCAAGTTTATTTACAAATCAAAAGCCCACCGTAAAAGACGCTGCCTTAAGCGGTGCTTCAAAAGCGGCTCTTGATCAAAGTGAAGCCTACTTAGAAGAAATGAAAAAATCACCCAACATCATCGAAGTCAAATCAGGAACCGAATTTATCATCATTATTGATGAACCAAAAAGGAAAGAAAATAAATATGAAAAGTAATACTGATAAGAAAGATTATTTTATTTTTAATCTAGCAGAAAGGATAGCTAAATTTTTATGGATCGCAACGCGCGAAGTTTATAAATGCATCATCGAAGAAACATTTTCTTTGTGGCATTACTGTGGTGCAGGGATAATATTTTCGTATTACCTGTTATTTGACTTAGACATAACTGTAGCACAGTTTTTTGGATCTGAGTTATACCTAGAGCCAAGCAATTACAAACTAGCACTGACTCTGTTTTCAGCAACAAGTGGTTTAGTCGTATTTGGTTTTGAGAAGGCATTTGCTCGGATGAAGCTGACTGACAGGTTACAAAAAGCATTTGATTACTGCGATCTGAAATCCGGTGGTCTTTATCCATCGTTCATTAAAGATGAAGCCATTGACAAATATGTTCGGCAAATGAAAATCTTTGTGCCTGGAATTCCACTGCAAAGATTCAAAGACAAAAAGATCGAGCTTGAAGCCCACTTCAACGTAAACATAGTTAAAATGTTTGAAGAAGAAAACGACAAGACAAGAATTAACCTGATCTATTCCTTGAAGAATTTACCAGGAAGTATTGTATTAGAAAATCCTGAAAGTTATGTCGATGGCGATATCCCTATTGGCAAAGGCTACGGCTCTGATATCAGGATTAATTTAAAAGACATGGGTCATATGCTGGTCTCTGGTCAAACTGGCGGAGGGAAGTCAAATTTTCTAAAAACTGTGACTTCAATTCTTTGTCTGAATAACTCCGATGCTGAAGTGCATTTCTTAGATTTTAAAGAAGGCGTTGAAATGATGGCGCTAAAATACAAATTAGGGTCTACGCAGAAAAATTTCAACACCTATGATGGATCTGATAAATCAATCGAACATTTAGCAACGCTTGGTGATGTTTTAACAACAAGGCTTACGGACATTAAAAACTCTGGCGCAGTTAATTTTGATGAGTATTTAAAAAAGCAAGTTTTAGTTAAAAACAATGCTGAAGTTCGTGATGTAAATGATGGCGGCAACAGAACTGATAAATTAAAGCGGATGTTTATCGTGATCGATGAAATCGCTCAGGTTTACGTGAAAGATAATTCTTCAACTAAGGCGTTAAAGGTAGCCGCTCGTGAAGCCATTAATAAAATTGCAAGGCAAGGCCGTGCAGCCGGAGTTCATCTGATTGTAGCAACACAAAAACCGGACGCCCAAAGTTTTGATCAAACAGTGAAAGCTAATATGCCAGCTATTTTATGTTTTCCGATGCCAAACCAAGTTTCAAGCATTTCTGTACTGGGTACAAAACGCGCCTTTGATTTAAATCCTGAAGCAAAAGGCCGGGCCATTTATAAATTTGGTCCGAACCTTCACGAAGTTCAAACGTACTACTTTCAATAGGAGATAACTTATGACAATTGAAAAACAACAAACTTATTCTAGTCCTGAATTTAAAAAACCAAAACAAAGAAAAGTTGGAAGATCAGAGTACTTAACTGATCGTGATTCACAAATTCTTAAATACTTATGGCGTTGGAAGCTAGCCTCAACAGCCTCAGTACATGAAGCAATTAACAAAATCTCGTCGCCGTACTCGACATATAAGATTTTAGATAAACTTGAACGCTCTGGCTTTATCACAAGTCAATTTGATTGGCAGGATCAGTTCTATGTTTGGTTTTTAACCAGCAAAGGTTTTTATGTGATTAAGAAAAACTTAGAAGACTTAGCAGAAGATGGATTTTTATCAGAAAATCATAATCACGACCGACTTGTTCAGGCTTTTCACTTTGGCGAGTGGGTCAGCTTTCAAAGCCTTCAGGTTATATTTTGGACTGAGCAAGAGATGAGACGCTTTGATATAAGTGATTACCCAGACTGGGTTCCTAAATCAAAAGAACACAGGCCCGATGGTTACACCAGAATCATTGGTGAAAAGAAACAATGGACATTGGCTTTTGAAGTGGAGCTTTCAACTAAGCGCATGGCGAAATACGAAAGCACCATGCAGTTTTATAAACATGCCAGACAAATCAATCGTGTGTACTGGTTGGTCGCAGACAATTACACAAAAGAACAAATTTTAAGGGCTAAGGCTTGCGTGAATGATGAATCGTTTAACTATCATGTGTTCATTGACCTTGCTGATTTCAAAAAAAATGGTTGGGACGCAGTTATTGTCAACGAGCGGTCAGAAAGGGTTCACACTCTACGAGAAAATATGCAGGAAATTAGCGGGGATTTTTACAGGGATCTCATGGGGAAATTGAAGGGGTCGTCAACCGTAAGTGTACATTTGAATAAGTTAAAAGTTCTAGGAAAATCAAAAGCTTAGAAGGTTTTTTGAGTGGGGATCAGTGTCTGACTGACTACCCCTACGTATAACAATTAATAAACATATGAGGTTACGTTATGAATCGATTTAATAAATCGTTATTGGTATTTGTTTGTCTGACTGCGCTTAGTTGTCAGCACACTAAGAATAAATCCGCAGAAACTAACGTGCAACAAACGCCACCGAAATTGCTCAAACCAGAAGTTAAAAAGATTTGGATTCCAGAAATTATAAAAAATGGCGGCACTGAATGGGAAGAAGGCCATTACTTGTACCGCATAGAAAAGGATACATCATGGAGTCGATAAATAATTTAGAAGCTAAAGATATCGAATCAAAAGAATCAGGTCAGAAAATTAAATCTCAAGTAGACCGTGTTACGCTGAATAAAGATGAGTCTGAAAAAATCAATACTTGGCTTCAGCAGATCAAAGAATCAAGTAAAGGATTTTTAGATTTAACCAGATCAGATCTTGTAAATTATTTGATTAAGTCACATGTAGACGTGCTTACGGCTAAAGAAATTAAAAAAATCAGGCTAGCGCATTACAGTCTGATTAAGCATTTAAACTGGATCACACCGCAGCTAAAAAAAGCGCTAGAAGATAATAATCACGAACTGGTTTTTCAGTTACAGCGAGAACTGCGCAGTCTTGAAATGGGCGTCATTAAAAATGCTGAATCTGCATCTAGTAACTCAGACTCCATAAGCATAAAAACAACTAGAAAACAGCGCGTAAGAAAATCCAAAAACGAATCTGGTACAGATAAAAACGACAATAGCGAGGTTTAAATTTTTGAAAAAATATCTCAATAGTATTTAATTCAAATACCAATTCAGACTTGTTTTTTAGAGGAGATTGTATGAAACTAAAATCTGAAAAATTAGTTGAAAATTCAACTAAAATCTTTGACAAAAAAATAGGATGCAGATTTCTTTCGACTTTAGAAGCGGCCGATTTTTTAAGTATTTCACAGAACGCTTTAAGAATTAAAGTTTGTCGCGGTGAAATAAAATTTTTAAAGTTTGGTAAGCTTCTGCGATTTGATGTTGCTGACTTGAAATATCTTTTGAAAAAAGGAGTTTAAGTTATGGCAATCAAATCTTATATTAAAGACGGAAAGAAATATTTTAAAGTTGAAGTAAAAATGAGAGACTCTCTTGGTAAGCAGGTTTATCGCTGTAGGCAAGGTCTACTATCAGAAAGAAAAGCAGAAGAGGCAGAGTTTCAATTAAAAAAAGAAATTGAATCAATAGCAAAGCAGGGGTCATCACTATTTTGGCCCGAATGGGTTAAAACCTGTTTGGAAAAAATGAAGACTACTTCTGCCTACTCGACTGTTTACGCTTATGAAAAAAATCTTTTTAAGTGGACATTCAAGAGTTGGGCGAAAAAAAGTTTAATTGAACTTTCTAGAAGCGATATTCATGAAGTTGTTTACCAAGTGGCTTCGGAGTTATCTGACAACACGAGAAAAAATTTGCTAAAACAAATTAAGCGAACTTTGCAAGTCGCTGTTGAAGAAGGTCATCTTGATCGAAATCCTGCGCAAGGAATGTCGGTTAAGTGCTCAGAAACAACAAAGCTAGTTCTAACAAATCAAGAGGCAGAAATTCTTTTGAAAAAGGCTAATGAAGTTGGTCATCCATTTTATCCAATTTGGGTTACTGCTTTAATGACTGGTATGCGCTCAGGCGAATTGAAAGCTCTAACGTGGTCAGACATTGATCTTGAAGCAAAGACAATTTCGGTTACAAAGCAGTGGACGAATAAAACTGGAATAACCCCAACAAAGAGTCGTAAAAATAGAGTTGTACCGATTAGTGAAGACTTCATTTTATTTTTGAAAGAACGAAAACTTCAGAATCAAAATAATAGCGCTTTGCTACTTCCGCAGCCAACTGAATGGGAGCACGGAGACCAAGCAAAAGTAATCAAAGAGTTTTGTTTAAGTGTTGGTATTACGCCGATTAAGTTTCATGACCTGCGAGCAACATTCATCACGAATTTACTGTCTCGTGGTGTTTCTCTAGCCCGCGTCATGGCAATCGTTGGACATACCGAGATCAAAACAACTAATGTTTACTTAAGACTTGCCGGTGTCGATGTAAAAGGGGCCACGAATGACCTTGGTTATAAGTTGCCGCAGACTTCAGATGCGCAGATTTATCAAATTGGCGCTCGGAAAAGCTAACCTTGCATGACATGGTAGGATTTGGTAGGGTGCTTTTTGTAAGCTCATAAAACAATGGTGTTTTTTGAGTTTCCAGAGTTCCTACCAATTTCCAAGCTGTTCGAACCAGCGTCATAAAAAAAGTTCGAAGATTTGTA